>CBFHXO010000004.1:0-64292 GCA_965659815.1 Pseudomonadales bacterium
TATTGTTGGTTTTTCGCAACTACTCCTGGATAAAAATATCGACAATCAACAGCAGTACAATTTCGCGCAAAGGATTAACGATAACGCGCTGCACCTAACGGCACTAGTCAATGACCTGCTCGACTTTTCGATAAAGAACAACCGGGCAATCACATTGAACTACCAGTCTACTGATATTTATGCCTTGCTGTTTTCCATCGCCAACACCATGGCCTATGAAGCACAGGGCAAGGGTCTCACGCTATTAACAGCATTTGACACCCTCAAAGATTGCCAGATAGAAACCGATCCGCTACGACTACGACAGGTGATTTCTAACCTGCTGGTTAATGCTATTCGCTACACTGAATACGGGCATATTAGTATTGCCGCTAAATTTGATTTCGACAAGCAAGACAATAAGGCCTTGCTTATCGATATTGAGGATACCGGCATCGGCATTAGTAACGCACAGCGCGAAAGCATATTTACCGCATTTGTCAGCCATGCAAACCCTGCCAGCAATGATCACCCTGAAGACCCACAACGCAACGCCCCCGATCAAAACCCCGGTTTGGGTTTGGGCTTGGGGCTATCAATTGTAGCAACCATACTGCATAAACTGGGCGCCACACTGGAACTTGATAGCGAGCTAAATCGCGGCAGCTGTTTTCATATTCGCCTGCCGGTTAAACAGTCGTCAGCCCCCCAAACAAAGGCGCACTGGGCCACTACCGATATACCGACAAACATACATATTGGGTCGGATTATCAAGCCACCGCAGACAACCTGGTCAAACGACTACAACCCTTTGGTGCCAGTTTTTCGGTCAGTGATATCGAAGGCCTGACTCGGCAACAATCAAGCAGTAATATCAACAACGAGAATAACCCCACAGATATCACTGTAGCCTGTATTAACAGGCCCCAGCTTGAAGCCATTAACAGCGCCAGTGGGCCACTTTACACTGCGCTGGTGAAATCAACGAGGCAATGGGTGATTTATACGCCAATAGCACTGAGCCTTAGCGAGCAACAATTGCTTGCTAAACCTAATATCAAAGTAATTAACGGGCCGTTTTATATTGAGTCGTTATTTAAGCGCAATAACAATCAGCAATCGCCGCCTTCCTCGCCTGAATCACTTGAAGCCGGGCTATCGCGCGCTGCGGCCAGCGAACACCTGACCGGCAAAAAGACATTAATTGTTGACGATAACCCCAGCAATATTGAATTACTGGCAATGTTAATCAGCGGCTGCCAATGTGAAGTGGTAAGCGCGTTAAATGGTCAGGACGCGCTCGCAAAAGCCAGGCAAACGGCGTTCGACTGGCTTTTTCTCGATATTCGTATGCAGCCGATGGACGGCTTTACGCTACTAGAGCAAATTCGTCAATTACCACAGTACCGGTCAACGCCAATTATCGCCTGCACCGCACATACCAGCCAACAAGAGTATCGCAAGCTACTAAAGGCCGGATTCAATAAAGTCATTTATAAGCCCGTAGAGCGCCAGCAGATAATGGCACTGGGTAACAGTTTATTTGGCTACAACGATGTTAAAAATACGGCCAAGAATACGACAAGCAATAACACGATAGGCAACAACAAGTCTAACAGAGAAGATTCTGTTGATAGCCAAAGCGATATGGATAACGTGGTTATTTTTGATTTAGAATACGCGCTTGATCGCGCCTCTGGTAAGCCCACAGTCGCCAAGCGTATATTTCAAATGTTGATTGAAGAACTACAACAGATAAATAACGAATTAACGCCAAGCAACACAGCTACTGACCTTAACACCCTTATTGATCACGTTCACCAGCTAAACGGTGCAGCCGCCATGACAGGTGCCAGGCGCTTAAAATACTGCCTAAATCGCTGCGAAAGCACGCTTAAGTTGATACAAAGTGAACGAACTGATAGTGCAAGCATCAACACCAACCAGCAAAGTAAGATTGACGCTAGCCTGACTCAGGTTCGTGAACAAATACAGGCACTGCTTGAATGGAGCCACCAGCACGACCTGGATATTATGTTTGCCGGCTAGAACACAGCGCTAAGAGCGCGCATAAAATTCGCGGCTTTTTAACGGTCGATCACCCAAATGCGGTGCCAGCGCAATGCGGATAATTTTTTTTGCCAGTTTTCGTACCGCAGCATCACGGTAATCCTGCTGCTGCAATGCAATAATATGTGCACCGGCCACAGTATCAATCATGTGACGCTGACGCGGTCGGTCCAAATCGCTACCCTGTCCTTCAGCATAGTCGTTAGCTTCACTGTTATTGCCGACATCCTCAGCTACGCAGGTAAACCCCGTTTCCGCCTGATACACATAATGCTTATTGCTCGCTATAGCCTCACCCGATAAGTTGTCGTGATGAAAATCGACTTCGAACCCCAGCGTTGCCAATAAGCCAAATTCAAAACGCCGCAATGCTTGCTCGGTGGCCAACTGATTACCAGCCTCAACCCGAGTTAACTGTTCAATCGCGTGCTGGTATTCGTCAAACAGATCCATTTGCAGCTCGCCATGCTGAAACAACCGCATGAGTAATTCATTGAGGTAAAGCGCTGCATAGAGTTGATGTTGGGAGAATTGTGGCGATGATCGTAACACTTCAGCACTGCGTAGCGATTTAAGCGCCGACTTACCCGACCAACTGATAGCAAGCCTGGCAAAGGGTTGTAATACGCTGCGCAGCCCCGCAGCTTTATTTCCTGAACTGCGAACACCTTTGCATACCAGGCTAACACGGCCTTCGGTTTGGGTGAGTAAATCGACAATAACACTGGTTTCGCGATAGGGTCGCTGGTGCAGTAAAAAGCAGTGGTGTAGTGGCGCGTTCATGCAAATACCAGCCCGGACTTGCTTAGTTAATCTTCATAGCCCAGGCTTTTAAGCATACGCTCGTCGTCAGACCAGCTGCCCTTGACCTTAACCCACAGCTTTAGCATGACCTTTTGATCAGTCATAATTTCAATATCCTTACGCGCATCGGTACCAATTCTTTTTATTTGCTCGCCGGATTTACCAATAATAATTTTTTTCTGGCCGTCGCGCTCAACCCAAATTAACGCATCGATATGAACCACGTTGTTAATCAATTTGTATTGCTCAATTTCAACGGCTACCTGATACGGCAGTTCATCACCGCATTGGCGCATTAACTTTTCACGAATCAACTCTGCCGCCAAAAAGCGCTCACTGCGATCGGTAATCTGATCTGCATCATAAAAGTGTTCGCGCTGCGGCAAACGCTTGTTAATTGCCGCGCGTAGTGAATCGACATTGTCACCACTTTTTGCCGACAGTGGTATAACTTCAGCCCAGCTTAAATGGCTAGACAGCGTTTGGATATGCGGCAACAAGCGATTTTTTTCTACAATGCGGTCGACCTTATTAATTACCAATATAATAGGCGCATCAGCATGCTTAAGGCTTTTAACCACCAGCTCGTCTTCTTCGGTCCAGTTCAGGCGATCGACAATAAAGACTATAACGTCTACATCGTTAATGGTACTGGACGCCGCACGATTCATATAGCGATTCATGGCGTTGGTTTGGGTTTGATGAAGACCCGGGGTATCGACAAAAATAGTTTGATATTCATCGCGAGTATCAATGCCAACGATGCGGTGACGGGTGGTTTGCGGCTTGCGTGAGGTAATACTGATTTTTTGCCCAAGCAGATGATTTAATAATGTCGACTTGCCCACATTGGGCCTGCCCAGTAAGGCGACATAACCACAAAATTCAGATTCATTGGTCGTCATGATTTTTTACGCGCAGCGTCTGCATCACCGGCTCGCTTTGATTTTGAACCACTGTCTTTGGTAATCACATCACCTTCGGTATAATTGAATTGCTTTAGTATTTTTAACGCTGCGTTTTGTTCCGCCACACGGCGACTAAACCCTTCACCCATTGCCGAGGCCGAATTTAATTCAACATTGCATTCAACCCGAAAGTACTGCTGGTGCCCTGGGCCTTCAATGTCTCGCAACCGATAACTGGGCAGTGACAAATGCTTGGACTGCATTAATTCCTGTAGCAGGGTTTTGGCATCCTTATACTCTGGCACCAGTGATACTTGCTCTAAGTGCGCCGTCAAAAACTGCAACACAATACGCTGGCAGGTTTCGAAATCACTATCTACGTAAACTGCGCCTATTAATGCCTCAACGGCATCACCAACAATAGAGTGCTTAACTGTAGGCGCATTTTTTCGCTCGCCCATACCCAGTATCATTAATTTGTCGAGCTCTAGCATGAAACCGATTTCAGCCAGGGTTTTACCTTTGACAAGCTGCGAACGCGCTGTGGTCATAACGCCTTCAGGAACATCTTCAAACCGCGTGTAGAGTGCCTCTGCAGCAATAGCATTGAGCAGTGAGTCACCAAGAAACTCTAAACGCTCATTGTTAGGGGCCCCATTACTTTTATGTGTTAGAGCCAACTCCAACAGTTCAGTATCCTTAAACTGAAAGTCAATCGCATCCTGGAGCTTGCGCAATAATGTGGCTTTAATCTGGGACATTCAAAAGATCACTGGTCTCTTTTCGCATAAATGTTTTAGCGCATGAGTTTACTGCGCATACTTTTTACCTGCCAAACCGTATCGCAACCAACTTAACTAACAGTCACTCTTAGCCACGCCCGCGCTTACCTGGCTGGCAGCATAACGCTGTTATTGAATTTCATTACCACATCGATATTGGCCAGCAGAGCTTCACGCACTTCGTATTCGGCACTGATACTTAAACCATCGGCGGTTTTTTCCAATTCAAACTGCCTGCCATCTACCACCGAAATCTGGTTAATATTTAGGCGCTTGCTTAACAGGCTACGCACTTCGCTTTTGGTAAATGCCAGCGCTTTGCTTGTTTGTTCTTCCCGTATGCCGTCGAGGACCCCCTGCACGTTCCAGCTTTGAATATAAACCGGCAGCATTTTTAATACGCAGGTTAATAGTAACCCTGCGATGGCCATAATGAATATCACACTGATTAATGACAGACCCTGCTGTCGGCGTGGCGATGCAAAAAAACGGTGCGCCCTCAGTCGCTGCTGACTCAATGCTCGATTGCTCATCTTTTAACCTGCTTAATAACCCCATTGAACCTGGGCTTTATCGTTGTTTGCTTGGATAAAGTTTAGTTCAAATAGGGCTATTTAAATGAACCTGCGCGGGAAAAAGTCGGTATATTCCAGCCTGGCTCCTTATGCATCCAAATTGCCACAGCCTTGCCGACGATACGCTCTTCAGCCACCGAGCCCCAGGAGCGGCTGTCCTGGCTGTTATCGCGGTTATCACCCATCATGAAGTAATGACCGGCGGGCACACGCACCGAAATATCGTCATTGCGCTGGCTGGCCAAATTGACTTGAATTTCGTGCTCTATGTCACCCAATTGCTCCATGCTTTGGCTAAACAGCGAACGCTTTTTACCCGGCAGTGGTGTTTGCTGCTGTATCTCACCATTAATCGTGAGTACCTTGTCTTTATACTGCACCAGGTCACCGGGAAGGCCAATCACGCGCTTGATATAGTATTGGTCTTTGTGCGGCGGAAAGAATACCATCACATCACCACGCTGCGGCTGGTTAATATCAAAAACCTTGGTTCGCCAAACCGGCAGCCGAATACCATAAGTGTATTTGTTTACTAGGATAAAATCACCGACCAGTAAAGTGCGCTCCATAGACCCCGAGGGAATCTGGAACGGCTCATACATAAACGAGCGAATCACAAATACCAGCGCCAGCACCGGTGTTAGCGACTTAGCATTTTCAACTAATGCGGGTTCCTTTTGATCGGGTGCGCGCTGTTTGCTAAACCACAGCACATCCGCAATCCATATCGCGGCACCACCGCCCACCAAGCACATTAATATGAGAGGAAAATTAATATCCATGCATCACCAGTTTAACTATTTAATTATCGACTTTAAGCACCGCTAAAAACGCAGACTGGGGAATTTCAACACTGCCCACCTGCTTCATACGCTTTTTACCCGCTTTTTGTTTTTCTAGCAGTTTCTTTTTACGCGTCACATCACCACCGTAACACTTGGCGGTAACGTTTTTACGCAACGCCTTAACCGTTTGCCGTGCAATAATGTGTCCACCGATGGCAGCCTGTATGGCAACATCAAACATCTGCCTTGGAATTAAGCTTTTCATTGCCTCAACCAATGACCTACCACGCGACTCAGCCAGATCACGATGTACAATAATGGCCAGCGCATCAACGCGCTCGCTATTAATCAGTACATCGAGCCTAACCAACTTGGCTGGCGCAAAGCGCTCGAACTGATAGTCCAGTGATGCATAACCCTTGCTACACGACTTAAGCCGGTCAAAGAAATCGAGCACGACTTCATTCATCGGAATTTCATACACCAGCGATACCTGTTTACCCAAGAACTGCATATCCACCTGCACGCCGCGCTTCTCGACGCAAAGCGTAATCACATTACCCAGATAGTCTTGCGGCACCAGGATATTGGCGCGCACTATCGGTTCACGCATTTCGTCAATGGTGCCGACATCCGGTAATTTAGACGGATTATCTACCGACAGCGTTTCACCCTTATTAGTCAGCACTTCATACACCACGGTCGGCGCTGTGGTAATCAAGTCAAGATTGTACTCTCGCTCCAGTCGCTCTTGAATAATCTCCATATGCAGCATACCGAGAAAGCCGCAGCGAAAACCAAAACCCAGTGCGTCCGAAACCTCTGGCTCATAAAACAGTGAGGCATCGTTTAAGGTCAGTTTGGCCAAAGCTTCACGAAAAGCTTCGTAATCATCGGAGCTTACCGTAAACATACCGGCATAGACTTTTGGCTGCACAGTTTTAAAACCCGGCAAAGCTGCGACATCTTCACTTTTGGCGTGGGTGAAGGTATCACCCACAGGTGCACCGTGGATATCTTTAATACCGGCGACCATAAAGCCCACCTCACCGGCGGAGAGTGATTTCATCGGTACGCGCTTGGGCGTAAATACACCGACCTGGTCGACTATTTGCGTACGCCCCTGCGATTTGGCAATCACTTTGTCGCGAACATTGAGTGTACCCTGCACCACTTTAATTAGTGATACCACACCCAGGTAATTATCAAACCAGGAGTCGATAATAAGCGCTTGCAACGGTGCTTCGGGGTCACCAATGGGCGGCGGCACTGATGCCACAATACGCTCTAGCACTTCTCGAACGCCCTCGCCTGACTTGGCACTGACGCGGCAAGCATCGGTGGCATCAATACCAATAATATCTTCGATTTCCTGTGCTACGCGCTCTGGCTCAACTTGTGGCAAGTCCATTTTATTGAGCACCGGAACCACTTCCAGCCCCATATCAATAGCGGTGTAACAGTTGGCAACCGACTGAGCCTCAACCCCTTGAGCGGCGTCAACAATTAGCAGCGCGCCTTCGCAAGCGGCTAATGAGCGCGATACTTCGTAGGAAAAGTCAACGTGGCCCGGTGTATCAATTAAATTCAGCTGGTAGGTTTCACCGTCATCAGCCAAATAGTCGAGTGTGACGCTTTGCGCTTTAATGGTGATACCACGCTCTCGCTCGATATCCATGGAATCAAGCACTTGCTCGGCCATTTCTCGCGCTTCGAGACCACCGCAGGTCTGGATAAAACGGTCGGCCAGCGTAGATTTGCCATGATCAATATGGGCAATAATTGAAAAGTTGCGGATATGTTCTATTGCTTTGGTCATCTAATTCTCTGGTTAACCGCTGGTGTCACCCGCCATGGATCAATGCGATTTCTGTCACTATAAAATCCGGTCTATATCGGCTAGCCGTCATACTGGTCAATAGCCCAATGAAATGGTGCGAGTCAATGGCCCGAATAAAAGGCGCGAATTGTATAACAAGCGTTAGATTGAAGCGATGCAGTTATGCGCTAATGAAGGGTAAATATCTGATAGAAAAGGGGGTAAAAGGACTATGATGCAGTCTGTGCAAAGCGCCGGCTTACCCTTTTGCCAGACCCAGCAAACGCGGTTGAGCGCTACGAGCGTCGATAGTCAACAGCTCGTACCAGCGTGCCAGCACCAGACCTGCGGTAAAGCCTGCAATACCGCCCATTATTGCCGCCAGGTCGCCGGCAAACAGCGCCTGCCCGGCCGCCGCGCCCATGATCATTGCCACCAAAGGCATTATATACATCAGTAGCGAAGCTTTAACGACCAGGCCATCGGGCACACCAATTTCGACCCACTGGCCCACGGTAAATAAATCGGCCTGGCCTTTATCGCAAAGCACTCGAATACAGTGCGAACCGCGACCCAACCAGCGACCCAGCACACCCTGGCCACAGCTGGCCTTGGCTTCACAGCTACCACAGGTCGACTGCTGAAAAGTTTCTACCCATAGCGCACAGCTGTCCGTGCTGTCGGTATCTTCAACAGCAATAACCCGGGCACGCTCTACCGACATATCGGCAGGGGTGTTTACGCCAAAACTTTTGATCTGGTTTGTCATTTCGCCCTCCTGCGAACGTCGATTGTAACCTTTTTGTACGCCATCAACCGCACAAAAGATTAATGCTGGACACGCTGTCAGCGCGCACAAACCGTCGCAGAACGTGACTGCCCCTTTAGAAGCAACGGTTGTAGGATTACGAAGACAGCGAAACGGAGCTATTGATCGAGTTTTCGGGTGACTGAACTGGCAATATTTTTGGCTGCCAACCGCGGTATTTCGCCCACTACGGTAACCGAATATACCCCTTGGCGATCTTTTTTAACGGCTGTATACGCTGTGGTAGCACCGCTCTGCACTGCGATTTTACTCATATCAACATCAGGTGCGATAAACACACTAAAGGCCGTTAAACCATCGGAGTACATGAGGCTATCACGCTGCTTATTGGCGGCTGCACCGGCTTCGGGGTCACGCCGCGCCGATGACATGGCAAAGCCCGCAGGCAACCAGCCCACCTGCCAGTTTTTGCTCGAGTTTTCGTCGGGGGCAGTTACAGCCTTGGCTCCGGCAGGTCCTATTCTCTGGCCGGTATTTGCATCAAACAACGACAGCTGCTCACGCTTGCTATCAACCTGGGGGAGTAATTGCTGGTCGGTGATCGGCCCGCCAAATTTAATTTCGGTATATTCAAACCGTTCTAACACCTTGCCTTTGCCATTGACCATTAATGATTGCAATAGCAAGCCAGTTTCTTTGTCCAGAGCCAACCGATAGCCATAGCGATACGCATCTTTTGGCTGCACCGCCAGCAATGCCACGTCACGACCTGCAACACGCCCCTGACCCGCCAGCTGCACCGAATAAGGCTCGTTTACCGAACTTAACTGGGCCTTGTAATTACGTGCAAATGGCCCGGCAGGCACGGTATTGTTCAGCTCAACAACGCCGTTTTTGGGATGAACACAAATAACTTTGTCACCACGACGCAAAATCTCCCGCGGCATACCGGTTAAATGTACAAGTCGTTCAAACTGCTTGCCATCTTTTAGCTTATGAAACAATTTTAGGGTTTCCATATGCCGACCCTGAGCGTAAACCAGCGTACCCTGGTAAGTTAGCGCCCGGGTATTGCGTTCCATCTTCATTAATAATTCATCGGCCGTAAGGCTGCCGCCCACATGAATGACGTCGACCTCATCGGCATAGACTTTGACAGAGTAGAGATTAACAACCAGCAGGTTAACAATAAGCGTAACCGCAAGCAGTAATCGCTTGCGCAGCGCATACCCGCCAGCACAGCTCAAATCAGTTATCGCTATCATTAGACGGCTCAATTACTCTTGTTCTACTCTTCTTCGAAATTGGCAAGACGCGCAAATGGAATCATGCCCTGGCCACTTTGCTGCGCAGCATGACTGGTATGCTGCAATAAGTATTCATTAAGGCGCCGCTGCGCTTCTGCTGTTTCAAGCCGAGTCGATTCGCTACCGACAGCCGCTGCTTGCAACTGCTCAGCATCAGTGAAGGTCGTTGCAGAAGCTAATTGGGCGCCGCTTTCAACCATGGCTTTATTCGCTACCGGGCGCTCAGCAGCAGGATTGAAATCCGCCGCTGGCTTGGTTTCGGCAACGAAATTTGCCGGCCCACCGTCAATACCGCCAACACCACCAAACTCCTGCACACCGACCACAACAGCAAGCGCTACTGTCGCGGCAACGGCAAAGCGCCGCCAAATCGGTACTGGTTTAACCTCAGCGTTGCCGGCCGAATACCCTGACTCATTGGCGATTGCCGCACTGACACCGGCGGCAAAACCTGGTGCCGCCATCACAGCCGGCTGCTCACCACGAATATTGGCACCAATGATCTGATAGCGCTCCCATTGTGACATTAGCGCTTGTACTTCGGCATCTGAACCGGCCTCATCCAGCGCCTTAAGCATACGCCGCACTTCAAGATCATCGGTTTGCCCATCGACCATCGCCGAGATTGACTCATTAATCTGATCATTCATATCTGTTTGTCGCCACCTTAATTTTTAAGCCGTGTTGCAAGTAACTGTTTCAAATACGCTGTGTCAAATAAGCACTGTCTTACCCTTAACTTACATTCCAGGTCAGCACATTCCAGGTCAGGGTTTGCTAATTAGCTGTTGACTCCACCGTTGGTTTAACTCCAAGATTTATCCAATGTCGGCCTGACCTGTTTATCAATCGCCTCGCGCGCCCTGAATATTCGCGAACGTACAGTACCCACCGGACAAGCCATCACGTCGGCGATATCCTCGTAGCTCAGACCATCAAACTCGCGCAAAGTTACCGCTGTACGCAAATCTTCTGGCAAAGTATCCAGGGCTTTATTCACCACCTCGGCAACCTCATCACCGTGCAGCAGGTTTTCTGGTGTATCGATATCCTGTAACACATTAGAACCCGAGTATTCGTCCGATTCATCCACATCGACATCCGTACTGGGTGGCCGCCTAGAGCGGGAAACCAGGTGGTTTTTCGCGGTATTAATCGCAATGCGATACATCCAAGTATAAAACGCACTCTCAGAACGAAAGTTATTAATAGCCCGATAAGCCTTTATAAAAGCCTCCTGGGCGACATCCTGCACTTCGGCACGATCATGCACATAGCGTGAGATCAGGCTGTGGATTTTATGCTGGTATTTTAATACCAGTAAATCAAAAGCCCGCTTATCGCCTTGCTGTACCCGCGCAACCAATTGCGCATCCGCATCACTCATTTATGCGTCAACACCCTTGCCAGCATCAATTACCGTCATGGGTGTTGCCCAAAGGCGCAAAATTAACCATTTTGTAACAATGTCAAGGCTGGAACCTAATTTTGTCAGCATCGGTTGATATCCCCATTTAAAGCCAGCCCGCAGGGGCTGAATAGCTTGTTTTTTACCGCGCTGTTTGCACAGCATTTTTGATTCCGTTTTGATGTAATAGTCAGCCGTTTATTGGCGCTTTATTTTGTCTACCAAGGGTCATGAGCCTGCTCGTACTATTGCCTGTCATAGCATTGCCTGTCATAGCATTGCAGCTACTCGCAATAATTGCTCTGCTCTTAATCATTTATCCGCTCGCCAGACGGTTGACTCATTTACGGTGATTTCCCGCTCAAATCCAGATTCAACGCGTTGGCGCAACGGTGCTGCGCCCAAAACCAATAGTTTGTGAGTTTTTAAGCAGTTGAGTCGAACAATTCAGACCGCTACCATAGCATGAAAGTTCAAAATCCAGCAGCAGGACCAATACGTAATTAGGGACGACCACGTATTTTAACCAGCATTTTTGCAGTCTAACGGTCACTACGACAGTTCTACAGGTAGGCGTTTATCCCGGTAGGTGCCCGCAATGGCCAGTACCAGCACCACTGGCAATACAATCAATCGAGTTTATTTATGAGTAATGACAACCAATTTGACGTTGTGGTAATTGGCAGCGGCGCAGCAGGCCTGACACTGGCACTGGCACTGGCCGAAAAAGCTCGGGTGGCCATCATATCTAAGTCAGAACTTAGCGAGGGCTCAACCTACTATGCCCAGGGCGGCATCGCTGCAGTGCTGGATGCTGCCGATAGCGTTGATGCACATTGTGCGGATACGCTGGTTGCAGGCGCCGGCCTCTGCCATGAAGACGCTGTACGCTTTACCGTTGAGCGCAGTCGCAATGCCATTGAGTGGCTTATTAGCCAGGGCGTGGCATTTACCCGCGATGCCAACAGCAATAAACACGCTGATAGCAAAGACAAGAAAGGTGCCAATAGCAAAAGCGATGCCGCAAGTAATAAAAGTGGCGAATTGGATGAAGCCGATTACCATTTGGCACGCGAGGGTGGCCATAGCAGCAGGCGCATTATTCACGCCGCCGATGCCACCGGCAAAGCCGTATCCGACACCCTAGTCGACCGGCTGCAAGAACATCCGGCAATAAAAACCTTTGAGCATCATGTGGCTATCGATATTATTGTCGAACGCGATAAGCCAACCCCGGTGTGCAGCGGTGTTTACCTGTTCGACTGCAAAACCAGCCAGGTTAAGGCCTTTCAGGCACGCTTTGTGGTGCTAGCTACCGGTGGTGCCAGCAAAGCTTATTTGTATACCAGCAACCCCGATGGCGCCAGTGGCGATGGCATTGCCATGGCATGGCGCGCTGGCTGTCGCATTGCCAACATGGAATTTAACCAGTTTCACCCCACCTGTTTATATCACCCGCAGGCCAAATCGTTTTTGATTACCGAAGCTGTGCGCGGCGAGGGCGGTAAACTGTTATTACCCGATGGCCAACCGTTTATGCACAATTTTGATACGCGGCTGGAGCTGGCGCCGCGCGATGTCGTGGCCCGGGCCATTGACCACGAAATGAAACGCCTGGGTAGCGATTGCGTCTACCTCGATATTAGTCATCGCGAGCCTGAGTTTATCCGCTCGCACTTTCCCACCATTTACCAGCGCTGCCTCGACCTGGGCATTGATATGTGCAAGCAACCCATACCGGTAGTACCCGCCGCGCACTATACCTGCGGCGGCATTATGGTTGATAACCGCAGCGCTACCGATATTACTCATCTCTATGCGATTGGCGAAACCAGCTTTACCGGCCTGCATGGTGCCAACCGTATGGCGAGCAATTCATTACTGGAATGCATTGTTTACGCACAGGCCGCAGCAGACTCCATTCTTGAACAACTCGACCATGCCGAGTGGCAAGCCCCACCGCAGTTATGGGATGAAACCCAGGTAACCGACTCGGATGAAGATGTGGTGATATCGCATAACTGGGATGAATTGCGCCGCTTTATGTGGGATTACGTAGGCATTGTCCGAACGACCAAGCGTCTTGAGCGCGCCCAGCACCGGGTACAATTGCTGCGCGGCGAAATTGCCGACTACTACCGCAATTACAAGGTATCTAACGATTTAATTGAGCTGCGAAACCTGGCCCTGGTGGCCGAAATTATTATTGAGTCAGCGCTACGCCGTAAAGAGAGTCGCGGTTTGCATTACACGCTGGATTTTCCCAATGAGAAACGCCACCCCCACGATACGATTTTGTATCCGCCGAAGTATGTTAGCGAAAGTTTATAGCGACAGGTAAACCCGCAGTAATTGCCATTGCTGGGCGTCGAGCATATCGCGCCAGATAACCAGCACCCGCGACCTACCCTGCGGGTAGTCAATGATTTTAACCGCCAGCAAGCACGGCAATTGATAATACATTTGTACCTCACCTACGGCGCACCATTCATCGGCAAGCTTAATACGCCAGGCTTGATTTAAGCGCTGGCCAGCGCCCGATGGTTCGCAGGCAATGCCTGAGCAGCGCCAGGCAGTGGCTGAAAACTGCCACCGCCACTCAAGCCAAAACACAATAAATAACGGGGTGATAAACCATAATGCATACGGCGTTGCATCGCGCAACACAAAGCCAAGTGCGGCCAGATAAATCATTACCAGGTAGAGACGACCCCAGTGGGTGGGCTTAAATTGTATTTGTAATGCGTCCATGCATATTTTCCAGTTAAATGAATAAAGCGTAAAAAAACCTGTCCAACTAGCTACCGGCGATGCGCTGCCGATTAAAGTCGAGAATTAGCTCAACTATGGTCGCAAGCTCGGCATCATCGACCGTGGCCTTTTTTAAAAACCAGTTAAATAAATCTTGGTCTTCACTCGTGAGCAAGCGCCGATAACCCGCTCGTTGCGCCTCATCGAGATTAAGGTAGTGGTTTTTCACAAAGGGCTCGAGCACTATATCTAGCTCTAACATACCGCGTCGGCTATGCCAGATAACACGATTGTACTCGGCCCGTTCAATATCAGTTAATGTAGGGTTCATAGCGCGTAATGATACCTTATACGCAGTGATAACTTAAACCAATCGCGGCTTCCCACAGCACTATCAAAACAGCGCTATCAAAACAGCCTAGCCGGTATTTGCCAAAGCATGCCTTTATCCACGACAATAGTCTTGTCTACAATAGTCCTTTCCAGAATAGCATTGACTACAATACCGTTGACGGCACTATCAGGCGAATAACCCCAGTTTGCTCAACCCAGGATTTATCCATGCCCAGCACACCAACCCCCGCACCCACCACAGCGACACAAGGCCTCGAGCCACTCGACGAATGGTGGCTAACACGGCTGGCCGAATTGCCCGGGCTTGAGTATCGTGATAACGAAAGTGTTTGCCAGCGCCCAAGGGATACAGACGCTGCGCTGTACCCTTTGCATAACTACAGTTTAATCAGTGCCAGTGGCGCCGATGCCAGCCAATTCTTACAGGGCCAGCTCAGCGCCGATATTGAGGCACTCGAGCGCGGCCAAACCGTATTGGCCGCCCACTGCGACCCCAAGGGCAGGATGCACGCCAATTTTTATTTGCACTGCGTCGATAACAATCACTACCTGTTATTGCTGGCACGGGATATCGTCACCAGCGCACTCGCAGCTTTAAAAAAATATGCGGTATTTTCAAAAGTTAGCATTGAGGATATCTCTGCGCAGTATGCCTTGATTGCCGCCAGCCATTTGCCAGCCATACCTAGCGCCGACTACTGTATTGCACTGGATAGCGACCTGTTTAGCGATGCCAGCCATAGCAGCAACAATAGCAGCAACAATAGCAGCAACAATAGCAGCAACGATGGCAACAAGCCCGCCCTATACCTGATAGCCAGCAGCAGGGAGAATTTCCCTGCCACTCTTGCGGCCATCACCAGCCACTACCAAACGGCGACCAATACCGCTTTGCACTGGCGCGGCTCAGCAGACTGGGAGACCTTATTGGTGAAGGCCGGTATTGCTTTCGTCCACGCCCAGACCGTGGGGGAGTTTATTCCGCAAATGCTGAATTTTGACCTGATTGGCGGCATCAGTTTTACCAAAGGCTGCTACACCGGCCAGGAAATCATTGCCAGAATGAAATACCGCGGCAAGGTTAAACGACGCTGTATTGGCTTTACATGCCCAGCAACTGAGCGACCGGCGCCCGGCACACCGGTGTTTGTCGTGGGCGAACAACCGCTAGATGGCAGCGAACAGCCTGTTGGTATGGTGGTTAATGCAATTGCTGCGCAAAACCCGATCAGTGACCATCTCTACTTAGGCCAGGCGGTGATTAAAACAGCAGTGCTAAAAAATCCCGAAAAAGCCAGCCTGGGCCTCAATTTAGCCGGCTCAACGGCCAAAATTACGCTAACAATGCCCCCTTATGCTATACCTAAAGATGAGGACTAAAAGCCCGAATGATTAATATCGCGAGTATTTATAGATTTAATAATTGACGAGTTAGCCAGGTGCCATTCAAGCGCCACCCAAGGTCAATGGGCAAATCGCATACACCTTAATAACCAATAAGGTTCCAATAATGCCCGCAGGAAAAAGAGCCCCGGCAATGTCTACAATAATTGAACAGGTTCGCACCAAGCTGATTGACGCAATTGATAGCGATCAACTCACCCTGCCAACACTACCCGAAGTCGCCTTGCATGTGCGCGAAGCCGCACAGGACCCCAATGTCAGTGTCGCCTCACTATCTGCGGTGATTGCACGCGATGCTGCGATTACTGCCCGGGTCATTAAAGTGTCTAACAGCCCGCTGTTTCGCGGCAGCAGCGCCATTGAAAACTTAAGAATGGCCACCACCCGACTGGGTATCAATTACACCTGCAATCTCGCTACCGGCGTGGCGATGAAACAAATGTTCCAGGCCACCACTGATATTGTCGATACGATGTTGCGTGAAACCTGGGCCCATAGCACCGATATTGCCGGTATCGCACACGCGCTGGCCAAAGGCTGCCCGCGGCTGCAAGCCGACCAGGCCAGTCTGGCCGGCCTGACCCACCGCATTGGTGTGCTGCCCATACTAACCTTCGCCGAGGAGCACCGAAAACTACTGGCAAACGTCGATATTCTCAACGAAGTGATTGAAGCAATTCACCCCGAAATTGGTACGCGTATTTTGCAGGCCTGGAATTTCCCTGAAGAGCTGGTCAATGTGCCCAAACAATACCAGGACTTTAGCCGCGAAATACCTGCACCCGATTACGCTGACCTGGTCACTGTCGCCAGCCTGCAATGCGCCCAGGGCTGCGATCACCCGCTGGCCGGTATCGATTTATCAACGGTAAACGCCTTTGGGCGACTAGGCCTAAGCCAACCGGTAGACGAAGAACAGGAAGAAAGTAAACAGTTTATCGAACATATTGAACTGGCCGTTGCCGCTTACAACTAGCCACCGGCATTTGAACCGTCAACGGTATCCCACCATCCACTAACACTTTCCGCAAGTGATTGATTGCAACAGCAATTGCGCTATTCAGCAGCCGTTCAGCTTAACTCATGATAATGACCTTGTCACAAGCACTTACGCTTGGTCACAGCCACTGACGATTGCGAGGTAATTATTATGAAGGTAACCACTGGCTTAACAATCGCAGCCCTGGCAGGCTGTTTAACCCTAACCGCATCAGCCAATGCACGCAGCAGTATTTCAATTGCCCATAGCAACTACGATGGGCTGATACTGGCCGTGCACTATAACGACCGCCACCACAGCCACAAAAATCACCACAAGCACCATCATGGCTACTACTGTGATGAGCGACGCCACCATAAAAAGCATGCCAAGCGGCATCGACATTATCACGATCATATTTACAACGGCTATCGCAATGTTTATCGCCATAGTTATGGTAGATATAAGTACAGTCATCACGGACATAACCATCGACATTACGATGGCCATAAGCACTATCGTAAACAGCACGGCAAATACCATCGCTCACATAGAGGCGATTACCGCTACGGGTATCATTATCACTCTCGTCCGTATCATCGCTCACAGGCCAGGAACATTCAAAGCCTGCACTTTTATCAAGACCTGGGCCTAAATAAGCACCAACACAAGCACAATAATAGCAAGCACGACAAGCAACATAACCGTCACCGCGATCATGAACGCGGGAAAA
Organism: Pseudomonadales bacterium; assembly: GCA_965659815.1. Lineage (GTDB taxonomy): Bacteria > Pseudomonadota > Gammaproteobacteria > Pseudomonadales > UBA7434 > UBA7434. The sequence goes on from CBFHXO010000004.1 coordinate 17,429, forward strand.
AACGCAAACATGAAACACCGCACCACTAACACCAGCCTTAGTAAACGTTAAGATCTGGCCAAGGATGGCCCTTTGTTTTTTAGCTGCTTACCACTTAAGCGCCCATTTATTTACACACTCCTTATTTACACACTCCGTATGACGCTAAAACCGTTATCATTGTAGAATCTACGGTAGAGAATCAGCGGTAAACGCTGCTGTGAGGATTAAGGTTGTGCAAATATTTGGACACAGGGGAGCGGCGGGCGAGGCACCAGAAAACACCATTGCCGGCGCCAGGCATGCGATTAGTCGCGGCACCCGCTACGTTGAAATTGACCTGCGTTTATCCGCCGATAAGCAGCTGGTCATTGTGCACGACAATTCCACCGAGCGAACCTGTGGAATAAAACGACAAATCACGCGCACCACAGCCAAACAGCTTGCCCAGCTTGATGCCAGGTCATTTGGCCCACCTTGGCCACGCAAAGCGCAGTGCGGCATACCAACGCTAAAACAATATCTGCACAGCACCCCCGAGTTAAAGCGTTATCAACTCGAGGTGAAGTCTGATCGCAGCACCGATAAAGACCAGGTTATTGCACAGTTGGGAACACTGTTTCCCGATCGTGTTGCGGCAAAAAAGGTGGTAATCACTTCGTTCGACTACGAATTGCTTGCCATGCTAAACGAGCGACTACCTTATTTGCGTTTTGGTGCCATCAGCTATAAAACGGCCGCGTTAAGCACTGCGAAAAAGCTGGGATGCGATTACTTTTGTTGTTACGAATCAATAGCTACAGAAAAATTCATTCGCAAGCTGCGCCAAACCGATATGCACTTATCCGTTTGGACAGTCAACAACCCTGAATCTATTAAGCGACTCTACGCGCTTGGGGTTGATAGCATCATCACCGACTACCCCTCCATGGCCATCCCGCTGGTTAATAGCCTAATGCGTTAAACCTTAACGTATATCAATGGTCTGTCGACCAGCGTTCCGGGATAATCGCATGCTTTGCAGATATTGCATTTCACAATTAATAAGCGCAATTTGTAACAATCGCAACTTGCGCGGGAGCAAACCCGTTATGGCAAATCAACAATGGTTATTGGCAAAGCGCCCCATAGGTATGGTGAGTGTCGACGACTTTACACTGGCGTCAGCCCCCATGCCCACGCCGGATACGGGTGCTGGCGAAGTATTGATTAAAACGCTGATGCTTAGTTTTGACCCGGCCATGCGTGGCTGGATGGATGACAAGCCCAGCTACTTACCGCCTGTGGCCATCGGCGAACCCATGCGAGCCTCCGGTATTGGTCAGGTTATAGAGTCAGAAAACCCTGAACTGCCAGTGGGTACATTAGTACAAGGCCTGATAGGCTGGCAGGAATTTCTGGTAGCCGGCCCAAATAGCCTGTTTCCGCCGACCGCTCTACCCGCCGGAACACCACCGAATATTGCTTTAAGTATTATGGGCGCAACCTCACTAACCGCTTACTTTGGCTTGCTACGTATTGGCGAGCCCCAACCTGGTGAAACCGTGGTTGTATCCGGTGCCGCCGGTGCCACCGGCTCGGCCGCGGCACAAATTGCAAAAATTAAAGGTTGCAAGGTCATTGGCATTGCAGGTGGAAAAGAAAAATGTGACTGGCTGTTAAATGCGGCAGGTATAGACGCCGTCATCGATTATAAAAACCAGTCAATTAACGATGAACTTGCCCGCCTTTGCCCTGATGGCATTAACGTATTTTTCGATAATGTCGGTGGTGAGACCTTAGAGGCTGCAATTGAAAATGCTGCCGATTACGCGCGCTTTGTGTTGTGCGGGTCAATTTCCAATTACAACGACGACACCCCAAAACCCGGCCCAGCCAATATGTTTAGCCTGATATCCAAGCGCATCAAGATGCAAGGCTTTATTATGTTTGACTACATGGAAGAAGTAGATGCAGCAATGGCCGACCTGGTGCAGTGGCTTACTGATGGAAAACTGCAATGGCGGGAGGATATACAAGAAGGCTTTGACAATATTCCCAAAACTTTTTTACGTCTTTTTGAGGGTAGTAACCAGGGTAAGCAATTATTAAAACTCGCAGACCCTGAAGGATAAGCAGGCTCTAAAAAAATCTGACCATGAAAGCTAATTCGAAACTGAAGAAACAAGCCCCAAAAAATTACCGGGGCATGACCTTATTCACTCAGCACTTTAAACATCAAAGTGCTAAGCCGACTAGAGCTTAAATTCAATACTCGCAGAAATTTCTTTTACCTCAATCTCGTCGCGATCAAATAATTCCATATATTCTGTATTGATATAAACTCGATCATTGATTTTAAAATTAATGCCAGCACCATAAGAAGCATTACGCAGTTTTGCACCGGCCGTACCGCCTGCCTCTGTTACATCAAAGTTACCGCGTGAATGACCCCAAATAACATACGGTGAGGCAAACCAGTTTTCAAAATCACCACCTATACGAATATATCCGCCTATGTAGCTTTCCAAATTCAATTCGGCGTCTACCGGCGTGGTAAGAATTTCGAGTCGACGCACGCCCGCAATCTGGACAAAATCGGTAACGATTTCTTCGCCGTAATCTTCTAGAGTAATAGTGCTAACACCATAACCACCGCGAACCTCAATGGCGAAATATCGATTCAGCTGGTAGCCAAATTTTACTTTCAAGCCTTCGAGATCATCATCGATATCGGAAAAACGCTCAGGACGCACACCACCATCGAGCTGCTCGATAATTACATTGGGGTCGGTAGAGTTCTCTTGCGTCGCACTCTCAACATTAGGTTGTTCATAGCCCATCGACATATAGCCTAAACCGATATACCCGCCAGCTGACGCAAACATCGATGCACTACCTAGCACTATCGCGAGACCGGCTGCTTTCAACTTATTCATCATGATTGATATTCCAAACAGTAAAAATCAGTAATTTGTCCAAACTATTTGCTAACTCAAACGCCTCTAGACAAAAAACTATTTAACAAGAAAAGACAAATGCTCTTATACGCTTTTATTCCCACTCAAAAATAACATCGACACCAAAGGTTCGCGGCATACCGTATGCCGCAATATCGTAAACGGTGGCATTTAGCTCAAACCGCTGGGTCTGGTATTGGTTATCAAACAGGTTTTGCGACCACAGCGCCGTACGCACCACACCGTAGTCCAGAACAAACTCGGCTTGCACACGCAGATCCCAAAGATGGCGCGCATCAACTTTTAAGGTGTCGTTAACAAAGAAGGGATCTTTGTAGTTATAGCCTAAGTGAAAAAACAGCTCACCAAAATCGGTAGGTAGTCGATAATCTAACGCTGTTGTCCATGAACTCTCTGGCGCACCAAAGTTACTCTTGCGCTCAGTACAACGACCGCGGTCAAGATCTAAACGTCGCAAACCACCGGTACAACGGCGGGTTAATTCACCCAACTGCACTTCCAGCACAGGATCACCCAATGCCGTTGCCGGGTCAAAACCACGACCAAAGTCAGGCACAAACGGCGTGGTGTATTCATCGGAACCCGAGCGCAATAAAGCATAGTTTGCGGTTAGCGTTAACTCATCAGTCAGGTTCCAGCGAGTATCTAGCTCAAGCCCATACGCATAGCCATCGGCATTCACCACCGCACGCGAAATTGGCGAGGTAGGGAAAACCACGGTTTCCTGCCCATCGTCAATATCGGAATAGTAAGACGCCAGTTCAAATTCAGCCAGGCCGTTCCATAATGCGCCCTTCATACCAAACTCATAGGCAATCTGCGACTCACCCTCAAACTTGAGATCACTGCCTGTTGAACCTTGCAAAGAGCCCTCAACCACCGGCAACTGTCTTGCCTCAACATTAAAGTTACCGGAGCGAAAGCCACTGGCCACACTAAAGTAGGCCGTAACCTCTTCCGATACATCGTAAGCCAACTTGATTTTAGGGTCGAACGACTCCCAAACATCGGACTCTGTCTCAACATCTCCTCTTATATCGAGACTAAAAGCATACAACCCCTGGCGCTTAAGCTCTCTTTCGTCACGGGTATAACGGCCGGCAAGCGTAATCGTTAAGCGCTCATCCAGCCAGAGCGGCGTGTAATCAAATGATGAGTACAGACCAAGAACGTCACTATTTAGCCGGTTAAGGCTGACAAAACTAAAACCAAACCCATCGGTTTCACCTCGCGACGGACGACCGAAATCGAGCAAGTCAATAACGTCGAGGTAAAGTTCGTTTTCTCCATCAAGCTGACGACCATTACCGGTTCGCTCATTGAAGTAATACACACCTGCTACATAGGACAGCCTGTCATCTAGGAAATAGCCACTTTGTTTCAGCTCAAGACTCCATTGCTTGTGATCGCGTAGCGAAGCAACACCCCCTGGTGGGCTGGAAAATACCGAAGTCAGCATATTCCTCAGCTGAAAGTTCGAAAATGTAGTGGATGATGCGATCTGATTGATTGGATCAAAGCCTGGCGGAGCGGTTGGTGGTAATGACGTTGGTGTCAAACCACAGTTAATTGGCCCAGAGCCTGAATAGGGCTCACAACCCAGATAACCCAATAACGTATTGCCCAATGCACTGCCTGAATTTGCGGCAATACCGAAGGGTGACAGGTTCTCAAACCCAGGTGCTGAATACTCATAAGGTATTTGCGTGTATTCTCGCCCTTCGATTATATCAAATATAAGGCTTCGGGGACTTTGTGCAATCGACTCTGACAGTAACGATTGGGAGGCGACATTCGGAAAAAAGTAAAAGGTACCATTAACATCAGATGTACGATGCGTACCAACAAAACTCAACGTATGCGCCTCAGACCAGGCCCATTCAAAGTTCAAACCGTGGCCATCGGCTGCTGTTGTACTGTTTTCAATTTCCCGAATGGTTGCAGTGGTTTCGTCTAATCGACGGGATCCCAGTGGATCTAGAAAAATCTCCTGTGGGCCAAAATCATCCGAAAATGCATCTTCCTGGAAAATAGCAATATTAGCTGGCGCATTGCCTCTGCGTCGGTAGTCGGCCCGGTTAAATTCCGTCTTGCCCTCTAACAGCAGTGGCTGGTAATAAATCGGCTGGGTAATAAAGTCAGAGTTGTCGTAGCTGTAGTCGAGCGTTATATTTTCTGAGGCATGCCAGCGAAAGGTAAAGCGATAACCTTCGCGATCGTAGCCATTAAAGTCGACACCCAAACCTTTATTCTCTACCCAGCCCTCTGCCGTATTCTTAAAACCGCCCATACGCACGGCCAAGTTATCGGTAATGGGTAGGTTCAGGATACCCGTTACATTGCGTCGTTCGAAATTACCCACTTTGGTTTCAAGCCGACCATAAATGCCTTCGACATCGGCTTTGGCAGTAATCAGGTTGATAGTGCCACCAATGGCATTACGGCCAAAGGTAAACCCCTGTGGACCTTTAAGCACTTCGACGCGCTCAAGGTCAATAATATCAAATACCAGGCCGCTGGCTCGGCCCAAAAATGCACCGTCGACGTAAAGACCTACTTTACTCTCAACACCTAACTGCGAATCACGTGCGCCGATACCACGCAGGGTAAAACGCAAACCTTGTGCACCTGACGGCGATGACGTTAGACCGGGAACCGCGTTAGAAATATCAGCAAAACCTTTAATCTGCTGGGTTTCAAGATCCTCCAAATCAAATGCGTCAATCGATTCGGTTAAATCCAGCGTGTTATCATCTTGCCTTTCGGCTTCGATAATCACCTCTTCCATGGTTTGCGCATTGAGCCTTGCCGGCAATAACAACGCCACTGACATTAATATCAACAACATTAAAGCCAACGAAACATGGGAATAACGATCCGGCATTGAAAAGGAATTGATTTTTTGACTGATTACAGCTCGCATCGATGCAAACCCTTATTGTTTAATTATGACTCGCCCAGTGGATTGGGGTAATGTATTATCTGATCCATAGCAACTTTGTAAGCGTAATTAGATATAACCAAGTTCCACTACGTGGTTCCAATTCGAATACAAAAATGGATGTTTGCAAAAACGTTTTTGCGTACTTATTATCGTATTGATACTCGCATTTACCTGTTCGACCTTATTGCTTAAATCAGTTGGCCAACTCAGTTGATGAGACCAGCTAATCGTTTCAGCGTTGATTTACTTAACGAAAACACGCTTGTCACGCCAACCCTGACCAACATGCTCACTGCTTGCAGACTGACCTTACTGCAATAAGTGAAATCATCGAGCATCACATGCTGGGTTATAGAGCGGGAGACGCGCTTGATCTCCGTCGAAGCAACCTGCCATATGCATTAATCGAGTTCATTGATCGATTATCTCTTAACGCTATTACTAATTGGTTTGCAAAACTAAAAAAAATTAAATGGCACTAGTTGATGGCAAAACAATTAAGCTAAAGCATTTATCGTTGGCTGTCGAACGCGAACAAATTCTACACCAACAACAAACACATGCAACCGTTATTTGGTGTCAGAAAAAGCCAAAGCCAATGCAATTAATATCATTAAAACGCATTTCAATGCGACGACGGCACAAACAAAACGAAGGGTTATTAAAACGGGTAGAATTTAAACGAATCGTTGCTATGAAGGCCATTTTGTTATCGCTATTACAGGCAGCAACCCCTCCGTAATTGTGAGTATTATAGAGTAACTTGGTTCATGTATCGGACCAATAAAAACCCGGCTTACGATAAAAAGCGCCCCAGTCTGGCACCTTTGATTGCCGCCTATGTTGGCAGCAAATAAATTTTAGTGCGCCAGCTTGCCTGACGCTACAACTAGCAAAGCAAAATCAACAGGCAAAAAAAACCCGCCAATGAAGGCGGGTTTTTTTACATCAACGAATTAGCAATTAAGAAACTCGACGACGCAGACGGACAGCGACTGCAACCAAGCCACCGAACAGAGCGGCTAAGCCAAACGCGCCCATTGCTGGAACGTTTTTGCTGGTATTTTGCTCCAGTGAACGCTGCTTGCTTACGCGCGGGAAATCGAACGTAGTAAAAGACTGTGCCTTACCTACGTTAATTCCATCTAGAGTATCAAACGCGATGTCAGTAATGTGCTGATATCCACCGCCTGTTGCTACGAAGTCACCACCGTTAAGAGTACCAGTGTGAGTAATTTCGAAGTAACCGCCTGAGCGTCGGCCTTGGAAGTCATGCAGAACTTCACCGTTTGCATTTTGCGTAGCATCACCAGAAACAAACACTACTGGGTTCGCACCTTGAAGATTGTATGGAGTACCGGGTGCTGTGAAAGTCCAGATATTGCCATCGCCTTCACAGGTTGCCTGATCAGGAGTACCGTTTGGAGCAAAGGTAGTGCCATCTATGCAGAACTCAACTTTGCCTGCATCACCTTCTTGCCATGCCAAAGTTGGGAAGCTATTCAGGCCACCCCAGTTAGCAGTGTAACGTGCGTTTTGAGGGATAGTAGGAATTGGCGCACCAACTACCGCTACCTGACTGCCTGCACCCCAACCACGTGAACAACCATTTGTGGTGCTGGCAGTGGGATCAAAGGTACCACAAAGGTATCCTGCATCTCTCAAATCAGCCCATTCTACGCCAATCGCAGTCGTGGGAGCTGGAAGGTTCTCGCAGCGGAAAATACCGTCACCATCATTAGCGTCGTTAGTAACTGTACATCCAAAATCTTTACCTGGGGTGTAAGTACGCCCAGAAGGACGGATGTCATGCTGGAGACCATTCGCGCTGAAATATGCAGATTGAGTGCTAGTTAAGGTGTAATCAAGTACGTCACCGGTTAACTCATCAATGACTACACGAATAGTTGAAGCCCAGCCGTCACCGTCGCCTGCACCTGCGTTAGCCGCAATACGTGGCATTTGATATACAGCAGGAACGTTAGAGATTGAAGGTGGATTTGGAGCTGGTAAGTTTTGAATATTGGTTAACTGAGCTACTGCGCGGCCTTGCATGTTGATCTCGATGGTACCTGCGTTCACGACAGAGCTTCCGCCCGCAAGTACGATCGCAGCCATCAGCGGCGATACAGCGTGGTTTAATTTTTTCATTCTAATTCTCCGAAATACAAATTATATGAGTTATTTTGAGTATCAAACGAACATTAATTGTCGTTGATAAGCCATCGTTATTATCTTGGGCTCTCGCCCTGGGCAGTTGTCCCTAACAATTATCCTTAGCTAATCTCATGACACGCAAAAGCCTTGCCTGAAATAGAACAAAAACCACGCTAAGCGTGTTTTTGAGGATTCCAATTTTATCAGCGTAGACCCTTATTCAATGGCTATCAAATCGTTAATGTCCGTCGGGCTAAGATATAACCATACTATTGCTCATTATTTATTAACACAAAAGTGCATCGTAAGGGCATCTGATATCCCCTAAAACACAGATTTCAGCCTTTATATTTTTTTTGTTATATTAATCAAGGTCTTAGCTATGCAGGTAGATTCAGCTCAAGTTTCAGTGCATTGACATAAATCGGTCAAATATTGATTCGCACAGTCAAATGTTTCTTTTTCCGTTTATTTGCCAGCCGTCTTAGCTAAGCCGCTGGGAGATGTAATCTCAGAAAAATTCATAACTTTAAAAATTTCATCAGGCTTGCAATCAGGTGAGCACACGTATCCAAAAGCCCTATATGCGCGGTGATCAAGCCCTATAGCTGGCTCGCCAAGGCTAGCAATAATCATTTTTTGCTCGATCTCGTCTTGATTAACGCTCACCAGCTCAAGGACTCTCTCCACGGGTAGCTCGTCGGGATTTGGAAGCCCAACAGATCGCGGCACGTCGGCAAGAGCATCAACTATTGCCTGCTCGTTAAGCCACTTATAGCTAACCGAAGTAAAGTGTACAGCGTGCCCAACTGTATTATCCCGGTCTGCCAAATTATCAATAACTTGCGCGTTCAGAGCTTGGAAAACAGGTACAACAGCAAACCCATAGGCATCAAATCTAGTCACCCAGGCCTCGCCCTCTAAGCTTTGTAATCGGTGACCATGGTCATAACACGCAATAGACAATATTGTTTTTAATTCAGCAGACAAGTCCTCCGCTTTGATCGCCCGCTCGGGTGCGCCCGCACAATCCATGACCTCACTGCGCTTATTGATGATTTTCTGCTTAGCCTTCAATTGCTCGACATATTGCTCCGCGGCGCTTAACGGCATCGGCTCGACAGTTTCTTCTTGTCGATAACTTGACCGCTCCCAAATGAAACCGATAATGATTACTGGAATTAATATAAGAATTATTTTTTTCATGATTACACCTCAAACGCTGCCATTCTGCCGAGTGCTACTCACTCAGATCAAATAAATCGTGAAATGATTTTCCTAAAGCTCTGCAACAAAGCATAATGTGGAATTCATCTTCGCAAGATTTAAGTATAATTCTAGATAGATACTTAATTCAAAATCTTTACAAAAACACATAATTCCCATACTCGCCAGCACAGCACACGCAGCCTTTCAAAGAGTATATCTTCGATTGCAATGCCTCATTCTAAAGTGTAGCTGTGCACACGAAATAATCGAACTGTTATAACAGTATTGCTAAGCGGCTATGCGATAAATATAATACTCAAGACCCCATCCTCCGGTTACAGCGTTTCAATCGGAGCAAAAAAATCAAGCTGCTAAAGGGCGCACCATGCGACTCAGCGACAATCAATACGCGAAGAAGTTTGTAGACAAGTATCCGATCATTACCGTCCGAATACCCGGTTGGGAAAGCTTAAATCCACTATTAGAGCAAGGTATAAGAGCTTCTGGCGACAAACAAAGCCACACCACAAACGTCAAAGCCGATATGACCGACTTCCAAATGTGGGAGCAGGACAAACCTGCCTACCAGCAGTTCCAAGTTATCTGCAAACATGCGGTTCAGCTAGCATTTGACAATGCTCCTGCGCAAAGTAAACCACACTTCAACCCGGTCATTACCGAGATATGGGGGGCGATTTATCGAAAAAGTGAACACACCATATTACATGATCACTGGCCGTCGACGTGGAGTTTTACCTATTATGTAAATGTATCGGATGACTGCTCTCCAATTGTTTTTCCAGATGCAAACATCTCACTGAAACCAAAAAATGGAATGATGTGTATGTTTCCAGGGTGGGTAGCCCACAAAGTACCCAAACAAAAAACAAATTATGAACGCGTGATGGTAGCTGGTAACATTAGCGACAAACCATAAGACACACCATAAGACAAAGCATGAAATGATGCATGGAATTTAACAGTATATGTATGCGCTAGCGGCAGCTAACTATGCTGTCGCTGATGCCGCTCAATCTTACTTCCCCAATAATAAAAATAAACCACTGCGATAATCCACAAACCCGCTGGTAAGATAGTGTGGTGAAAAATATCAAACACGTCGGTATGGTGAACATCAACCCAGAGTAACATGCTGATGCGAACCACATTAAACAAAAACATCAACCCAATACCAAAGAGTATGCCAAGGACTTTTTGCCTAATACTACCCTCGTAGGCAATAATCGCCGCTGCCAACACACTGTAAATCCTTAATGCATCACAGCCCTCAACCACGGTTACCGAAGGGCCAGCGGCACTGGTAATGGTGCGGGCTAACAAGGTCACCTCCTCGCCAATCAGATTTAATAAGCCCGCCGATAACTCGGCGCAAAAACCCAGGTAGGCAAGAAACGGTAACGAGTCGATAAATAGCTGAAAATAAATAATTTGGAAAATTGCAAACACCATGGCGGCAACCGCAATAAAGTGAATGGCTTCGCCGTATTCTTCAATAAGAGCATCCAGTGACGAACGCTGATCCGGTGTATCTTCATTTTCATTAGTCAAACTTGGGCCCTGCCTGCGTTATTAAGGTTATAAGGATTATAGTAATAGGGGCTAGATAAAGTAATAGAGACTAGCCGATCGGTGTTCAGCTGCCTATCGCGGCTCACATTTCACCCTCGCCGCGCGGCCAGAGTATAATTAAAGTTGCCCAACTCGGCTACTGCCAACCCGAATCACCAAGCTGATTGCAGCAAGTGGCACATATCACTCTCAACAGGTATAGCTCAACACATGTATAGCTCAACACAGGTGTAGCACTATAATACTAGCTCCCTATCCTGCCGCTGTCGCTTTTTTGATAGATATCAGCTATTTATCAAGCCGCAAAACGCGCATAAAGCGAGCCTGCAAACAACTCGTCAGGGCAATTTTTCCAATGGCAAGCTGTTGAGAAGAATTTTAATTCCAGTAAACTGCTCGCCCATTATCGCAGACATTAGACATAGTCTAAAATTCAAACGCTGGCACAGCCAAACGAACAAGCCAAAACCACCGTCGACAAAACCGACCAACACGACCAATAAAGTAACCAGGAGCACCCGGATAATGGGCAGAGCGTATCAAAACCGTAAAGAGTCCATGGCAAAAACCTCAGATGCAAAAGCCAGGGTCTACAGTAAGTATGCGCGCGAAATCTATGTCTGCGCAAAAGCTAGTGGTATCGACCCAGACGGCAACCTGTCGTTGCGTGGTTTAATTGAGCGCGCCAAAAAAGACCAGGTGCCCACACACGTTATTGATAAAGCGATAGATAAAGCCAAAGGTGGTGGCGGTGAAGATTTTGAAACTGCGCGCTACGAAGGCTTTGGTCCTGGCGGCTGCATGGTGATCGTCGACTGTTTAACTGACAACGCGACGCGCACATTTAATGATGTCCGACTTTGCTTTACTAAAACCAACTGTAAAATCGGTACTCAGGGCAGTGTAAGCCATATGTTTGACCATGCATTGATACTGGCCTTTAAAGGTGATGATGAAGACGCCACACTTGAAGCTTTAATGGAAGAAGATGTCGATGTCAGCGATATTGAATCTGAAAATGGCAACATCACTATCTTTGCGCCACACACCGACTATGGTAAAGCCAAGCAAGCGCTGCTTAACAGCTTTGGCGATCTCGACTTTGAAGTGGATGAAATTCAGTTTTTACCGCAGAACACCACTCCGGTTAACCCTGACGATATCCCAATGTTTGAAAAATTTATGGATATGCTTAACGAGCTGGATGATGTGCAAAATGTTTATCATAATGCAGAGCTTTAGCATCCGCGTCACTCAGACACACCGCGTGCAGTAAATAGGGCCGCTGATGTCAGCCGTTAAACGAAACGACCCCTGCCCTTGCGGCAGTGGCAAAAAATATAAAAAATGCTGCCTGCTTAACGAGGGCCAGCCAAGCGCCAATGGTTCAAAATCAAACCTGGGGCAATCCACTGTCGATATTCGCCAACTGCGCAACACAGCCATTGGCTTTCACCGCCAGGGCAACTTCGCTTCTGCAGTCGCCTTGTATCGCCAGGTTATTGAACACAACAATGACGATGTCGACGTTCTGTTTGAACTAGGTCGCCTGCAAGGCATGCTAAACGAGGTCAACTCACAAGGGCTGCAAGAAGGCATTGACTGCCTGACAACATCCGTGCGGCTAAGACCTCAAGACCTTGAATCGCATATTGAGCTGGCCAAAGTCTTAAATAAAAACTTTTCTGCGCAGGCCGTGCTTGAGCACACCGACGTCGCACTAAAACGCTTTCCGGATAATCTAGCGCTTATCTCCCAGCGCGCCACGGCGCTCATTCAACTGAACCATCTTGAGGCGGCTAAAACACTGCTTGAGCATGCCCAGCAACTCAGCCCAAACAGGGCCGATATTGTGCTATCGCTGGCAAAAACCTTAACGGGCCTTAAATTGTTTGATGCCGCGTATGAAAAATTACAGGCGCTACTCGAACACGATAAAACAACAGCGGCAGATAAAATATTTATTTACTATGCGCTTGGCGCCGTTGAAGATAAACGCAAAAACTACCCACAGGCCTTTGATAATTTTAGCCGAGCAGGACAATACCAGCTAGCGTCACCGGAGTGCCAACATTGGTCGGCCGCGTCTGACATTAAGACCATTGAGCAGTTTAGTGACACGTTTGCGGCCACGAAACCGGCCACAGCAAGCACTGAAAACCCCAACAGCTGCGCATTGGTTTTTTTAATTGGCTTTCCGCGTTCAGGTACAACGCTAACCGAGCAGGCGCTGGCCGCGCACAGTAAAATCAACACCTCAGAAGAACGCCCTATTCTTGGCAATGCGATTGGCAGCGTATTTGCGCGCCATAATGCCAGCTACGAAAACAATGCGCTGGGTATATTTAATCGATTAACCCAAAACGATATTGCCTTGGTGAGAGAAAATTATTGGCAGCAGGTCGATAGCAATCACCGCGGCGAAGGCTCGGTTTATATTGATAAGCTGCCGCTTAATATTAATCATATTGCCTGGATACAGGCAGTTTTTCCCGAGGCGCGTATTATTCTCGCGCTACGCGACCCAAGAGATGCCTGCCTCAGCTGCTTTTTTCAGCACTTTGCCCCCAACACTGCCATGAACCATTTTCTTAGCTGGCCCGGCACGACAGGCTATTACGCCAAAGTGATGTCACAATGGCTAGTAGCAAAACCGGTGCTGACAAATCAATGGATAGAAACGCGCTATGAAGACACGGTAGAAGACGCAACCGCGCAATTGAAAAAACTGATCGAATTTATGTCGCTGGAATGGGAACCCGACATGATGAATTACCGCGACCAATTGGCTGACCGGTCGATTCCCACACCCAGTAATGCCGCTATCCGCCAACCCATTAATCGCCAAGCCCTGGCACGCTGGAAAAATTACCCCGAAGCCACCACTGCGGCGCGGCAAGATCTTGAACCGCTGGTCACCGCCTTTGGTTACCAGTGGTAATTACGGCCGGGTAATAGTCATGGCGTTCGTTATTGCTCGCCGTAGTCGAACCAACGTCGGCGATCGTTAGCCAATAAATCTACCGACTCAGAAGGCCCCCAACTACCCGCGCTATAGCGCGTTATCGATTGCCCGGTTTTATTCCAGCCATCGATAATGCCATCGACCCAATCCCAGGCAGCGCGCAACTCATCCGAACGCATAAATAGCGTTTGGTCGGAACGAATAACATCGAGCAACAGGCGCTCATACGCGCTGGGTGAGCGATGCTCGTCAAATACTGCATCAAACGATAAATCTAAACCCACGCTTTGCAAACGCGTTTGTTCGGTTAGCCCCGGCACCTTATTCACCAGCTTCATTTCAATACCTTCGTTAGGCTGCAGGCGAATAATAAGCTGGTTGTCGGCAAGACGGCCACTGCTGGCGTCAAACAAGCGGTGCACCACCGGTTTAAACTGAATAACAATTTCGGAGTAACGTTCACGCAAACGCTTACCGGTACGCAAATAAAACGGCACACCCTGCCAGCGCGAATTTTCAATTTCGGCTTTAATAGCAACAAACGATTCAGTTGACGACTTTTCTTGACTGGCATCGTCTTCTTGTAAATAACCTACGACGTCTTGCTGATTGATTGCGCCGGACACGTATTGTCCCTTCACCGTGACATGATCAACATCATGTCTAGCAATAGGCTTAAGACAGCGTAGGACTTTGAGTTTTTCATCGCGCACAAAATCGGGCAGGTTTTTGGCTGGCGGCTCCATACTCACCAGGCAAAGCAATTGCAGTAAATGGTTTTGCACCATATCGCGCAGTGCACCGGCCTGGTCGTAGAACTTCCAGCGACCGCCAGCACCGACCGTTTCGGCCACGGTAATTTGCACGTGGTCAATAAAATTCCGATTCCATAGCGGCTCAAATAAAACATTCGCAAAACGTAGCGCCAATAAGTTCTGGACTGTCTCCTTACCCAGGTAGTGATCAATTCGGTAAATTTGCTCTTCCTTAAATACTGCACGCACGTGATCATTGATTTGGTCAAAACTTTCGCGCGACTCACCCAGTGGTTTTTCAACCACAATGCGCGTGTCATCGCGAACCAGTTTAGCGGTGTCGAGCGCTTGGCATATCGGCGAAAAAATCGATGGTGGGGTAGACAGGTATATCACAAACTCTTCATTACTGAGCTGCTGCTTGAGCTCCGTATACGAGTTGGGGTCGGTAGCGTCGCCAACAAAGTGAATCACCCGCTCACTAAAACGTTGCCAGATGTCCTCCTGGACATTCTGGGTATATTCGCTTTTTTCAATCCAGCTGCGCATATTGGCGAGAAACTCCTGATCGGAGAATTTGCCACGACAAAAGCTAATCACTTTGGTGCTGGGTGATAACAGGTTTTCGCAATCGAGCGTAAATAAAGCAGGAAAAAGTTTGCGAAACGCCAAATCACCTTCGCCACCAATAATGATGACATCGCAATGGATATTCATTGTTTGTTGTTCTCAAATGTTCGTGAAAAAAATGTGTGTGAAAAAGCCAATTGCAGCCGCGCAGCCAAAGCACTGATAATCACTTTTCATCAGTATTGCAAAGGACGGGATTATAAGGGAATTTTGTGCGGCGAAGCGGCCAATTTCGAGGTCAAATTACCTAATGGGTAGTCTGGGCCAGCCGCAAATTTGGCTTACAGAACAACCGCTCCACCTAGATTGTTAAACCACCATCAACCACTATGCACTCGCCATTGGTATAGCTAGCAGCATCCGATACCAGGTACAGCACCGTACCGGCCATTTCAGCTGGCTCGGCATGCCGATTCATTGGGACTCCCTGTATAGCCGAAGCGTAAATGTCTTTATTATCAAATAGCGCACCGGCAAATTTAGTTTTGGTAATGCCCGGCAACAAGGCATTCACACGAATACCGTGTTGCGCACACTCCTTGGCAAAAGACTTGGTCATATTGACAACAGCGGCTTTGGTGATTGAATAAATACCTTGCGCCAAACCCGGCTGCAAAGCATTGACCGAAGCCGTATTGACGATGCTACCACCGCCGTGTTCACGCATTAAACGCCCGGCCTCAACCGACATAAAGAAGTAACCGCGGATATTCACATCAACCGTTTTGTTATACGCACCCAGGTCAGTATCGAGAATATCGCCAAAGTAAGGGTTGGCCGCGGCGTTATTAACCAAAATATCGAGCCGACCGTGCTGCTGTTTAATATGCTGAAAAATATTACTGATATCGTCCATAGTGCCAACATGACAGGCAAAGGCTTCGGCGCTACCGCCAGCCTCGGTAATTTTCGCGGCCACCGCTTTGCAACCATCAATTTTTCTGCTGGAAACAATCACATGCGCGCCTTGCTCTGCCAGCAATTTAGCAATCTCTTCGCCAATGCCACGGCTAGCACCAGTGACCAGTGCAATTTTTCCTGTCAGGTCGAACAAATCAGTACTCACTCGGTAAACTCCACATGACATTTAGCTAGATATTCAGCTAGCCATTTAGTTAAACAATAAAAACACAAAAGTCGGCATTGTTTCATACAAAGCCGTCACAGGGTAATTTTAATTGAGAATTAGCCAGCTGTAGTAAGAATGATAGTTGTGCAAAAAAATGTATTGGCCATGCGCGCGCCACCGTGAAGCAATACATAAGTCGTCATTGTATTATCTCAACGTTCTTTTACTGTCTATTTACCGCTTATGGACGGACATTAAGGCTTGTACCCTATGGCCGAGGTTACCGCCCGCTCTTGTAAATAGTTAGGCTCTGGTGCTACTAAGCCTAAGGCTTTGGCATCGTAAGTTGACCAACGCGGGGTAGGAATTTCAATCACCCGAGCGTAGTAAAAAGCCGCTTGTGCGGGGTTAAATTCGGGATCCTGCCAAACCGCTGCCAATTGTACTGAGCCAATACTGTTTTCATAGCTGGCGTTAGCAACATCAACCGTATTACCCACCGATGGCAGCTTGCCGTTGTTGTCTGGCGCCCGCTCACCGGCCCAGGCTATATCGAATACGCGCTCCTGCGAAATACCCTTGCTGTTAACCCAGCCCTTAACAATTTGAATGCGGTCGAGGTTGGCACCGTCGGGATCGCGACTGGCAAAAACAACAAAGCGCGGCGAGGCTTGAGCTGCAGCTTCAGGTAGATCACTTGCTTGACTATCAATACTCGGTAGTTCACCGCCCATGGCCACCCCCCCTGCTTGCGCCTTAGCAAGCCAATCAGGCTCATCAAGCAGTTGAGCGCTGTACTGCCAACCGCCATAAAAACGCACGGCAATACGTGGCCCTGAGGTTGAATATGTTTCCTTGCGCCGCATAGCGTCGAACAATGCATCACGGGTATTCTCTTCAGCCCATACTGCGGCGAGGCCCGCAGCACTCCAAGGCTTACCACCAGGCATATCTTCTGGTAAATACACGCTGGTACGCAAACGAATACCGGCACTGCCATCGAGCAATGGCAGCTTGCCATGGTAGCTATCCTCCTCCACTGGCGAGCTGGCATTATGACCGTCAGAGCTGCCGATCACACCAAAACGATAAGGATTAAAACCTTCGCTATGCGACATTTCAATGCCTGTCCGTAATGCATCGCGAATATAACTGCCCTCTGGTTGCGATGCTTTACCATCGCGCGATAATTTAGTTGCGTAAAGTTCAAAGCCAGCAAACTCATCGTCTGGCGACAGTGCAGGATGCGTTTCAGACGAGCCTTTGACCTGGTAAATTTCGCTAATAGGCTCGTTTAACATTCGGCGCTGCGCATAATTGCTATTCATTGCCTCGCCATCAAACATCACACTGTCATACATCACACCGTCACTCACATTGCCATTATGCGGAATAGCAAAATTGTCCATGCCCTGCTCGCGCTGTGATTCCAGCGCAGCCCATAAATCGCGCGGGTCTTCTGAATTTACAGAGCTATAAGGAATTTCAGGAACCTGAATACCACGATAAATAACATTGCGGTGCAGGTTGCGCCCCTGCGGCATTGAACTCCACTCGTAAGCGACAAAGGTGGTAAAGCGACCGGGGGAATTATGCCGTTCGGCGGCATCCACCATTTCGCGCCAGGCGGCACTGGTATGCTGCCGCCAATTACTGGCGTCGACATTTTCCAGGCTAAAGGTCAATGTTGAGCGCAGCATGGTAAAGGTATTAGACAGCGGCCCATCATTGTTTAAACGCGTTTTAAAACTGCGCTTATTCAGTGGCAAATCAGGCTGGGTTGCGCGCAATAACCCCAGATATTCTGAATGATCAGTCACCGCAGCAAAATCCAGCGGTCGCTTGAGTTGAATACCATAACCTCCGGCATGTTCTATTTCACCACCGCGAGTAAAAGTATACGCATCGTCCGGTGTCGCCCGCACACCCATGGTGTATGCATCGGTCGAGTAACTGGTGTGAATATGCAGGTCGCCCCAGTAAACATTACGCTGCGGGTTAAATTCACTCACAGGTTTGTCCGGAATAGCTGTGGCGGTTGCTGGGTTAAACGCGGGCGACAAGCTGGGGTCTTCAACCGGCCCACAAGCCTGTAGGCTTAGTACGCTTAGAAACAAAACGACTTTAATGGTATTAGAAAATAACTTAGGCAGCTGCAATATCATCATTTAACTTCCATTAACTATTATTGTGGTTTTACTTCTATCTTTAACGCAAAGCGCAAAGCATACGCCAAAGTGTTTGTAAGGATTATTAACATGCTGATAAAAGCAAAGCCCGCACCGCAGGTTTAGCAATCAGTACATCGAACGTGCTACCCAAAGCAATAGAAAGGTGCCGATATACATGGTAAGACCATACACCCCGGCCGCAGTGGCAAAGGCTGGTGTGTTTAAAAACGTTACCGCAATAAGAATGGCGGTTGACACATTTTGAATACCCACCTCAATACTTAATGTCACGCCATCGCGTGCAGAAAGTTTAAAGCCATAAGCAAGTGCCACACCCACTGCAATTGCTACCAGGTTTAACGCCAGTGTCGCAGCAAACATTTGCGAAAATGACGAGACCAGGATATCCCGCTCCTGAATGAGTATGGCAATAATCATTAACAACATAAAACCCGCCGAAAAGCGCTGGAAAAAGGCCTCACTACGAATCGAAGGTTCGGGGAATTTGCTGCGCACGGCAACCCCGAGCACTACAGGTACAACCGTTACCGCAAACAAACTGGCCGAAGTTGCCAATAACGAAAATGACGTATTACCTTGCTCTCCGAACGCGTCAATGGCAAATTGAATAACCAACGGTGTGGTAAAGATACAAATAACGGTAGTCACTGCTGTTAAGCTCACCGACAAAGCCAGGTTTGCCCTGGCTAAATGGCTAATAATATTGGATACCGTGCCACCCGGACACGCAGACATAATCATTAACCCGATGGCTAAATGACTCGATAAATCAAAGGCGATCGCAATGCCATAGGCGATGAGTGGCAAGCACAACAACTGACCCAATAAACCGACAAATATCGGTCGTGGCATTTTAAATAGCCGAACAAAATCAGCAATAGTTAGGCTTAAACCCATACCAAACATAATTAGCGCAAGCAATGCAGGCAAAAGAATTGAAGTGAGAAAAGAAGCTTCCATAGAATCGTGTTATATAGAATATGGGTTACAAAGGCTCAGCAACGGCAGCGATATCGCCGGTTTTAACCAAGTTCAAAAACGCCAAACCCAGAGCTTCGCTTTTTTCTTTGGCAATGGTCCAGCGCCTTATGCGCTCATTATCATTATCGCTAAAGCGATAAAAATCATTTCTATCGGGAATTTCACCACCGGGCAAAGATGCAACAAATTCAGCGCTTGGGCTCACCAACACCACGTTATCCAACTGCTCGGCGGCAACTTTGCGCCAGGGAAAAAACTTATCGAACCAGCTCTCTTTTAAATAACGATAAAAATGTGGATACAACACCAGGCCTTGCCTGGTATCGATCACATTGGCTGGCACAGCGTGGTAATCCAATAAGCCGCCATCGCGGTAGATACCCGTGGGTGCCCCGGCAATGGCTGCTATCCCCGGCATAATCACCGGAATCGAGCCCGACGATAATACGGCGGCAGTTAAGTTTTCTTTATCCAGTGCAATGGCATGCGTTTTAAAGCCATCACCACCAAAGCGATTATTCCAACCCGCCGCTAAACCCGAATAAAACACGGCTCGCTCTAGTGAGCCACGCAAATAGTGCCGACCCAGCAGTGCCTGCAAAAATGCCTTTACCATGGCCAGCTTTTGCGAGGTTTCTTTATCGCTGGCTAACCCGCCCAGACAGCGTACGCTGCCGCAACAATAGTTAAACCGTTCGCTCGTTAAAATTTCACCAATGCCCTGCTCGGTTAAAAACGCATCGAGAATAGCCAGGGTTTCACGATTGACCTTGGCGGGGTTAATTTCACCGTTGTACTGCTGGTTAATATAGGCATTGGCTAAGCGCGTAAGCGCAGTGGCGGGGTCGGACTGGGCGGCCGCTGCCAATTTAAATGCCCCCACTGACGTACCAAATAAATCGATTTTATGCTCGGCATTGACCAACCATTGCGAGAATATTGCTTTATCGAGCCCGTAGATGGTTAACCATTTCGCCGCACCAGAGGCGCCAAAAACGGCAGCAATATCTTGCGCTGACAGGCCATTGGCTCGAATCTGCTGTAGCGCTTCGCTCCCTGCTAATATTTTTAATTCAGCCATACACTATTATTTTTACAAGCCCTTAAATTGCAGTTATTTCAGGGCATTCGCACAATCGCGAATACCCTAAAACAAAACAGCAAGTCTACGCCTGCTGGCTTAAATAATCGAGCATGGTGTCTGCATCACTCACCGTAAAAGGATCTTCAGGGCAATTATCCATCAACCCTGGCTCAACAAACTGTGCCTTAATAACACCATCAACCACATGCATAGAATAACGCCAGGAGCGATCACCAAAGCCAAGGTTGTCTTTTTTAACTAACATTCCCATTAAGCGGCTAAATTCGCAGTTGCCATCGGGCAGCATTTTTACTTTCTCAATACCCAACTGCTTGGCCCACTGATACATTGAAAAAGCATCATTCACACTCAGGCAATAAACCTCATCTACCCCCATGCTTTTAAATTGCTCATAGTTTTTTTCATACCCCGGTAAATGCGTGCTCGAACAAGTGGGCGTAAACGCGCCTGGCAGCGCAAGCAAGACAATACTTTTGCCGCCAAAAATATCCGCCGAACTCACATCCTGCCAGCGAAACGGATTTTCATGATCGATACTCTCATCGCGAATTCGGGTTTTAAAAACCACATCAGGTACCCGCGGGTGACTGTGCTGTGTCGATGCTTGCATAAGGTTTTCCTCCATATCAATGTCAACTTGCTGCTGGCCGGTCGCAAGTTGCGATGACCTGGCAGCGAATAAGTGAATTATCAACGCCGATTTACAATAGGTAAAATATATTTAATAAATTATAACGATAGCAATTAGCTATATTTGGCTATTCAGCAAAGAAATGGGCGCAAGGGATGATTCTTGGCCAACAGCTGCATAGAATGGTGCAGCGAATAACGCCTCATTGGGCGCAAGCACACAAACAAAGGTATACACCAATAATGACTGATTTTAAAACACTGGAATTTCGCAGCGAAAACGGCATTGCCACTATCACACTTAACCGCCCCGATGCGGCCAATGGACTTAACCCCGAGTTAGGCGCTGAACTTATCGAGTCTGCCAACCTTTGTGACAACGACCCTAGCGTTCGCGCTGTGGTGCTCTCAGCCAATGGTCGGTTCTTTTCTGTCGGTGGCGATATCAAAGCCATGGCGGGTTTTGGCGATGATGTAGGTAAGGGAATTAAAGCGTTGGCCGATGGTTTGCATCGTGCGATCTCTACCTTTGCACGTATGAAAGCGCCATTAATTGTGGCAGTCAATGGTATGGCTGCAGGTGCAGGCTTTAGTATTGCCATTGCTGCCGACTACGTAATCGCCTCGGATGCTGCTGCGTTTACCATGGCCTATTCCAAGGCCGGTTTAAGCCCTGATGGTAGCTCATCGTATTACTTACCCAGGCTTATAGGCCTACGCCGGGCGCAGGAACTGATGTTAACCAATCGTGTACTCAGTGCCGCTGAAGCACAGGACTGGGGTTTAATTAACGCCGTGGTACCGGCCGATGAACTTGCTGCAGAAGCGGATAAAATAGCGCAAACCATCATTGCGGCATCGCCCGAATCTAACCACTGCATTAAACAGTTATTACTCGCGAGCTTTGATAACGGCCCCGAAACGCAAATGGAACTGGAAGGACGCTTTATTGCCGCCTGTGCCGCATCGGATAATGGCCGTGAGGGTGTGGCAGCATTTTTAGATAAGCGCAAGCCAGAGTTTAAATAGATTTCTATTTGGTGTTTTTCTTTACTTGCTGCCCAGCCGAACACTAACTAACAGTTTGTTAATCGCAATACTTGAAAATTGCGGCGATTTGACTCCAATTATACAAACACGGCTACGACCCAGACTCCGGGTCGCATCGATTTACTGATAGCATAGTCATCCCCTAATAAGAAAACACTGGAGATAACTATCATGTTAATCAGCACTCGAATTTATTCTCGTCTATTCACTTTACTACTATCATTTGCATTTGCCCAATTCACGGCGGCAGACTTGATAACTGATATCAACTGGTTTTCTGGCGTGGCATAAGTGGCGGTAATGAGCCGGAATTTGCCTACGCGCATCATTATATTTTTCATATTGATGTCCCCGATGGCATAACCTCATTCACTCTGCGTCAACCCCACATTGCCAACCCAGTACAATTACCTGCAGCAGCATAATTGTTTATCAGTCAGCTTGAACTGGCTAAACGCAACTGCCAGTGCCACCTTCCAGCAGCTATGTTTAAGGAGCCCCTGGCAAAGGAGATTCTCGCTTTCGCTAACTAAACTCCTCAGCTGAACCCTGTGCCATTATTTCGATAAACCACCCGGGAAACTGCCCGACAAATTTAGTTACGTCCCAAAAATCGCTCCAGCGATAGACCTTGCCATCTTTCATTTCATGCATGGTAACAAAACGGTGCTCGGCGGTTTCGCCGGTATTAAAGGTCCATTTCTCGGTATGATCGATAAAAACCATATCGCCATCGGCAGCAATATGATGCGTAATTTGCTCTTGTTTATCTAAATGATCGAAAGCCATGCGCAAGCGTTTAACGGTATTCTCTGGCCCGCGCGCGCCAGGGTCGTCAGTCGGTATATCCTGGTAAAAAATCTCTTCGTGCATACAGCTTTGCATGGTTTGCCAGTCCATTGCGGCTAATGCCTGCCACATAGTCTCAACCGTTTTTTTATTTACTTCAGAACTCATAACACCACTCAATTATTGTCAATCATCATTTAATACGAGCAGCGAGTGTAAAACAAAGCGCCACTACCGTCGCTTACGAGCTGGTAAATATCCGAACACCACTTAATCGCAGCGATGCTTAAACTGACAGCGCAGCTGGAGAAAAATGGCCGCGCTTAAACCCGACCCGGCAAATAGCATAGCCATAACCACAATTTGGTAACGCGCGGCTATCAATGGCGAAACACCCGAAAGAATTTGCCCGGTCATCATACCCGGCAAGGCAACCAACCCCACCGCGAACATGGTATTGATCACCGGAATCATACCGGTTTGAAAAGCAATGCGTTTGGCCTCATCGGCGCAACGCGCATTAGCTATTTCGGATTCAAAACGCTCAGCAGCAATACTCACCGTATTCATTGAATTGGCGAAAATCATTCCGGCTAACGGAATCATATAGCGAGGGTCGTACCAGGGATTTAAATGCAGCACGCCGACCGTAATGGTAAACAAGGTAATACCACCACCAATAGTTAAGGCCACCAACACCAAGGGATAAAGCGTACCTCGCGAATCACTGACTGGCATTAATGCAATCCAGCTGGCAACCGTTAGCATAACCAGCAACACCAGCGAGATAACCCAGGCCTCGGTGGCCTCGAAAATAAATACCAAAAAATAGCCAATTACGATTAGCTGAATCAGCATTCGCGCAACCGAATAGCTCGCTGTTCGCCCTTTATCGGACCAGCGAAACATAAGCGCCAACACCAGCAGCATAGGTAGCATGGCAATAGCAATTTCAAACCACTGGATTTGAACAACGCTGTCATTCATACAAACGAGCCCTGGGCTTGGAATCGATTATGCTCGGTGTAAAACCGCTACGTGTTAAACGCTTAGGCATTAAAAAAGGTATCAAAGGCCTGCCGTACTTCGGCTTTTGCATTCGATTCGAGAAAAGTACCGTGGGCCGCCAGCAACTGTTCAAACTCCAATTGCATCAAACGTTCAAACTCCGCTTTCATTCCCAGTTGGTCGGTGATTAAGAGTTTCATCCACATTGGGCCAATTAAGGTTTTTTTAGGAAAGCCAATACGTAGCATTAATAAACGGGTTAGCCAATTGGTATGCGGTGTATGCGGTGGCGTGGCATAGCTTTGAATAGCATCGCAGGTTAACAAAATGCCCGGCCCCTGCTGCAACAAAATGGCCCCCTCGGTTTCTTTCATATACTTAAACGCAAACACGCGGGCATTTGCAAACGGTAGTGCCCCGCCCTCGCTTAAAGGTTTGCTGATTGCAGGAGTGGTATAAGTTTTGCCACCTTCAAATGCCCAGAACTCGGTCTGATAGCGGTCGACATAAAAAGCGTCATCCATACCATGCATAGGCCCAAGGCGCAAAACATGAGCAACATCGCCGAGTGATTCTAGCGCTTTAAGGCCTGCCTCATCCATACGCACTGGGTTAATCAGCGTTAGCTGACCATTATTGCGAACTACCGCCATATTGCGAGTAAAGCGCACCACCGCTGCGGGCTTTACACAGCCGTGGACAACAAATAAATCATCGGCGATTTGCTTGGGTAAATCGTGGGGTAAAACGTCAGGGTAATCCATCAATGGACTCCGGCATCGCGCATCGACTATCGGCTATCGGCTATCGGCTATCGGCCATGCGCGCATTCTCTAGCAAAGCGTTCGCAGAGATGATATTTCAAAATAGCGTTAGAGTCTTGCCCCCTAACCCTGCGGCTCTGATCTCGCTTATATTCAATCAGAGGTTAATCGGCGCCTGCTTTACTTCAATATTTCAGCCGCAAAACCTAAAACTTATGTATCTTCAATTGATATTATCATTGAAAGATGGCATTGCCATTGCCAATATCCCCTAGATAGTCTGTTGGTTTTCGTGGCTGATGTCGCAATTGGTCTAAGGCAACGTTTTTGGCATTACGAAATAAATAGGATTTGGGCTGCGCGCTACGCGCTTGTTGCTGATTGCTGCGCAATCGGTGAACCTGGTATACGCTCGGCGATGCCTCGCTAACGAACAAACTCGCTGTCGCGGACAAATAAAAAAGGCCCTCCCATAAACACGGGTGGGCCTTTTTTATTTGGTCGGGACGGCAGGATTTGAACCTGCGACCACCACACCCCCAGTGTGGTGCGCTACCAGACTGCGCTACGCCCCGATTAACTTTTAACTGTTCTATTATCTCCGAGCTGGGTGTGGTGGTCTCCCACTCACTACGGCCGCTCATGCTGTGAAGCCGCGCGATTATAGCTTTTGTTAAACCGTAAATCACCGGTTTTTTAACGTTTAATCCAATAATAATCCCGCATCTTGCAACTTTCGTATCGCCGGCATCAATAACTTACGATACGGCTTCCAACGCTTAACCGACGAACCGTAAACCGGCTGCCGAATCTGCAACCGACTTACCGTATTCACCGCCTTTTCACTGCGGTAAAAATCCAACATGCCCGAATCCCAGGGCAATTCACAAAACACACAAAGCCGCTTTAACTCCACTTCAGGCTCAGCAACCAGTTGCTCGTATTGCATAGTAATAAACCCACTACCAAACTGCTCACCCCAGTGCGCAATTAAGCGACGATAAGCAATGTAATAATCTGCTAATGCCTCAAGATCACTGGTATAAGCCAGGTCATTAAAGGAGTTTTGATAACAACTTAATATCGTATCCAGCGGGTTCCGCTCCAAGACGACAACCTTGGCATTGGCAAATAACGATAAAATTAAACCGATAATACGATAGTTGTCTAACGACTTGTCTACATAGACCGGTGTCGATACCATACCGCCAATATAATCCTGATAGGCACGCATAAACTGCACTACCGACGCATTATTCAGCTCTGGCAACAGCGCAGGTCGTATTGGCCCATAACCCATGCGCGAATCAGTCACCGATAAACAGCGCTCCAATAAACAACTCTCGCCGGTCGCAGTAACCTCAGCATGCTGCGCTAACATTTGCTCTAGCATCGTTGAACCACTGCGCGGCATACCAACAATAAATATCGGCATTGGCGAATCAACAGCACAATACTCAGCATAGCGATTTAAATAACCTTCAAAATACCCAGCATCAAATTGCTGTATCGTTTGAGCAATAACACGTTGGTTATGCAGCGTATCAAAAGGTTTAACCCTTTGTTGCTGATCATTGGCACGCTTTAAACTTTGCATTTCGCGCGGCAGCTCTCCTAACTGACGCCAATAAGCCGCAATGGCAAAACCCAACTGCGCCGCATCAGTGGCAGATGTGCTTTTTTTCTTAAGCAATAACTGCATTTTATCAAGGTCTTTACGACTAAACTGCGTAATACCAATGAGCTGAAACCAGGCCGCAGCACACTGCTTGTTTTTCTTTATTACCTCTCTAAAAGCAAGCGCTGCTCGCTCTGTATCGCCACTTTCAACCAAACTTAAACCCAGCGAGAAAT
This sequence comes from Pseudomonadales bacterium, assembly GCA_965659815.1. Lineage (GTDB taxonomy): Bacteria > Pseudomonadota > Gammaproteobacteria > Pseudomonadales > UBA7434 > UBA7434. The sequence goes on from CBFHXO010000004.1 coordinate 44,060, forward strand.
GCAATTCCCAGCTGTTGGGGTGTAACGCAATACCCCCATCAAGATGATTAATCGCTTGATCATGCCGCTCTAGCTTGCGCAGCAAATCACCTTTCATTAATAAAAAATTCTGATGCTGCGAATCCAGCGCCAGCGCTGAATCGCAAAGCTGTAACCTCACATTTAAATCAACGCCTTGTAAATCGAGAATATAGGCTTTCATCCATAACAGCGGTAAGTACTGCGGCTGCTGGTCTAATAGCTGGTCGGTAATCGTTAAAGCCTGCGGCAATTGACCCGCGCTAATAAGATCAGCAATGGTTTGGTAAGCCTGGGCTAAAGATAAGCTGCTGGGGGAAGTGAAGGCCGTTGCCCGAAAGGTCACTACGGTAGCATTCGGATCGATAGTATTCATCTACTTATACTTTGATCAATGACTGCGGTGATTATCCCTACTTTAATCGCTGTTATAACCGCGGCGGGCAACTTTTGATGGGTAAATTTCTATTGGTAACTTGTTATTGGTAACTTGTTATTGGTAACTTTGCTATCGGTAACTTTATAATTTGTTAAACAAGGGTATTGTCGGTAAAAAAACCAGAAGCTCGTGCGAAACAGCAAAGCATAGCAATATCGCTATGCTCGCAACACATCCAGTACGTCTTCGAGCTCACCAATCATCTGGCGCAGCAACTGCTGCGATTGCGTACCATCATCTTTGGCTTTTTCACCGTTTAACTGAAGGCGGGCGCCCCCAATGGTATAACCCTGATCGTATAATAGACTACGAATCTGACGAATCATAATCACATCTTGACGCTGGTAGTAACGACGGTTACCACGGCGCTTAACAGGCTTAAGCTGCGGAAATTCCTGCTCCCAGTAACGCAGTACGTGCGGCTTTACAGCGCACAAGTCACTGACTTCACCAATGGTAAAATAACGCTTTCCGGGTATGACCGGGAGCTCTTCGTTATTGCTCGGTTCCAGCATAGGTTTCTACTTGTTGTTTCAGTTTTTGTCCGGGTTTGAATGTTACCACGCGACGCGCTGAAATTGGAATTTCTTCACCCGTTTTCGGGTTTCTTCCGGGACGCTGTTTTTTATCACGTAAATCAAAGTTGCCAAAACCCGACAGCTTTACGTTTTCATTGGATTCAAGCGCCGCTCGAATTTCTTCAAAAAATAATTCTACAATTTCTTTCGCTTCGCGCTTATTTAATCCCAGCTCATCAAATAACCGCTCGGCCATTTCTGCCTTGGTTAGAGCCATAATTAATCACCTCAAGGATGCATTAAACCGTTGTTTTAACGACGTCACCACGCCATCAGTCAACGTGTTAACCTCGTCCTCGTTTAACGTGCGCTCCCGATGCTGCCACGTTAGTGCCAAACCAATACTTTGCTTACCTTCCTCAATGCCAGCACCACTGTATTGGTCAAAGACAACCAGTGAAACAAGATGCGCTGTTGCCGCTTCTTTCGCACAACCAACTACGTCAGCCGCGCTCACACTGCTGTCTACAACTACCGCCAGATCCCTTCTCACTTCAGGAAACTTCGATAATTCTTTGAATTCTGGCACTTTTTTGGCAGAAATCAAGTTTAATTGCAGCTCAAAAACCCAAACTTCTTGGTCAATATCCAACTTTTTCGACAATTCAGGGTGTAATAGACCCAGATAGCCTACTGCTTGATCAGCTAAATACACTACCGCTCCCTGCCCCGGATGCAAGGCAGCCACTGGGCTGGCGTCGGAAATGGGCACAAAACGTACCGCACTTTGCACCCCAGTTTCGCCACTCAGTGCCAGCAGCGCCTCAACATCGGCCTTAAGATCATAATAATCAAATAAATCAGCGCTTTGTGATTTTGGTCCGGTTGATTCACGACTGCTAAGCCACGATTCCGGTGATCGCGTACCACAAAGCAAACCCGCTAATAGCGGCATTTGGTCTAAAGTTTCACCCTGCGGCCTAAAACCCAAACCGGTTTCAAAGAGCTTTAACCGCGTTTGCTGGCGGTTCAGATTGTACTTGGCAGCCGACACAATACCCGGCAGGATACTGGTGCGCATAGTGGCCATATCGCTGGCGATCGGGTTAAGTAACTCAACTGCTTTGGCATACGGGTTGAATAACTGCTGCAACTCCGGGTCGATAAAACTGTAAGTAATGGTTTCGCGATAACCGCTGGCAATTAACTGACGACGAAATGCTGCTGTCGATAGTTGCGCCTCTGAGCGCTCACTAAAGGTAAGCCTGGCAACAGGCGGCTCTACCGGCAACTGCTCATAACCGTAAATACGCGCAAGCTCTTCGAGTAAGTCGGCCTCTGTTGCAATATCAAATCGATGCGAAGGCACCGTCACCTGCCAACCACCTTCTACCTGTGCTGGCGATAGGTCTAGTCGCGTTAAAATACCCTCAACCCGCTCGGCAGGAATAGCAAAACCCAACACCCGTTTAATTTGCTGTTCACGTAATAATACCGTAGCAGGTGCCGCCGCCGCATTGGCATCAACCAGCGTGACAGGCCCGGCCGAACCACCCACAATAGCCAGTAGTAATTCAGTGGCGCGCTCAATGGCTCGCTGTTGCAAACCCGAATCTACGCCGCGTTCATAACGATGCGAAGCATCGGTGTGCAAACCCAGCTTGCGTGCTTTACCTGCGTGTTGCTCGGGCACAAAAAATGCCGACTCTAAAAATACATTGCACGTACCGGCTGAAACACCCGATGCGTCGCCGCCCATAATGCCTGCCAGTGCCAATGCCTGTTTCTGGTCGGCAATCACCAACATATCTTCGTCCAGCTCTACTTCTTTTTCGTCGAGCAGCACCAGTTTTTCACCCGGGTTTGCGCGACGCACGTTAATACCACCTTCGAGCTTGTCCAGATCAAAAGCATGCAGCGGCTGACCCAACTCCATCATTACGTAATTGGTGACATCGACCACCGGGTCGATAGAGCGCATATCGGCACGGCGGAGTTTTTCACGCATCCATAGCGGTGTTTCAGCGCCAAGATCAATATCGCGAATGACCCTGCCCGCATAGCGAGGGCAATAGTCTTCTGCACTCAATGTAATAGGAAAGCTATCGTCAATGCTCGCGGCAACCGCTGTTACGCCGTGGGCCGTGACATCGGTTGTGGTTAACACCCCGGTTTCACGTGCCACACCGTTAATCGACAGACAATCGCCACGGTTAGGGGTTAAATCGACTTCAATCACCGGATCATCAAGATCCAGGTATTCACGCAGGTTTTGTCCCACAGTCGCATCGTTAGGCAATACCAGCAAACCGTCGACAACATCCTCAAGACCCAGCTCAGACGCACCACACAACATCCCCGACGAGGCCACGCCGCGTAACTCAGCCTGGTTAATTGTCATATCACCAGGCAACACTGCACCAACCTGGGCAAAGGGAACTTTTAAACCAACCGCAGCATTTTTGGCGCCGCAAACCACCTGGCTCTCACTACTGCCATTGCTGACCTGACAAACCCGCAGCTTTTTAGCATCGGGGTGTGGCTCAATAGCCATAATTTCGCCGACGACCACACCGGTAAATGCGGGGGCTGCGGACTCTACACCATCGACCTCGAGGCCCGCCATAGTTAACAGGTGAATTAATTGTTCGGTTTTAACGTCGGGGTTAACCCACTCGCGCAACCAGGATTCACTGACTTTCATGTTTATATCCTAAACTCGAACCACTTGTTATTGATTTTTCAATTTGCGCTGCACCATTTTGCTATGCAGCCTTGTTTTATGCAGACATGTTTTATGCAGCCTTGGCTTATGAAAACTGCGCTAAAAAACGCACATCGTTTTCAAAAAATAAGCGCAAATCATTAACGCCATAGCGCAACATAGCCAGCCGCTCTACCCCCATACCAAAGGCAAAACCGGTGTAGCGGTCGGTGTCAATATTGACGTAAGAGAACACATTGGGATGCACCATGCCGCAACCCATCACTTCCAACCAGCCAGTTTTTTTACAAACGCGACAACCTTTGCCGCTGCAAATCACACATTCAATATCAACTTCAGCCGAAGGCTCGGTAAAAGGAAAATACGAAGGCCTAAACCGCACGCCCAAATCTTTTTCAAAAAACACTCGCAAAAATTCCTGCACCACACCTTTTAAATGCGCAAAGGTGACATCTTCGTCAACCATTAAACCCTCAACCTGATGGAACATTGGCGTATGAGTGACATCGGAGTCGCAGCGATAAACGCGGCCGGGGCAGACAATACGCAGCGGTGGTGTTTGGGTTTCCATCACCCGCACCTGCACCGGTGAAGTATGTGTGCGCAGCACATGAGTCGCTTCGCCTTCATTAGCAGTGCGATCGGCATGATGGTCGACGTAAAACGTATCGTGCATCGCTCGTGCCGGGTGATGCGCGGGAATATTTAAGGCCTCAAAGTTATGATAGTCATCTTCGATTTCCGGCCCTTCGGCAACACTAAAACCAATTTGCTCAAAGTAGGCCTGAATACGCTCAATGGTGATCGATACCGGATGCGCACTGCCTACCTCGACGCTGCGGCCCGGCAAGGTGACATCGATTTTTTCGCTAGCCAGACGCGCGGCAAGCTCAGCGGTTTCCAATGCGACACGCTGATCTTCAATTGCCGATTGCACCGCCTGCTTGGCAACATTGATTTTCGCTCCGGCAGCCGAACGCTCTTCCTTGGGCAACTTGCCCAGCGCTTTTAACTGCTCGGTAATAAGGCCTTTTTTACCCAGGTATTCAACCCGAATATCATCCAGCGCCTTAACAGAATTAACCGCTTTAATTGCGGCCAGCGCTTTATCACTTAGCGCCTGCAAATTTTCATCGTTTGACATATCACACCCGTGATGATGATTTTTAAAACTAACAAGTATCAAATACTCTAAACGAAAAAAGGGAAAGAGCATTTGCCCTTTCCCCTTTTAACGTCGATCAAACCGGGGCGTTCAACATTACCCCATACCGCGCGCAAATATTGCGAGCGGCAAAGTCTAGGCGAGTGCCGACTTGGCCGTCTCGACGACTTTGGTAAACGCCGCTTTGTCGTGCACAGCCAAATCGGCGAGTACGCGACGATCAAGCATAACATCGGCTTTTTTCAAACCCGCAATTAAACGGCTGTAGTTTAAGCCGTTAGCGCGCGATGCCGCATTGATACGGGTAATCCAAAGTGCTCTGAACTGGCGCTTGCGCTGGCGACGGTCGCGGTAAGCGTATTGCGCCGCTTTGGTCACCGCCTGTTTGGCAACGCGAAATACGCGCGAACGCGCACCGTAGTAGCCTTTGGCTTGCTTCAGAATTTTTTTGTGGCGACGACGTGCAACCACTCCACGTTTGACTCGAGGCATTATCTTCTCCTAAAAATAGTAGCGTTTAAAATCAGTTAGTTGTTGCGCATCATCTTATCGATTAACGGCTTGTCGGCCGCGTCGATAATTGAAGTGCCGCGTAACTGACGCTTACGCTTGGTGGTCATTTTAGTGAGGATATGGCTTTTATTAGCGCTTTTACGCTTATAACCAGCCCCGGTTTTTTTAAAGCGCTTAGCAGCGCCGCTGTGTACTTTTGCTTTTGGCATTTTAAAACTCGCATTGTTTAAGTAATAAATGACGGCCCTGTGCGTTGAGTTCGCTAAAGTGCGACACTAAACACGGTGAGCTCTCGCCGTAAAATCAAGCAGGCTGTATAAATCTACCTACTTGTGCTTTTTAGGGGCAATGACCATAGTCATTTGACGGCCTTCCATTTTTGGAAACTGTTCGACCGTACCCAGTTCAGCGAGGTCAGCTTCGACCCGTTTGAGTAGCTCCACTCCGAGCTCCTGGTGAGCCATTTCACGACCGCGAAACCGCAGCGTAACCTTGGCTTTATCCCCTGCTTCGAGGAAACGTGTCAGGTTGCGTAGTTTGACCTGATAGTCTCCGTCTTCCGTCCCAGGACGAAATTTCATTTCCTTGATTTGCGTTTGCTTTTGCTTCTTCTTTGAGGCCGCTTTTTTCTTTTTGATATCAAACAAATGTTTGCCGTAGTCCATGATCTTGCAGACCACAGGGTCGCTATCTCCGGCAATTTGAACCAAATCGAGCGAGGCCTCCTGTGCCATGGCCAGCGCCTCGGCAGTAGGCACAACACCTACCTGCTCTCCATCGGCTCCTATTAATCGAACCTGTGGCGCTTCAACGGCTTCATTTATGATGGCGCGTTTATCTTTTCCTTTCACGCTGTCTTACCTCGATTGCTAAGACCTGCTTCACCAACTTGAACAGCCATTTGTATTTGCTTAATAATCAAATCTCCAGTAATTAATAAATCACTTTAATATCAATCGCTTGATTGCGTCCGACCCCTGAGTTCAACATCGCTTGCCAGACGTTGGGCAAAGGCCTCAACCGGCATACTGCCCAGATCTTCACCTGACAGCGTACGCACCGCCACCGAACCCGTTTCGACTTCTTTGTCGCCAACAACCAGCAGGTACGGAGTCTTGCTTAAAGTGTGGGCGCGGATTTTAAAGCCGATCTTCTCATTTCTCAAGTCTGTTTCGGCCCGAAAACCTTGTTTAATCAGGGTTTCTTGCACATTATTGGCAAATTCGGCCTGATTGTCGGTGATATTCATAATGACCGCTTGCACCGGTGCCAGCCAGACCGGGAATTTGCCTTCGTAGTGCTCAATAAGCATACCGATAAAACGCTCAAATGAGCCCAAAATCGCCCGATGCAGCATGACCGGCACCAATCGGCTGCCATCTTCCGCCACATATTGAGCCTCCAGTCGGCCCGGCATAGAGAAATCGACCTGAATCGTGCCGCATTGCCAAACCCGGCCAATACAGTCGCGCAGCGAAAACTCGATTTTTGGCCCGTAAAAAGCACCCTCACCGGGCAGTAAATCCCAGGCCAGCCCTTTGTTGTTAAGCGCCAGCTCCAGCGCCTGCTCGGCTTTATCCCAAATCTCGTCAGAACCCACCCGCTGTTCCGGGCGGGTTGATAACTTCACCAACACATCGTCAAAGCCAAAGTCCTTGTACACCGAGTAAAGCAAATCGATAAATACCGAGACCTCTTCCTGAATCGCGTCTTCGGCACAAAAGATATGCGCATCGTCTTGCACAAAACCACGCACCCGCATTAAGCCCTGCAAGGTACCCGAGGCTTCGTTGCGATGGCAGGAGCCAAACTCAGCCAGTCGTAACGGCAGGTCGCGATAGCTTTTTAAGCCCTGGTTAAACACCTGTACGTGACAGGGGCAGTTCATCGGCTTCACTGCATAGTCGCGCGATTCCGATTCGATAGTAAACATATTGTCGGCAAACTTGTCCCAGTGGCCAGACTTTTCCCACAGCGTACGATCAACCACCTGCGGGGTTTTGATTTCCTGGTAGCCATTGGCGTTTTGCACATCGCGCATGTATTGCTCAATCACCTGATACAAGGTCCAGCCGCGCGGATGCCAGAACACCATACCTGGCGCTTCTTCTTGCAAATGAAACAGGTCGAGCTTTTTGCCGATTTTGCGATGGTCGCGTTTTTCGGCCTCTTCCATACGGGTGATATAGGCCTTTAAGCCTTTTTTATCGGCCCAGGCGGTACCGTAAACGCGTTGCAGCATTTCATTACTGCTATCGCCACGCCAGTAGGCACCGGCTAACTTGGTGAGCTTAAAGTGCTTTAAAAAACGGGTATTCGGCACATGCGGGCCGCGGCACATGTCCATATAGTCCTGATGATAGTAAAGCCCCATCGCCGTTTCGTCGGGCATATCATCAACCAAACGCAGCTTGTACTCTTCACCGCGATTAGTAAATTCTTTAATAACTTCATCGCGCGGCGTCATTTTTTTAATAACGTCGTAGTCTTGCGCAATCAACTCTTTCATGCGCGCTTCTATCGCATCGACATCTTCGGGCGTGAACGGTTTTTCCGTTGCGATATCGTAGTAAAAGCCCTCTTCAATCACCGGGCCAATCACCATTTTGGCATCGGGGTAAAGCTGCTTCACCGCATGGCCAATTAAATGGGCGCAAGAGTGGCGAATAATTTCAACACCCTCTTCATCGCGGGCGGTGATAATACGCAGGCTGGCATCGGCGTCGATTAAATCGCTGGCATCGCGCAGCTGACCATCGACTTCGCCGGCGATAGTGGCCTTGGCCAAACCGGGGCCGATATCTTCGGCAACTTGCATAATAGTGACAGCATTATCGAAAGCCCGCTGGCTTCCATCGGGAAGGGTAATAACTGGCATAGTTGGTTCCTTTCTCAGTGGTGACCGCTACCAATGGCCACTTGGATCATTTCAATCGTTTTACTTAATGTTAGCGTTATCGAGCACCGGTGTTGTCACAAAAGTACTGTTATAAAGTACTGTTAAAAAAGTGATTCTCAACCTTGTTATCGCAACAGCGCTTTCTTAACAATACAGAAGATTTTTACTGCGCTGCCTCATCGGGCACAGCGCCAGCTATCACTTCCTGCAGCTCACCATTTTGGTACATCTCGGTGATAATATCGCAACCACCAATCAGCTCACCGCCCACCCACAGTTGCGGAAAGGTCGGCCAGTTAGCGTACTTGGGCAAGTTGGCGCGAATATCGGGGTTAGACAAAATATCAACATAGGCAAAGCGCTTGCCGCAGCCCATAAGCGCTTCGGTGGCACGTGCCGAAAAACCGCATTGCGGTTGGTCGGGCGAGCCTTTCATATAGAGAATAACCGGGTTGTTCTCGATCTGGTCTTTAATAGTATCCATGATATCCATGGGCAACAGTTGAACCTCTTTTAATTGCCTTGCCGCTGTTATCTGCCAGTCTTGCTACAACTTTATTGCAACAAGTGTTTTTGCAATACCTATTGCTGCAATAGCTTAACTTGCAGTAAAAGCGGTGGCTGGTAATTGTCGGCCACTACCATGGCCGTCGGAAACCCTGCATTGTAGCCAGCTACTTAATCATTGGCTATGCCCTACCCCTGCAATTTCCCCGTATCTGCGTCAGATTGCAGCTATTTAGCGGTGCAGTAGTGACATATTCCCCCTTTACTCACTCGCAACGGATAAGCTAGTATTTGGCCCTGCATAGGCAGCTTTCGCTGCCTTTTTGCGTTTTGGGGCAGCGAGTCTCCCCAACATACACCTGTGGCAAAAAGCGATACACACGCGTTAGCCAGCTGTACAACGCCTTAATAGCTACTCAAGACAATAGCTATTCCAAACAATTGCCATAAATGCGAGTCTCAACACGATAGAAGCAGGTCCTGAAGTGACTTGTTGGAAAACTATTTTTTTATTGAATGACACTCTATTGAGTGACTCTTTGTTGAATGACCCATTGTTAAATGACGTACTGAAATTATTAAATGACGCACTGAAGAACATTACTGAAACGCACTTAAAACGAATCATCGATTATGAGCCAATCTGCCGTAATGAACACCTACCAACGACTACCCGTGACTTTTCATCACGGCGACGGTAATTACCTGTTCGATACCCACGGTAAACGCTATCTCGATGCCTTGTGCGGCATTAGCGTCACCAACCTGGGCCATAATCACCCGGCAGTAACCCGAGCTATCAAGCACCAGGCTGAATCGCTGCTGCACACCTCCAATCTTTACCACATTGAGCCGCAGCAAAAACTGGCCGAAACACTTTGTGCGCTAAGCGCTATGGATAATGTGTTTTTTAGCAACTCTGGCGCCGAAGCCAACGAAGCCGCGATTAAACTGGCCAGGCTTTATGCGCATAACGCCGGCAATAGCAATCCCATGATCATGACCATGAGCAATAGCTTTCATGGCCGAACGCTAGCAACGCTAACCGCCACCGGTAACGAGAAAATCAAAGCCGGCTTTGGCCCTCTACCACCCGGTTTTATTAGCGCCGAGTACAATAATATCGATTCAGCCAAACAGTTATTTGATCAATACAAAGACAGCATTGCTGCGGTATTAATCGAACCTGTACAGGGCGAAGGCGGCATCAACCCTGCCAATCACGAATACCTGCAACAATTGCAGCAACTGTGTCAGCAGCACCATGCGCTGTTTATGCTTGATGAAATCCAAACCGGCAACGGCCGCTGCGGCCGTTACTTTGCCTATCAGGCCATTGGACTTAAACCCGACGTAGTAACCACTGCTAAGGGGCTGGGCAATGGCGTACCCATTGGCGCCTGCCTGGCAAGCGGCAAAGCTGCGCAGACTTTGGTACCCGGCACCCATGGCTCTACTTTTGGCGGCAACCCATTAGCGACTGCAGCTGCACTTGCCGTGGTTGAAACTATTGAAGCTGAACAACTTGATGCGCGTGCCGCCGCACTGGGTGAATCAATCATCGACGGACTCAAACAGGCGCTGGGCGGCAACGCGGCCGTTATCGATATTCGCGGCATGGGTTTAATGTTAGGCATTCAACTCGATAGGCCTTGCGGGCAACTGGTTACCGATGCGCTGAACGCAGGTGTGCTCATCAATGTCACTGCAGGCTCCGTCGTCAGACTATTACCGCCGCTAACACTGAGCGATAGTGAGGCCAAGCAATTGGTTGTCACCGTATCTGAACTGATTAATCAATTGACCACTGCCTAGCGGCTAAACGAACAAACCAAAAGTACAAATAGCGAGTTAACTATGGCTATTCGACATTTCTTATCATTGCTGGATTTAAACCCGGAAGAACTGGACGGTATTATCCAACGTGCCATTGAGCTAAAAAAAACGCCGATAAGCGATTCCTTTAGCGGTAAGGTGCTGGCAATGGTTTTTGAAAAATCGTCTACCCGGACGCGCCTGTCTTTTGAAACCGGCATGGCACAAATGGGCGGTCACGCTATATTTTTGTCACCCAGAGATACCCAGCTGGGTCGCGGTGAACCTATACAAGACAGTTCGCGGGTAATCTCTTCGATGGTCGATATCGTGATGATCAGAACCTTTGCCCATGCGAATATCGAGCTGTTTGCCAAGCACTCCAGCGTGCCAGTGATTAACGCCTTAACCGATGACCTGCACCCCTGCCAGCTACTGGCCGATATGCAAACCTTTGTTGAGCAACGTGGCAGTATCAAAGGTAAAACCGTCGCATGGATTGGCGATGGCAACAACATGTGCCAGTCGTACATTAATGCGGCCAGGCAGTTTGATTTTAAATTGCAAATCGCCTGTCCAGTGGGTTTTGAGCCTGACAGCGCCATGGTCAAAGCCAATGCCGATCGGGTATCAGTGACTAATGACCCAGTAGCCGCCGTTAATGGTGCGCATTTAGTGGTGACCGATGTCTGGGCATCTATGGGTCAGGAGCAAGAGCAAACCGAGCGCGAAAAACAGTTTGCCAACTTTCAGGTAAACCACGACTTAATTCAGTATGCAGCGAGCGATGTATTATTTATGCACTGTCTTCCTGCACACCGCGGCGAAGAGGTAAGCGAAGCCTTGCTAGAAGATGCCAACTACTCCGTTGTCTGGGATGAAGCCGAAAATCGCCTGCATGCGCAAAAAGCGCTAATGGAGTTTTTACTGGCCAATAGCACGACGGCTTAGCAGCTACCCCTCCAGCAAACTATTTACCGCCTTGCTCCAGCCCGCATACAAGCCATCGGCGTCAGCGGCTGCCATGCTTGCCTGGTAGTCGTGCTCGCAGCACCAAATGTCGGCAATATCATCAAGACCGGCAAACACTCCAGCCCCAATACCAGCCAAACTTGCCGCCCCCCAGGCGGTTGCTTCGGCAACTGCCGGCACCTGAATTTGCGTTTGCAAGATATCGGCTAAAAACTGGCAAACCATACGATTGGCAACCAGGCCGCCATCGGCGCGCAACACACCAGAGCTTTGCGCCATATCAATAGTTTCAATATCGGCCATCATAGCGGCAACCAGGTCGCGGGTTTGATAAGCCTGCGCCTCCAGCGCCGCCCTGGCAATATGCGCCGATGTAGTATCGCGCCCCAGACCAACAATAGCGCCACGCACATCAGGGCGCCAGTAAGGCGCGCCCAGGCCGGTTAAGGCCGGCACAAAATAAACCCCTTCATTATTTGTCAGACTATTAGCCAGCGCCTCACTTTCTTTTGCCTCGCGAAACATGTTAAGCCCATCGCGCAACCACTGCACAGCAGCACCGGCAATAAAAATAGAGCCCTCTAAGGCGTAATGACGCTGGCCATCAAGTTGATAGGCAACCGTGGTTATCAGCCGGTGCGCAGAAGTCACTGGCTGCGCGCCCAGATTCAACAACATAAAACAACCGGTGCCATAGGTCGACTTAATCATGCCCTGTTCAAAGCAGGCCTGACCCACCAGCGCAGACTGCTGGTCGCCTATCATCGCGGTAATAGGCAGGTCTTTGCCCAGTAGCTGCGCTGCCGCCATACCAAATTCGCTAACGTTATCGCAAACCCTGGGCAACATACTGGGCGGAATATTAAAGACCTGCAGCAATTTATCATCCCAGCTACCGGTGGCAATATTGAGCAATAGTGTTCGGGATGCATTTGTGGCATCGGTGGCATGCACCCGACCTTCGGTTAATCGCCACAGTAAAAAACAATCGATCGTGCCAAATAGCAGCTCCCCTGCCTCGGCTCTTTGACGGGCGCCCTCGACATTATCGAGAATCCAGGCAATTTTGGTGGCCGAAAAATACGGATCCAACAGCAAACCAGTTGTTTCCTGAACCAGCGCTTCGTGGCCCTGGCCTTTCAACACCTCACAATAGTCTGCAGTGCGACGATCTTGCCATACAATAGCGTTGTAAACCGGCTCCCCTGTTTGCCTGTCCCATACCACCGTCGTCTCTCGTTGGTTGGTAATGCCGATCGCAACCGTGCGATTCAGGGCATCCGGGGCCGACAACACTGCGCGGCAGGTTGCCAGAGTATCGCGCCAGATTTCTTCCGCATCTTGCTCAACCCAACCCGAATGTGGATAGGTCAGCGCCAGCTCCTGTTGCTCAACCGCACTGATACTGCCCTGAGCATCAAATAAAATCGCTCTTGAGCTGGTGGTGCCCTGGTCTATTGCTAGCAGTAATGGTTGTTGGATTGTCATGGCTTATCCTGATTCTTATCCTATTTATCGTACTATGTCCGAGTACTAGTTCGAGTACTAGTTCGCGTACTATTTCCCGTACAAATTAATGCAGCCTATTAGTGCATGTACGAGAATAAAAATCGATTCGCTGGCCAATTTTTTTCCTGATGATCTAAGCCCTCTATCAGCGACCAAATGAGAGCACCCGCGCTTAAACAAAAATGTAATAAAAAAAATTTTTTTAATGCAAAAATAATTTTAACCCTTTTTTTTCAATCACCTGAAGCGATTACCCAGGCATGCTCCGTGTTAAGTCTTCCCGTTGGCGTAAGTAGCCACAAACAAGCCAAGTTATCCACAGAAAATCCACAGCAAACACCAAGAGTTTTGCCCTTGCATAATGGTCGCTACCGCACTATCTTGTACCCCGTGCCGATGCCAACCCCAAGATATAGGGTTTTATCACCTCATATTTCGATTTAACCTCTGATTTGGTCATGGGTTCAATCAAGACCGCTTTGGCACGACCGAGGAAGTACGTATCTTATTCACTTAGAACGAATAACGTACAAATTGAACGGGCTCTATAAGCACAACCGCAGGCGGTTAAACCTATCAATATGTACCCATCTGACACGCAAACGCTGCCAAAGATGTTCTCTTCGTTGGCAGAAAGCGAGATTTTTAGTTTATCGGGTGCTTGTGGACAAAGCGGGTATAGCGAGTAAGGCCATTGCATGGCGGGCTAATTTTTAAACAGACTAGTCAATATTTTGACAAGCAAAACTGTAATCCCCGAAAAAGGCAGAAATTAGGCAGAAACAGAGCAGCAAGTACAAGACCAATACAAGTAGTAAACACCATAACAACAAAACTGAATAAAAGATCAGACTGAGGAGTCAACATGCAACAAACAGAGGCCAACGTTACCAGTAACAGCCCTGAGCAAACTAACAGCCCTGAGCGCACTAACAGCCCTGAGGAAAGTAAAAGCATAAACCCTGCTGCGAACAACCCAGCCGCAGCCCCGCTTAACTCCGACACCATTGATATGACGGCGACGGCACCAGGACAAGTCCGGGTTATCAAGCGTAATGGCACAGTAGTAACCTACGACCCCAGCAAAATCAGCGTCGCAATTACCAAAGCCTTTTTAGCAGTAGAAGGTGGCACAGCAGCGGCATCAAGCCGTATTCACGAAACCGTGGCTCAACTCACCGAACAGATCAGCGCAATATTCAAGCGTCGCATGCCATCAGGCGGCACGATTCATATCGAAGATATCCAGGATCAGGTAGAGCTGGCCCTGATGCGCAGCGGCGAGCAAAAAGTCGCCCGCGACTATGTCCTGTACCGAGAGCAGCGCGCTCAGCTGCGCGCCGAGAAACAACAGGCAGCAGCCCTGCCCGAGAGCACAATTAACGTAGTGCTCGACGATGGCAGTAAGCAACCACTCGATATGCAACGGCTTAACACCATTGTCAACGAAGCCTGCCAGGGCCTTGACGATGTTAGCGCCAGCGAGATTCTTGAAGAAGCACTGAAAAACCTTTACGACGGTGTATCACACAGCGAAGTCAATACTTCGCTGGTAATGACCGCACGCACCATGGTCGAAAAAGACCCTAACTACAGCTACGTGACTGCACGCTTGCTGCTCGACACCATTCGCGCCGAAGCGCTACAGTTTTTAGAAGTTGCCAATGAGGCAACGCAAAGTGAAATGTCGGCCTTATACGGCAAAGCCCTAAGCCAATATATTGCTAAAGGTATCGAGTTTGAATTGTTGTCACCCGAACTTGCCAGCTATGACCTGGAACAACTGGGCAAGGCGCTAAACGCTGAACGCGATTTGCAATTTAGCTATCTTGGCCTGCAAACGCTTTACGACCGCTACTTTATTCATAAAGATGAAGTGCGCTTTGAGCTGCCACAAATCTTCTTTATGCGTGTCGCTATGGGTCTCGCAACGCAAGAAGATGATAAAAACGCTCGCGCGATCGAGTTTTATAATCTGCTGTCGTCGTTCGATTATATGAGCTCCACGCCAACCCTGTTTAACTCAGGCACACTGCGCCCGCAATTATCATCTTGCTATTTAACCACTGTACCCGACAACCTCGACGGTATTTACAGCGCCATTCACGATAATGCCATGCTATCAAAATGGGCTGGCGGCCTGGGTAATGACTGGACACCAGTGCGAGCATTGGGTGCGTATATCAAAGGCACCAATGGCAAGTCACAAGGTGTGGTACCGTTTTTGAAAGTGGTTAATGATACCGCTGTCGCCGTTAACCAAGGTGGCAAACGCAAAGGTGCGGTTTGTGCTTACCTGGAAACCTGGCACCTGGATATAGAGGAATTTTTAGAGCTGCGCAAAAACACCGGTGACGATCGCCGCCGTACCCACGATATGAATACTGCCAACTGGGTACCTGACTTGTTTATGAAGCGCGTATTCGAAGACAAGCAATGGACCTTATTTACGCCAAATGATACGCCAGATTTGCACGACTTGTACGGTGCGGCCTTTGAGGCCCGCTACGAAGAGTACGAGCAAATGGCCGATGAAGGAAAAATTTCGGTGTTCCGCCGCGTGCAGGCGCAAGACCTATGGCGCAAAATGCTCGGCATGCTGTTTGAAACCGGCCACCCCTGGATCACCTTTAAAGACCCTTGCAACCTGCGCTCTCCGCAGCAGCACACTGGTGTGGTTCACTCATCTAATCTGTGTACCGAAATTACGCTTAACACCAATAAAGATGAAATTGCCGTGTGCAACCTGGGCTCGGTTAACCTGCCGCAGCATATAGGCGAAAACGGCCTGGACATCGACAAGCTGAAAAAGACTGTCGACACTGCTGTGCGTATGCTCGATAACGTTATTGATATCAACTACTACTCGGTACCGCAGGCACGTACATCCAACCTGCGTCACCGCCCGGTGGGTATGGGCATTATGGGTTTTCAGGACGCCCTTTATAAACAGCATATTGCCTACGGCTCTGACGATGCGGTTGAATTTGCCGATCGCTCGATGGAAGCGGTTAGCTATTTTGCCATTCGAGCATCCAGCAATCTGGCACTGGAGCGCGGCAGCTACTCAAGCTTTGAAGGTTCGCTTTGGAGCAATGGTGTTTTGCCTATCGACTCATTAAAAACGCTGGTAGAGCAACGCGGCGAAAACTTTATTGAAGTCGATAACAGCCAAACGCTTGATTGGAATGCACTGCGTGAAAAGGTCAAAGCCGATGGCATGCGTAACTCTAATGTTATGGCCATAGCGCCAACAGCCACCATTGCCAATATTACTGGTGTCTCTCAATCGATCGAACCGACGTATCAAAACCTGTATGTGAAATCGAACTTGTCGGGTGAATTCACAGTGATTAACCCCTACCTGGTGCGTGACTTAAAAACTCGCAAGCTCTGGGATAGCGTGATGGTTAACGATTTAAAACACTACGAAGGTAGCGTTCAGCAAATCGACCGCATTCCTGGCGACTTAAAGCAAATTTACGCTACCGCGTTTGAAGTTGAGCCACGCTGGATTGTCGATGCAGCCAGCCGTCGCCAAAAGTGGATTGACCAGGCCCAGTCACTTAACCTCTATATCAACAATGCCAGCGGCAAAAAACTCGATATTACTTATCGCATGGCCTGGTATCGCGGTTTAAAGACCACTTACTATCTCCGCTCACTGGCGGCAACCGGCACCGAGAAGTCAACCATTGAGTCGGACAAGCTCAACGCTGTTTCTTCGGGCAATGAACCCGTGCAGGCTGCACCGGTGCCCAAGGCTTGTTCAATCGATGACCCCGATTGTGAGGCTTGTCAGTAAGAGAATAAAAAACGGTTGAAATATTAGTAAACCATAACAGCAAATTTATACCAAATAGATAGAGGATACCCCATGATAAGTTGGGATGATTACCAAGAAGAAAGCACCGTAAGTCAAACGCCAGCAGCCAAAGCTGCCGCTATCGAAGCCAATACCCAACTGCTCGATGCAGCCCAGGCTGATATTGCCGTTAATACTGAAATGACTGAAAAAGTGGTTGATCAAGCCATGCAGGCTACAGCAACCGATGTAGAAGCACCGACTGCCGCAACACCACCAAACGATACACTTGATCGTGAAGCGCTGAACAAAGAGCCCAATCAAAACGCTGAGGCCGTTGAAAAAATTGCCGCTGCGGCAGAAGTTGTGGCCAATATGGATATCACACCGGGACTGGAAGAACTTGAAATGGGTGCTCAACGTGTGCAGGTTGACCAAAAACGCATGATTAACTGCCGCGCCGACCTCAACCAGCTGGTGCCGTTTAAATACGACTGGGCCTGGCAAAAATACCTCGATGGCTGCGCCAACCACTGGATGCCGCAAGAGGTGAATATGAATGCCGATATCGCGCTATGGAAAAGCGATGACGGTTTAAGTGAAGACGAGCGACTGATTGTCATGCGCTCGCTGGGTTACTTCTCTACTGCCGACTCACTGGTTGCCAATAACCTGGCGCTGGCGATTTATCGCCTGGTTACCAACCCTGAATGTCGCCAGTATATTTTGCGCCAGGCCTTTGAGGAAGCGATTCACACTCACGCTTACCAATACTGCATTGAATCGCTGGGCATGGATGAAGGTGAAGTCTTTAATATGTATCGCGAAGTGCCCTCGGTGGCCAAAAAAGCCTCGTGGAGCTTAAGCCATACCCATGCGCTAAGCGACCCAACCTTTACCACTGGCACCCCCGAAACCGACCAGGAGCTACTACGCAATCTGGTAGGCTTTTACGCGGTCACCGAAGGTATTTTCTTCTACTGCGGCTTCACCCAAATCCTCTCTATGGGTCGCCGTAATAAAATGACTGGCGTTGCCGAGCAGTTCCAGTACATTTTGCGTGACGAATCGATGCACCTTAACTTCGGCATTGATGTGATTAACCAGATCAAGTTGTACAACCCCCATCTCTGGACCACCGAGTTCCAGGAATAAGTGATTCAAATTATTCTTGAAGGTACGCAAATTGAAATTGAATATGCACGTGACACCATGCCTCGCGGTGTATTGGGCATGAATGCGCAAATGATGGAAGGCTACTTACAGTTTATTGCCAACCGTCGGCTGGCGCAGCTGGGCTTGCCAGAGCAGTACCCCGGTGCTCAAAACCCCTTCCCGTGGATGTCTGAAATTATGGATCTGCGCAAAGAAAAGAACTTCTTTGAAACCCGGGTTATCGAGTATCAAACCGGTGGTGCGCTTAGCTGGGATTAAGCCTTTAGCACTAAATAAGCCCTTAGGCAGAAATAAAAAAGGACAGCCAAAGCTGTCCTTTTTTAATGCCTTGCGAAAAGCCAGACAATCTATTTGAATTTAATACCAGTTGACCTTGACACGCTCTCGCCGCCTCCCATCGTATGGGTCAAGCCCGAATTATAAATAAACCAGCCATCCTGAACCCGGTCATAGCTCACATTAACTCTAAGATGCATAGTTTCATCGGATTGATACCCAAATACAGACCGAAAAGTAAAGGGCCCTTTACAACTCACAAGAATCAATGAGTTAGTCTGTGACAGAATCGAAATCTCATCGCACTGACCATTTTTAAGTCCACGGTAAGATGACGTGACCGTCAACTTGTGCCAACCTTTGGTCGTATCAATCGTTCTTTTCGCCTGACTCGAAAAATATTGTCTCACATCATCCAGGCTTTCACTTTTTTGTGAGGCTTCCATATAGTCGAGAAACACATCCATACCAGGATGTTGGCGATGCTCCTGATTT
Source organism: Pseudomonadales bacterium (assembly GCA_965659815.1). GTDB lineage: Bacteria > Pseudomonadota > Gammaproteobacteria > Pseudomonadales > UBA7434 > UBA7434. The sequence continues at coordinate 62,892 of CBFHXO010000004.1, forward strand.
GCAAATCGAGTATCGACGCTGGCGCAGGATGCCAGCAATAGCGTTACGGCAATCAGCAAACTAAATCTTCGCAAGCAACTAATCATTTTTACAAGCTCTCTTATTTATCTATTAACAAATCGTTTTTAACACGCGACATTTAACTCTAGTCAACATGGCTGAATCAATCTGGCCGGCTAGCACTGCCTTGCTGTGCACATGGTACAGCTCCGTCACGATACGCCAGCCCTGTTAGGAGCCAAATGCATCGTAATGGGAAACCCTACTCTCTCTGACCCCACAACGGCAGACCAACTGACCAGGGAATACTTCACGCCTTTTTCAATGGGCACAGACTCATGAAGGTAAAGGTGATCCGAAGGAAAAAAAACCAGATCGCCAGCCTTGGGTTGATAAGTATAGTTCAAGTGGCCAAACCTTAGCCCACCACCTTTAAATTTATCGTTAAGATAAACCAGAATACTCACATCACGGTCAAAAACCTTATACCACTGCTTATTTTCATTTAACTCTTCACTGTCTGAGTGGCTTTTATACAAACCACCCACGTTATACCGCATTAATTTGGGCGGCTCAAAAAACTCAATCTGTTGACCAATCACCGGCTCAACGCAGCTGACAATCGCACGGTTAATCCACGCGTTTAAAAGATCCTGATGAGCCCGCATGTCGATTCCGCGAGCGACCCTAGCAGGGTCGCGCTTTTGCACATTTCTACCTTCAGCTAACGACCGCTCCTCATCTTTTAAAGTCAACCAGTTCGAACGTTGCTGATCGGCTAAGCGGATAAGTTTTTTACACTCTGTTTTAGAAAATAAACCAGAATAGATATGCAAACCAACAGGCGGTGGCCGGTTGGGAGACGGGTTGCCGCAACACTCAAGAAATGCTTTTCCACTTCGGCAATAACACGGTCCGCTCAAAACTTCGCTCTCTACTTTTTGCCAATTAACTTATTTAGTAAGTTATTTATTCAGTTAGCGATGGGTGCTTTAACTCCGTTAAACCACCACTATCGACTAACGATAAAAGGTTTTTATGCAGTCACAAATATAGTCGATAGTATTGTCAGTCAATTGCGCTGCCGATGGCAACCATACACCCCGCGCACCGACATCGTTAGATACTGTATGCTCGCCCTCAAGCTGGTATGCTGGCTGCTTATTGATGGGTGGGTACATAACCCGCGTACCAATTTGCTGCTGTTTTAAAAATTGCATAAGTTCGTCGCGCGACTGGGCCATTGCATCGATAAACCAGGGCGTAGTGTTAACTAAATCCTGATCAAATAAACGAATGTTATCAACACCCGCCAACCCCGCCTGATAGCGTAAATAAATTTCACGCTTACGCGCTACCCGCCAATCGAGTTTTTGCATTTGCGCAAGGCCGACACAAGCC
>CBFHXO010000005.1:0-6962 GCA_965659815.1 Pseudomonadales bacterium
TAAGCGACTCACCGCCTCTGCGTAATCGAGGTCGCGCAACTCGCTGAGTGTTTGATTGGTAATCAGGTCGATGCTTTGTTGACTGGCGCGGGTAGCTTCAATGGTATTTAAGCGTGCACCAATACGACCGCGCCCGCTTAACAAGGCATCCTGAATATTGTCGAGATTATTGATCGAGTCGGCGATAAACGCGCTGCGCTCATCGGAATCACTAAAACTGGCCAGGTTGCTGCCGATTTCCGTCAGTGTGTTAAGCATATTTTGCTTGCTGGTCGATTCCACCACAATAGTATCGTTAGGGTTTGGCACTGAATCCAGCACAATCTCAACACCGTTAATAATGATTGGCGTCGCTAGGTCAAAGGGCTGATCGGCCATTAACACCTGGCCGTCGGGCAAACGCGTCACCGTGAAGTTAGCTGCTGGCGGTGCGACATTGCTTAAGCCGTTAAAGCGAATCAGATAGTCTTCGGGAAATACCGCATCAAAGGCACCTTGGTCGGTTACGCGCGCAGCAGCTACTTGTGCGCCGGAACTGTTGGCAGGATTCGCTTGCGCGGTAACACTATTGTTAACGGTGGGAATATCAGCAAATAAGGCCTTGCCGGTTTCATTGCTGGCGATGCTTAAACCATTGGCAATGGGTTCCAAACGCACACCTTCATCTCCCTGGTAAATATAATTGCCGCCCGATTCGGCAAAAGCTGGCTTGTCACTACTAAAGCCGGCAAAAATATAGCTGCCAGTTTCATCACGCGAGTTGGTCAGGTCGACAACTTCTTGCAGCCGCTGATTAATTTCGACCGTAATTTGCAGCCTGTCATCATTAGTTAATGCTCCGTTGCCCGACTGTATCACCAACTCACGAATACGATCGACCGCCAGCTCAATGGTATTGATCTGCGTCTCGGCACGCTGTAAGCGACCTTCGATATTATCGGCGTTGCGCTGAAATTGTGCGCTTTGGTTTAGCTCGGTTTCCAGCTCAAGGATTTTGGTTGACGCGATTGGGTCGTCGGAGGGGTTAACCACCCGACGATTGCTGGTGATTTGCTGTTGTGTGCGCGCCACCTCAGCCGAGGCGTTAGTAATCCCCGTCAGGCCTTGATTAAATATTTGCAACGATGATAATCGCATAAACGCCTTTATAAACGGTTAATGAATCTTTTTATTTCAAAATAGCCTGACCAGAAACTATATCCAAGTCACAGACTACCTAAACGCGCTCAGCAAGGTATCAAAAATCTGCCTCGCTACAGTAATAATTTGCGCCGACGCCGTGTAAGCTTGCTGGAACTGGATTAATCGCGCCGCCTCTTCATCAAGGTTAACACCCGATATCGAATCGCGCCGTGCAACGGCTTGGGTCAGCAATGACTCTGCGGCCTCCCGATCGAGGTTAGCTGATGCTGCCTGCACACCCACGCGAGCAACCAACTGTCCATAGCTCTCGGCAATACTGGAGGTACCGTTATCCAGTACATCGGCCGATTGCAATGATGCTAAAGCCAAGGCATTACGATTATCACCCACACCTGTGCCATTAAACGCAATAGAAAATGTATCACCAGCTTGTGGGGCGCCAGCAAGCGAAACCTGGTAACCCAGGTAAACCGACATCGGCTGCGGGGTTGGATTGGTAAACAAGCCACCCGAGGTAAATAACGTCGCGCCACTATTGGCAATCACGTCAACCGTTCCGCCAATAACCGCTTCACGATTGCTTTGTACCGACTGGGCAACTGCGGTGCCATTCACCTCAACGATATTTAATTGATCGTTAACATCTGTGCCAAAATTCTCAATCCGCAAGTCGGTGCCATTGACCGAGCGCACCGTTAATTGGGTACCATTGCTAACCGCGCTGATACCGCTACCAGCAAAAAGCTGGTTAATGCGCCCCGCCAACTCGTCGGTAGTGAGCGGGTTCGATAATCCCCCCATTGCCGGATCGGTAATATCAACGCCGTTTAAACGAATTCGCAAGAGATTGGCGTCACCATTATCAACCAACGCAAGTGTTGTTTGGGTATTGGCTGAGGCCGTAACGCCATTCAGCGTATTAATTCGTGCCGCAGCAGTCGCCGCAGACTCACCATCAAGCAAGGTGACCGAACCGCTTGAATTGATACCGCTGTTTACATCAATCGTGTTTACAGTAATCGTTTCTGTGGTAATACCCAGGCTGGGGTCCGGATAACCATTGCCAACACTGCCGGTAACCCCTACCTGTGCTGTAAATACATGTGCCGCCGTGGTGGTTAGGTAACTGGCTTCGACATCAAATGGCAGTAAACCATTTTGTTGATTGGGCACAAAACTCTGGTTGCGCAACGGCGGGCTCAGCTGCTGCGGATTGACCGGATCGCTATTATCCAAAACATCATAAGTTGTTGCGCTAGTAAAGCGAACAATCAATGGCGGTGTTAATGCACCACTATTGGCAAAGGCGGCTAAGCTTTGCGGGTCGACAGTGCCAACGTTAATAATGCCACCCTGGCTAATCACACCTGTCCCAGTATTGGTCAAACTCGCATCGGCAATAACTGGCGAACCAAGCGCCAGGCCACTAGCATCCTGCAAGTTAACCGCCAGGCTCTGCGCCGAAGACGCAGTGGGCTGAATAAGAAAACTATCATCGTTTTGAAACGTACCGGAGGTCAGGTTAATTTCAAAACCCTGGTCGGTAATAATACTTTGCGGAAAACTATTGGCGAGCGTGCCACTGGAGACAATACGCTGGTCACTCAAACGCAGTAGTGTATAGTTTAACGAGCCATTGCCACTTAAGCTCAATCGATAATTACTGCCTGTTAACGCACCAATATCATCGATAACTACATTCATATTCCTATCGTTGGGCAGACTATTATTACCCGAGGCCTGAATGCGCGCTCTCGCCAGCGCATCACTGTTAACCGGGGTAAAAAAATCAACGCCCTGCTCTCCATTTAAATCGATTCCGGCGCGATGCTGAGCATTAAAAATACTGCTAATTGTAACGGCCAGTACACCCACGCTACCGCCCGTCGAATCTAAAACCTCACTGCGATAGCGTAGCAAACCACCCAACTGACCACCGGAAAAACTGTCGGTGACAATTTGCAAGGTGTTATTCACTTCAATGGCCAGCTCTGTCCTACCGGGCTGCAAAGGGTCATCAACCGGTACCACACTGTTTGATGCCGAACCCAACACCAGCGGCTGCCCGCCACCAATAAAAATATTGACGACATTGCCATCCTGCACCGATGAACTAAACGAGACCAGCTCTGACAGCTGACGCATCGCCTCTTCGCGCTGGTCAAATAAGTCGTTGGCGTCATCACTAGTCGACGCACTTCTGGAATTAATAATCTGATCGTTTAACTTGGCAATACTGGTGGCCAGCTGGTCGATATCGCTGGCAATCGAACTGATTTGCGAATTAATATTGCTAGCTTGGTTGCTGATATTCTGCTGCAGGGTATTAAATCGCTGGGCCAGTCGCTCCGCCTCGCTTAACACCAATTGCCGGGCAGGAATCGAGGTTGGCGAATCGGCAACCGCCCCGAGACTGGAAAAGAAACTGTCTAAAGCAGAGGTAAGCCCCGTATTGGCATTGGCAATAGTGGAATCCAGTTGGCCAATCTGGTTACTGTAAGTATCCAGTTCAGCAAATACCGCGGTATCGATTCTGAGCTGTTGATTAACAAATTCATCGGTAATGCGCCGAACGGTTTCGACATCGACACCATTACCAATAAAACCGCCGTTTTCAAACTGCGGAGCACGGGTTTGCAACACCACTTCCTGCCGACTATAACCCTCGACATTGGCGTTAGCGATATTGTGACCGGTAGTATTTATTGCCGATTGACTGGCGAGCAAACCACTGACACCGATATTAAGTAAACTCATTATCAGCCCTTAACCCTTGTCTGCTGTTGCAGCAGACCTTGTTTGCTGCACGGCTTGCCTGAATTCACCCCACCGCAGTATCTGCTGAATTTTCTCAGCATAGCGTGGGTCGGTAGCATAACCGGCTTTATGCAATTCATTGATGTAAGCGCTTTCATCAGCGACGTGATCCAACGCTTTAATATAGCGTGGCTGCTCGCTAACAAAGCTCACATAGTCATTAAAGCTTTGATCAAACGAATGGTAACTTCTAAACGCGGCACTCACTTTTACTGCCTTCCCAGAAATAAATTCCACAGTATCGACCTGGACAGTATCGCCGCTCCAACGCTGGTCAGCCTTAATACCGAATAAATTAAAACTCTGATTGCCATCTTTGTTATTGGGAATATGCTGGCCCCAGCCAGTTTCCAGTGCCGCCTGCGCCAATAGCGTTTCGGGCTGTACACCCAACTTCTCTGCGGCGCGCTGCGCATGGGGATATAGTGATTGAACAAAATCCAATGGGCTACTGAAATCGGTTTTGTCGCCATTTGCTGCCAGCGACGTATCAGTAGCAAAGGATTTAATCGGTGCCAGCGTAGGAATATAGTCTGTAGACTGCGCAGCTGCCGAACGTTTCGGCATCAGGCGCGCCGACATTAATGCCTGCTCTATTGGTGCCGCAACTGAATTATTAACTGCGGAATTATTTGCACCACGATCTGGGCTAAGCTGGGTAGCAAAAGTCTCCGCAAAACCGAGACCATCACCTTTGGTTAACTCCACACTCCATTGATCATCGAGCATCTCTTGATAGAAACCCACTTGATTACCACCGAGGTAATTACCTTCGGCAAGCACATTGGTGGCAGTGCGCATTTGCTTGAGCATCATATTCACTAAGATCGACTCAAACTGCTTCGACACCTCAGCCAAGGCCGCACCCTGATCTGTACGACTTAAACGCCGAATCGACTGCAGACCCCCTACATCGCTATAAACTGCGTTGTAAGCGGAGGCTTGAGTAATTGCTGCTACCGATGCCACTGATTGCTCCCGAACCTAAATAACAACCAGCTCTGCGCGTAAAGCACCAGCCTGTTTCATTGCTTCGAGAATCGCCATTAAATCACCCGGCGCTGCACCCACCTGATTCACTGCCCTAACAATTTCATTAAGCTGCGTGCCAGGGTCGAACAAAAACATTCGGTTATTCTCCTCTTCAATGGTAATTTCAGTTTCCGGGATAATTGCAGTTTCTCCAGCTGCCAATGCATTTGGCTGGCTCACCGCAGCATCTTCAGATACGGTGACGGTTAAACTGCCGTGTGTGACTGCTACAGGAGAAACCTTTACGCTACTGCCAACCACAATGGTGCCGGTACGTGAATTGATAATAACCTTGGCCGATTCCTGGCCCTGCTGAATATCAAGATTCTCCAGCACCGAGACATAAGTGACGCGTTGGTTTGCGGTTTTAGGTGCAGTTACCATAATCGAACCGGCATCCAGCGCCTGGGCCACTTCTGGGCCAAACACGGTATTAATACGATCAGCCACGCGTTTGGCCGTAGTAAAGTCGGAGCGATGCAGATTAAAAATAATATTGCTGGCCGTATCAAAGCCGGTATCTATTAAACGCTCTACCGTTGCGCCGTTGGGTATACGCCCAACGCTAGGTACGTTAACAGTGATACTCGAACCATCACCACCCTGGGCACCAAAACCACCGACTACCAGGTTACCCTGCGCCAGCGCATAGACTTGTCCATCAACCCCTTTTAATGGCGCTAACAGTAAACTACCGCCGCGCAAACTTTTTGCATTACCAATAGACGATACGGTGATATCAATGGTTTGACCTGGCTTGGCAAACGGAGGAATTTCAGCATGAATCGCAACGGCCGCCACATTTTTTAGTTGGAAGCGCAAACCTTCGGGCATGGTAATGCCAAACTGTCTTAACATATTAGAAAACGACTGGGTGGTAAACGGCGTTTGCGAAGTTTGGTCACCGGAACCATCAAGCCCCACAACCAGGCCATAACCCACCAGTGCATTAGAGCGTATACCTGCAATCGAGGCGATATCTTTAAGTCGGTCGGCCTGAGCAAACCCACTGCTAACCAGCAAACTGACAGTAACTATTAGTTTTACAAACAGCCCATTTAAGTGATTTTGTAACCGCATAATCTGCACCTTAAAATGGCCAGTAAGCCGAGTTAAAGAATTTAGATGCCCAGCCCTGCTTATTAGCATTGGCCAGTTCGCCAGTGCCGCTGTAAGAAATACGTGCGTCGGCAATCTTGGTTGAGGCAATCGTGTTGTTAGAAGCGACATCATCGGCGCGAATCAAACCACTGATACGAATAAACTCCTGGCCATTGGTTAAGGTCATCCACTTCTCACCGCGAATCACCAGCAAGCCATTGGGCAAGACATCGGCAATAGTGACCGCAATACTGCCTTGCAGGCGATTTTCCTGATCAGCTTCAGCAGCACCATCAAAACCCCGCGATTGATCAACACCAGTTAATAATGAGTGCCCTTTAAAATCGATCGTGCGACCTAAGATATTATCTTCACCAAAGGTCACATCGGCATCTTTGGCAATGGAGGTTTCGGCCGACTTGCTCGATACCGTGCGCTCATTCAAGGTAACGGTAATAATATCTCCAGCGCGATAGGCGCGCCTGTCATCATAGAGATTAACCCCGACTTCGGTTTTAAATAAACTGCCGGCACTAATCGGTTGGGCACTGGGGCTGGGCACCAGCACTGGCGCAAACTCGGGCGCATCCGGCTGCTCTGGTGGTGTGATAGTTGCGCAGGCGCCACTGAGTAACAATACCGATGCAAACACTAATCGCATTAGACAAAGTCGTGTAGGCTGTAGCCGCTTCAAATAGTTCACTGACGCTAACATCACTAGGTTCATTTTCATTCTCAATAGCTTTTGGTTTATTGCATCATGCCGCTAGAACTTGCTAGAGGTTTTGCGAAACAAACTGCAACATTTGGTCGGTGGTTTGCAGCACTTTCGAATTCACTTCATAGGTCCGCTGTGTGGTAATCATATT
>CBFHXO010000005.1:6971-62771 GCA_965659815.1 Pseudomonadales bacterium
AACAAACTGCAACATTTGGTCGGTGGTTTGCAGCACTTTCGAATTCACTTCATAGGTCCGCTGTGTGGTAATCATATTCACCAACTCTTCAACAATATTGACATTAGAGTTTTCAACACTGCCCTGGCGCAGCGCACCAAAACCGTTAATTCCTGGCGTGCCCTGCTGTGCAGCGCCACTGGATGCTGTTTCGAGAAACAGATTAGAGCCAATGGCCTGCAAACCCGCCGGGTTAATAAAGTCAGCTAGCTGAATACTGCCAACCTGGGTCGGGCTTGGGTTACCCGCCAATAGCACCGAGACTGTACCGTCCTGACCAACGGTAATGCTTTGCGCGCCCTCAGGAATAGTAATTGCCGGTTGCAATACCAAACCATCTGCGGTCACCACTTCACCATCGACACTTAAATGAAATTCACCGTTACGGGTATAAGCGGTATTGCCGTTGGGCTGCAAAATTTCAAAAAAACCGCGCCCGTCAATCGCCATATCCAACGGTTGGTCAGTGACTTGCAGGTTACCCATACTGAATTGTTTTTGGGTACCAACCACGCGCACACCGGTACCCAGTTGCAAGCCCGAAGGCAGCTGGTTATTTTGCGAAGACTGCGCACCCGGCTGGCGTTCAATTTGATAAAGTAAATCTTCAAATACCACCCGGTCGCGTTTAAAACCAACCGTCGCGGCGTTTGCTAGGTTATTGGATATAGTGGTTAACTGTTTGTCTTGCGCAGTTAACCCTGTCTTACTAGCAAAAAGTGCTGTATGCATACTATCTCTCCGACAAAAAAACCTAAACCTGCACCTGTAAAATACGCGCGCTGGATTGCGCGTTTTCAGATACGGTTTGCATCATTTTAATTTGCATTTCAAACTGCCGCGCCAGGGACACAATCGACGTCAGTTCACTCACTGCATTGACATTACTGTTTTCTAAAAAGCCAGTACGCAAACGCACATCAGCATCGACTGGCTCAATACCGTTTGCGCTGTAAATCATACCGTCCTGTTGCTTAGCCAAATCGGCAAGCGCTGGATTCACCAGCTTAATACGGTCAACCACCACCAGTGTTTCCGGCCCCTGCCCCAATGCGCGCACTGAAATCGTACCGTCGGCACCAATTTCTACTTTCTCAGCTTCAGGAATCGCGATCGGGCCGGCGTTACCCATAACTGCCAAACCTCGGTCGTTACGCAAAATACCAACCGTATCGATAGCGAGGTTGCCACCACGGGTATAGGCCTCTTCACCGTTTAAACTCTGCACCGCAAACCAACCCTCGCCATCGAGTGCAATGTCCAGCTCTCGATCGGTTTGCAACATCGTGCCGTTGCTAAGATTCGCCCCCGGCGTCTGTGTCACCGCGTAAACCCGGCTCTGGTAACCATCACCACCGTAAATCGGTTGCGCCATGGCGTTCGCAAGGTCCGCCTTAAACCCCACAGTAGAAACGTTAGCGAGGTTGTGCGAACGGGCAGCCTGCTCAAGCATATTGTGCTTGGCGCCAGTCATTGAGATGTACAACGCGCGGTCCATAGTAAGCTCTGCCTAAAAACGATTAGTCGCGAACAAGTTAACGTAAGTTGATAATGGTTTGCTGAATTTCATTAGCCGTCTCAATGGTTCGCGAGTTGGCCTGGAAATTTCGTTGCGCAATAATAAGTGCCACCAGCTCTTCAGCCAGCTCAACATTAGAATCCTCTAATGCACCCGAGGTAATCGCCCCAAGCGCCGCTGTAGTCGGTGCACCGACAATCGGCTGACCCGATTGAAACGACTCACCCCAGGTTGTACTGCCCAGCGGACTTAAGCCTTGCTCATTGGCAAAACTGGCCAACGCAACCTGGCCCAGAGTTAATGCTTCACCATTGGAGTAGCGCGCAAATATGACGCCAGTCTCCGAAACATCGACGCTGGATAATTGGCCGCGGGCAAAACCGTCTTGGTTAAGCTCATTCACCGAGAAGCCACCGCTGTATTGTGAAGAGCCTATAACATCAATGACAAAATTGGAGCTGGTTGGTGGAGTTGGAATTGGGGTAGTACCACCATTGCCAATGGTTAACGGCCCCAACGCACCCGCGGGATTACCATCGGCATCCAATGGCGTCCAGTTGGAAATCAGTATTTCGTCGCTATTAGCAGTATCCAAAGTACCATCGTTGAAAAACCGTAAAGTGTACTGCGCCAAGGTTGCGGTATTCGGATCCAGCGGATCGGGCTCACCCACATTCTGGCCATCAATCTGTACATACATACTCCAGGTATTAGGCGCGGTGAGTGCCGCAGGCTCTTTAACAAAAAACTGCGATAACACATGTGGGCTACCCAGCGAGTCAAAAATTGTTACCGAGGTCGCATCGTTATAGGTGTTGGAGTCACCAGGATCAAATGAATTGGTTCGCACCAGTGTTAGCGCAGGCACTGTGGGAAACAGGTTAATACCCGCACTGGTTGTAGTGCCCGCACTAATGCTGACACCGGCATCCAGCGATAAGTTAACAGTGCCACCGACCGTGGCCTGGTTAGCCGGCACGCCTAGGTTGCCATCAATGGCAATCGTGGCGCCACCACCAGCGCCCGTAACACTCGCGGTTAAACCTGCGCCCGCAGTAAACAGTAAATCATCACCACTGGTTGCCACAACGCTGATCACACCACCGGTTTCCGATGCAGTAATACCAGGTAGTGCATTAATCGACTGGGTGACTTGGGTAATATCGTTGCCCAAAATTTCGGCGCCATTTAATCGCAACTGGTTAGACGTGGCGGCACCACCTGGAATAACAATATCAGCGCGAGTGATCGCCGATGCCGAGACACCCGATATCGCCGATAATGAACCTGCAATCGTACTCGCAGGCTGGTCTGCGGTAAGCGGAATATTGTAGGTAGAACCGTCGATATCGAGCGTACCCGAGGCATAGCCATTTTGACCACCTTGCTGCGCCTGCTCTACCGGGCCTTCAGATATGGCTGTGTTAACAATATTTTCCGGCACACCGCCGTTGGCATCGAGGTTAAACAAAATATCCACTAGCGTGGTTTGCCTTGGCGCGATATCGGCAGTGCTTAACTGCAAGTCACCTAATACATCCGATACCGTACCAGAGGTATTGGCAGGAAAGCCCTGCAAACGGCCACCATCGTTGGTGACAACAAAACCCGAATCGTCGACACCGAATTGCCCAGCACGGGTAAATACCTGCGTGCCCTGGTCGCTTAATACGAAAAAGCCGCCGCCGTTAATCGCAAGGTCAAGGGCATTTTCGGTAAAACTGATATTGCCCTGAGAAAACTGCTGGGCAACATCGGCCACGCGCACACCATTACCAATCGCATTGGAGCCACCCCCTACCAAGGAGTTGGCGTAAACGTCGGCAAATTCAGCCCGGGACTGTTTAAAACCCACCGTACTGGCGTTAGCAATATTATTACCGGTAATATTTAAATCACTGGTCGCCGCCCTCAGACCTGTTAACGCTGTATTAAATGTCATCGTTCTCTCCTGCCTCGTGTTAAATTCTTTCGATTGGTTTCAATCGATAAAGCTACTGTTCGATCACTTATCTAGTCACTTATTTAGTCACTACAAAAACTTGCTGACATTCTCAAGTGGTACCGCTCCAACACCTTCGATATTCAAAATCATAGAATCGTTTTGGCCAATAGTGACGCTATTAACATTCGCGCCAATAGCAACTGGAACCTCAGTCGCTTCGCCATCGAGCAAGCCAGTGGCTCGCACTCGATACTGACCATTGGCCACTCGCAAACCACTGTCATTGGTGCCATCCCAGGTAAAGTCAATCTCGCCCCGCGCCTGGGTACCCATATCCTGGGTTTTAACCACCTGGCCATCGACCGACTCGATAATTAGTTTTAAGTTATCGGTACTGGCACCCAGTGCAATGCTGCCGCGCACCGGGCCAGCATCCGATAAGGTCGCCGTATCGGAGCTAACCTGTACCTGACGACCCACCAGCGAAGATGCTTCCAGCGCCTGGCTGGAGCGGAATGACGTGGCAAGATCGGCGATGCCATTATTGATATTTTCAATGCCTTCTACCGAGCTAAACTGTGCCAGCTGCGCAACAAAGTCTTCACCCGAGGCCGGGCTTAGCGGATCCTGATTTTGTAACTGCGCAATCATCAACCTTAAAAAGGCATCTTTACCTAACTCATCGCCACCATCGGTTTCAGTCTTTTTTGGCGCCAGTGAATTAAGTACTTCGCCGGCTGTGGAGGAATTAATTTCGTTCATTTTGAGTACCTGGTTTTATGCGCTGCTAACATTTAACGCTCTAACTAAATCGGCTATTGGCCCATTGACAATAAGCGTTGCATCATGGACTTGGTGGTATTCATCATTTCGACATTCAATTGAAACGAACGCGAAGCCGAAATCATATCGGCCATTTCTTCAACGGTATTCACATTGGAATAAAAAACATAACCTTGCTCATCGGCCATGGGATTATTAGGCTCGTAGGCTTTTGCCACCGGCGACTCACTCTCGACAATGTCACGCACCATCACACCAAAGGCTGAAGCCTCACCGCCATCGTTGGCAAATGCCTTGGCAAAGTCGTTACCGGTTGACGGGTTGACTGCCATAAACACCGGGCGGCGCGCTTTATAAGCCTCGGCCTCAGATCTGGCGGTGGTCTCTGCATTGGCCATATTGCTGGCAGTGGTATTTAAACGTACGGTTTGAACGCTCATACCCATTGCTGCTATATCAAATACACTTGCCAAACTCATTGCATGTTCCTTTTATAATTTGTTATCGCTTAACGACTCAGCGGTACTAGCGATTACCGCCAATGGCTTTACTTAGTCCTGAAAAGCGGCTGTTTAACAATCGAAAACTGGCGCCAAACTCCAGCGCGTTGCGGGCAAAGGCCGCACTCTCTATTTGTGGGTCTACCGTATTGCCATCAATACTGGGTTGCAGTGGTACGCGATACCCTAACGCTACTGAAACCCCATCACCTTGATTAGCTGTTGCGATATGTCTCGCATGCGTACGCGTCATTTGCGTGGCGCTGCGGCTGGCATCGGCCTTGGCCATTTTTAAGGCCGCGCTAAAATCAAAGTCGCGCGACTTAAATCCGGGAGTTTCTGCATTCGCCAAATTGTTGGCCAATACTGCCGAGCGTTCGGTGCGCAAATGCAATGCCTGCTCGTGAACTCCCAATGCATTGGCAAAACTGATAGCTGTCATAGCTGTATTCTCTGCTTTCGATGCTCTTATCGCTTTAAACGCCCAATGCTGGACGAGGCGGAAATCAGGGTTTCTCAACCGAGGAATTGCAACCGATATGCCAGAACGAGTTTTGTTATATTTTTTAATAACTTAGCATATTGACGGCAAGAAAATAGGCAGGCAGGCAAGGCCGGGGCGGCAAGGCCCTGCCGCTTAAACGGCAAACTCTGCCGCAGCGGCCGTTGTTTCTGCAATTGTGGATATCCGTAAATGCCCACGGTTTTGTCCGACTGCGTTGATAAACCACCAAATACCATCGGCGGCATGGTTATTGCTAAATTTCTACGCATTACCCAAGAAAGGCAGAATTTTGGCAGTTGTGAAATCCATGCAGGCATTGACATCGAATCAACCAACACCCGCAGCAGCTTTGGGCGGGTGGTTATTGGTCGTGTTAGGTGCAACTTTTACAACTACCGCATTACAGGCAGAAATTAAAATAACAGACACTAATACAAAAAAATCTAAAATAGCTGTGCGCGAAATGTTAGACATTAAAACAATTCAAACCCGCACATTGGCGCATATGCGAGCCAATGCAACTAACAGCGCTGGCACAAGAGTTGAATACCAGGCCGCACCAATGGATTCGCGACTTAGCATGCGTAGCTGCACCGAGGCGCTGCAATTTGAGCCGCAAACCGACAATGCCCGCTCGGGCCGCACACTGGTTAAGGTGCGTTGCAACGATGCTAAACCTTGGGCCATGTATGTGCCACTTAAAGTCGAGCGCTGGCAAACGGTGGTAACTGCCAGCAAGAGTATTCAGCGAAACGCGGTAATTACCCAAGCAGATATCGCCTTGCGTGAACAAAAACTGCTGGGACCCACCACCGACTATGCGCAAAACAGCGACACGGTTGTTGGCCTACAAAGCCGACGAGCCATTGCGGCCGGCAATGCCATCAATACACGCCAGTTAGTCCAGCCCAAATTAATTAGGCGTGGCGACGACGTGGTGATTGTTGCCAATTCTATGGGCGTAAGCGCAAAAATGCCGGGCACAGCCATGGCAGATGGCAGAAAAAACCAGCAAATTCAAGTACGTAACCAAAGCTCGAAGCGTATGATTAAGGCCCGCGTTATTGCCCCAGGCACGGTAGAGGTGATTATGTAATCGCGCCGATCAGCGCCAGTACAATTTAAATATTACTATCAATTTTAGTAGATAAATCAGTGATTTACTCATAAACATGGATAAGCAGCAGCAGTAAAGTGCAAAAGGTGCACGACTTTGGCTTCAAGTTTTACCCAGGTCGGCCGATACAGGGTGCAAGCGGTTAATAGCTGCATCCTGTCACTGCCGATAAACAAGCAAATAGATAATCATCGCAGGATGAAGACAAGCAACAACAGTTATAGCAGTGTAAAATAAATAGTCAGCCTGACCACGGCTTGGCGACGGTTAGCAACCCAACCCGCTACACAAGCGATACGAAATATTTGATTATGGTTAACGATATCAACAACATTAACGCACCGCAGCCGGGCAAACCCCGGAATAGCGGCAGTGATACGGTTGATAACGCCCAAACCGGGGCCGGTGGCTCAAACAGCACCAGCAGTACCGCAACAGCAAATAATTCTGGCGATACCGTTCAGCTAAGCACGCAAGCATTAGAGCTCAGCCGCATCCAACGCGATTTACAATCATCGCCAGAAGTCGATGAAGTACGGGTGAGCGAAATTCGCGAACGCATTACCAATGGTACCTACACCGTTGATGCCAACCGACTTGCGGCAAAAATTCTGGCCGACGATCAAAACTTCGGTATTTAATTTACCGAAGCTGATCAATCCACACCGCTAACTCGCCCGTCTTCTCCCGCCACCGTCGCGGAGAAACACAGTATGACGCAATCGCTTAACAACACCCCCAGCAGTATTGACCCAGCAACACTGGCCAAGCTAAGCAACGAGGTTTTTCAGTCGCTCGGTGCCGACAGGGCCGACTTGGACCTGCTGATCGTGCTGCTTGGCAATGAAAAAAGCGCACTGGAACAGCGTGAGCATGAGGCTATTAACGAATATGCCGAACAAAAAGCGGTGATTGTAAAACGCATGGAAAAGCGCAACGAACTGCGGCAAACGCTGTTAAAGCGCAACCAACTTGCCAGCGACGTCGATAGTTGGCAGACGACCATCGCCAACCTTGACGCAGTCTCACCAGTGAAACTACTACCGCTATGGCAAGAAATCGAAACCAAGCTCATGGCCTGCCAGCGACAATTGACCATCAATGAAAAAATTATTGGCGGCATGAAGCAAAGTGTCGACCGCTTTATTAATATATTGCGCGGTCAAACCGGCAGCGGTCAAACCTATAACGCCACCGGTAAAGCCGAAAACTTTTCTACCACTAAACCGATCACCAGCGCTTAATGAACGGTTAGCCGTTACCAGTGCATCTATACTTACACCGGCAACTCTATACCGTAGCGGTTGAGCAATAACAAATCTTCGGGGCGGTCGATATCGGGCAGTGCTTCAAGCAAGCATACGCTCAAGTGATGGCGTTCAATCGCTGCGAGTGTTTGTCTAAGCACATGACTCGAACCCCATTCAATAGACTCAAAAATACCCGCTTGCGGCGCTGACATGGCAATTAATACATAGCCGCCATCATCGGCAGGACCCAAGACAATATCGGCTTTATCAAGCTTTGCAATCGCGCCAGTCAAATACGCGCTATCTATTGCCGGACAATCAGAGCCCACTAAAATCACCCGCTTGTCTGGCAAATGCCGATTAAACGCGTGCGCCATGCGCTTACCTAAATCGATACCCTGCTGTTGATAAACCGGCGCGCCGCACGCCAGCGCTTGCAATTGTGTTGCACTAGCATCGTCGGTATATAACAGCAGCGGCGCAAGCGCATCACGCTGAAGCTCATGCAACACCTTTTTGGTCAGTGCGCAATGCAATTGACAAGCGCGCTGCTCGCCCAAGGCCGGAATTAAACGCGTTTTCACCTTGCCGGGTACAGGCGCCTTGGCAAACTGAATAATAAGCACATCGTCGTATTGATAGGTCATTGGCGACTCTTAAACACCCACTAATACCAACGCGCCAAATGAGCAGGACTCACACCCAGCCAATAAAGCAAACGCAGCATCCACATTGTTAATACTGTTTTTATCACACCGTGCTGCTCCCAACGTCGACTGGAGGTGACCACGGTAACCGGCAGGCGCTGCGGTTGGTATTCACCCCTAAGCCGCTTGGCAATTTCCACATCCTCCATTAACGGCAGCTCCGCATAACCGTTGTGCCTGGTAAAAAAATCGCGCTTAAAACACAGCAGCTGATCGCCGGTAGGAATATGGGTAAGCCAGGAACGCTGATTCATAAACCACTCGACCATACGATAGACGCGACGTGATCCTGAAAGCCGAACCTGACAAAAACACCATTGTTTATTGTGGTCTTTTTCTTTGAGGCTATGCTCTTTAATGCTTTTTTCTTTGTCGCTTTGTTTATTACAACATCGCTCCAATTGATCGAGCAATAAAGCGGGGTTATCCGGCGGTAGGGTATCAATATGCAAAAAGAGCAGCCACAGCCCGCTGGCAGCGGCGGCACCGCTATTCATTTGCCGCGCCCTGCCCGCAGCTGACACAATCAATTGATCCACGTAGGGGTTTGCCAGGTCAGCGGTATCATCGTCGCTACCACCATCGACAACAATGAGCTCACAGCCCTGCTCACGATAGACTTGCAGATGCTTGAGCGATGCGACGATCGTATGGCTCTCGTTTAACACAGGAACAATAATGCTGGCGCGATAAGACATTGATCATGCGCCTATTGATTTTGGTTAGGCTTCAAGTGCGCCGCCACAGCTACTACCCTGACCGGCTGTGCAACCATAGCAATGATCGGCAACGCGAATCGCATTGTGCTGGTAGTTGGATTGCAATAAATCACGCAAGTGCCTGCGCCGGTCATGCGAACCTGACACCAATGAATCGCGCAACGGAATATCTAACATCTGATTAAAGTCGCAATCATACAAATACCCTTGCCAATCGACACTGATTAGCTCTTTGCACATCACGGTATCAAGATTTGCGCTGGCGTAACTCGCTTTTAGTAAGTCGAGATATTCATCGTATTGATTTTGTGCAAGCAATACCGCGCCAAATCGACTAATAGGCATATTGGTAATGGTAAACAACTGGTTAAACACAATATTGTGCCGCTGCCTGAGTTCGCGTTTGTAATCAGCCTCTAAAACCTGTTGTGGTGGTGGCAGCTGCGGCCCCACAGGGTTGTAAACCAGGTTTAATTGCAAGCGCGTATCGACGCCATATCCAAGCTGATTAAGTTTTTGCAGCGCTTCAATACTCTCTTCATAGACGCCTTTGCCACGCTGCTTTTCTACATTAGCTTCGGAATAACACGGCAATGATGCCGTAATGGTAACGCCTTGCTCGGCCAAAAATGTCGCCAGATCTTCATAGCCAGGCTGTAGCAAAATCGTTAGATTGCAGCGATCAATCACTTCGATATTCATGGCTCTTGCAGCAGTCACAATTCGCCGAAAATGCGTATTCATTTCAGGCGCACCGCCGGTCAGGTCGAGTACGCGGATATTGTGAACACGCAGCGTCTCGATTACCAGGTCAACTGTTTCGGCATCCATCACTTCCGTTCTGCCGGGGCCGGCATTAACGTGACAGTGAACACAACTCAGATTACATAAATAACCTAAATTCACCTGCAGTGTAGTTAATGCCCCGCGAGAAATCGCAGGAAAATCTGTACTGGAAAGCAGTAATGGTCGGGTATCTTGCATACAAGTTCACTGGCTCTGGCATTAGATACTAAAGGGCTTATTATGCGCATTTAAGCCCTTTACAGGTGCTTTATGTCACATTAATAATTTTAAAGAAAAACTGCTTATCATAATAATTAATATCGAAACAAACACCAGCAGTTGTTATTCGTGCAATGCTCACTTAACATCGCTAAATACGCTTTTGACTTGCAAGCATGACAAATAATCGATAATGAACGGGAGACCCATAATGGCAGAAAAAGAGATGACAGAGAAGGAGTTTGGCCAACTGCGAAAATTTATCCGGCCTTATTCCAAACTCAATGTCTTTATGTATAAGCTCACTGGCGGACGCATTATGGGCACGCTAACCGGGCGCGAGGTGATGCTGGTAACCATGACCGGCGCAAAAACTGGCAAGGAGCGCACTATTCCATTGATGTACGTACCTTATAAAGATGGGGTTATATTGGTTGGCAGTCAGGGCGGCGCACCCAAATCACCGGTTTGGGTTAAAAGCGTACAGAAAAATCCCGATGTTGTTGTGCAGTACAAAAGTAAAAAAATGCCCTTGCGTGCACGCCAGGTTGACGATGCCGAAAAAGCCCTAGTGTGGCCTACCTGTGTCGAATGGTATAAAGAATACGATGACTACCAGAATCGCACCGAGCGCAATATTCCAGTATTCGTTTGCGAACCGCATTAAGCCCTGGCAGTCGGCTATGCTTTAATGACTGCGCTTTAATGACTGCGCTTTAGTTGGATATGCCAGAGTTACTATGCTGGAGCTGAAATTTGAATCAGCTCCACTTTATAGCCATCGGGGTCCTCAACAAACGCGATAACGGTACTCCCGTGTTGCATGGGCCCAGCCTCCCTCACCACATTACCGCCTAGCTGCTTGATTTTTTCACAGGCAGCGTAGGCGTCATCAACCGCAATAGCTATATGGCCATAACCATTGCCGATATCATAGTGATCGGTATCCCAATTATGTGTTAACTCCAGCACGGTGGTATCACTTTCATCGCCGTAACCAACAAAGGCCAAAGTAAATCTTCCACCGGGATAATCCTTGCGGCGGATTAATTGCATACCAAAAATCTCGGTATAAAAAGCAATAGAAGCGTCGAGGTCTCCCACGCGTAACATGGTATGTAACAATCTCATAGTAGTTTAACCCTTTTATTGCGACTATAAACTGGCCATATCACCGTAATAGCAACTGCAAGCCTTTATTCAAACTCAACTTCAAGTCAAACTTCATACCCAAATTCAATTTGACACTTAAGACTTGGCAATTGGGCTGAGGTTATTCGGATAAATCGCTTTCTTCCAGTACCACCAGTGTTGCGAGAATCTCGTCAACAATCGCATTATCCAGTCCACTGTGCTCAGTATCAGTATGATAGGTAATATAAATCAGCAGAGGACCGCGAGCCAAATACCATTCGCGCCAGTCGCCCTCATCGTCCTGGTATTCAAATAAAAGGCCTCGGGTTACTCCTACCTCCACCGCCCGGCTTGCGATACCCTGTTCAACTAACTGCTCGGCAAATTGTGCCAGGTCACTATCATCGACATGGCTATCGGCTTTTCTTACCACGGTAATATCAATTTCGCCTACGCCATCGCAATCGGCAATGGTGACGCAATCGTCCTCCATTTCGGCAGACCATTCGTCAGGTAACTCCAGGCACCACCACTGCGTTTGTACTATGGCCATTATTGGCTCCGTTCTAATACTGTATCAATCACAAGGCTAAATTTGACAGCTAAATAATAATGCATCTTGACGCTGTGCCGTTGTGGGAACACTGACACCTTGCTGGGTATTTTGCCGAGCGGGATAGTAGTTTTTTCGTACCCCGTCTAGAACAAAACCCGAATTTAAATACAAGGCAATAGCCTCCGTGTTATCGGCCCTTACCTCTAATAATAATCGCCTGACCGATTGCTGTGAACACTGCGCCTGTAAATCTTCGATCAATGCCGAACCTAACCCCTGTTGCCTTAACTCGGGCTGTACCGCAATATAAAGCAAATTACATTCTGTATCGATATTTGTTTGGCTATCGGTATGGATAATGGTGGCAACACTGACACCCACGAGGGCTTGCGTATCTTGCGCTGTATCAATTGCAACGCGAATACAGTAATGGGGTTTGGCTAATGCCGCGACCAGCGTGGCAGTTGACCAGGGGTTGTCGGGTAAGGTATCCAGCCATTGTAACGGCGGGCCACAATCAGCAACAGTTAACGCACGTAAACTTGCCGTTGGCAACATAGTGAAAGACAACGCTTTAATACAGCGTTAGCTGTTGCTATCGGGCATTGCAGCGGGTAACTGCTGCATATGCTGCCAGAACTTTGCTTTAAGCAATGGCTCGCGCCATAGCTGGCCAGTTCCGAACGTGGTTAAAGCTTGAATCGATGGCTGGCCAGCAAACTCGATCACCGCACCTCGGTGCTCGGCCAATGGGCTTGCCGTTAAACCGGAGAGTGCAGCAATTGCAGCATCGCCCATGAGTACGACCCAGCTGGGTTTATTCTCTTGCAGTTTACGTTGCAACCATGCAGCTACAACCTCTTTGGCGCCCTGCTCGGTATTATCAAATAAATCACTGTCGGGTAGCGGCCAGGAAAAACGATCGAATCTGCCGCCAGAATCATTCACATTGCTAGCTATGTTGTTTGTCATAGCACCGCGAATTATTGGCCGGGCTAGAGAAAACAAAAGCGCATTAATCCAGTTTTGGTAGGCGCTAGGGGCAAACTGCATCGCGGTGATATCGTCGACCAACAAAATATCATCGCAAACCACACTGGCCAAGGTAAATTGCGCCAGTGTGTTGGCAGGCTGTTGTGTACTTAGCTCAGGCGAAACTGTGGTTATAGCGGCGGCGGCCTGTGTAGATGCCTTAGCAGATTTGCTGGCCTGGCCAGAGTTATCGACCAGATCCAAAACCTTGGCAATGGCTCGACCGCGATTAGCAGCTGCGGGCGCCGATGAATCGAGCGGTGACTCAACCGCCGAGTGTAAGCCGGCCTTGAGTATACCTCGAGGGGCAGTTGCAACCCAGTGGCCCTGGGCTGCACCTTGCAGTGCTCTTACTGGCACCCAGTGCTCAATACCCATTTCAGCCATATAGGTCGATCGACGCTGACGATTCATTTAATGATCCAATTTCAACTCACAATTCAAAGACGGCGCTGCTATGTGAATCGGCATAGTAGTTAAACCCAGGCCTTTGATGCAAGCTTATTACCCATCTGGCCCAGAAAAACGCTATTGTCACGGTTATCGCGGATTTAGGCTTGGGCCGCTGAATCAGGCCCAGCGGTGCCCCGACCAGCGACAAGTAATGCATCGCGGTCGCGAACATAGCTATTCACCGCGCAGAGAATGGCCTGTAAAGAGGCATCGACAATATCGCCACTCATACCCACACCGCAGTAACGCTGGCCCTGGATATTCATTTGCACATAGCAGGCCGCATCCGAATGGGCACTACTGGTCACGGCATGCTCCGAGTAATCGACCAGTACCAACTCTTCTTCAACAAGGCTAGATAGACCCGTGACAAACGACTCGACGACACCCGCACCTTCAGCGACAACCGTGACCTCATCACCCTGGTACTGCAAGGCGGCACTCAAATGGTCGCGATTATCGCTATGGTTAATACTAAAACTGCCAAGGCTGTACGGTGTTTGCTGGTTTAAATAGTGACTTTGGAATAAGTTCCAAATGCCCTCTGGCGATACTTCCGACTCGGTATTTTCAGCATGTCGCTGAACCACAGTACTAAAATCAATTTGTAACCAGCGCGGCAATTGCAAACCATGCGCTTGCTCTAACACATAAGCTATGCCGCCCTTGCCCGACTGGCTATTAATGCGAATAACCTCCTGGTAAGACCGACCCAGATCAGTAGGGTCAATCGGCAAATAGGCAACATCCCAGGGCTGGTCATCGGCTTGCACTGCCAGGCACTTTTTAATGGCATCCTGATGGCTACCCGAAAACGCAGTAAATACCAGCTCGCCCGCATATGGGTGGCGGGGATGCACCGGTAAATTGGTGCAGGCTTTTACCACCTGAATAATTTCATCGATATTGGAAAAATCCAACTGTGGGTCAACCCCGCGGCTATACAGGTTCATACCCATAGTCACAATATCCATATTGCCGGTGCGCTCGCCATTGCCCAACAACGTGCCTTCAACCCGGTCGGCACCGCCCTGCACCGCAAGTTCGGCGGCAGCGACAGCGCAACCTCTGTCGTTATGGGTATGCAAGCTAATCTGGATACTGTCGCGGCACTGAATTTTGCGACCAAAATATTCAATTTGATCGGCGTAAACATTGGGCGTGGTCATCTCAACGGTGGCAGGCAAATTAATAATACAGGGCTGCTCTGGCGTTGGCTGCCAAACATCAATCACCGCATCGCATACTTCAATAGCGTAATCAATTTCAGTACCGGTAAAACTCTCGGGCGAATACTGAAATTGCCACTGCGTATCGGGTTGCGCCGCCGCACAACGCTTAACAATTTCTGCTCCCCTGATCGCAATGGCTTTAATACCCTGTGGGTCCAGGCCAAAAACTTTTTCACGCTGCACCGTCGAGGTGGAATTATAAACATGCATGATTGCCCGCTTGGCGCCCTTTAGCGATTGGTAAGAGCGGGTAATTAAATCCTCCCGCGCCTGGGTTAATACCTGCACGGTGACATCATCGGGAATTAAATTATCTTCAATTAGACAGCGAACAAAATCAAAATCAGTTTGTGAAGCCGCAGGAAAACCAATTTCAATTTCTTTAAAACCCACGCGCAGCAGCAAATCAAACAGCTTTAACTTTTGCGCCACCGTCATCGGCTCAATCAACGCCTGGTTGCCATCACGCAAGTCGACGCTACACCAGTTCGGTGCTGCTTCGATCACTTTATCCGGCCAGGTTCGATCGCTTAACTGCAGCGGCAAATGCGGTTGGTATTTGCGATGGTTAAACGATGGGTTCGAAGAACCGGTTTTCGATGCACACATGGCGTAAAACCTCAAAATAATCAATCAATAGCGCAGGCAGGGCCCGCAGTGGCCGCAATTATAGAGCTAATCGGATAGCGAAATTCAGCTTTAAAGCATAGGTATTGGTTAATATTAGCTATATTACTTAATAAAATACTTATTTGTAGAGAATATCTCTATTTATAGACCAAAGTATGATATTTTCACATACTCAAATCGCTTTAAGCTAGGGCAACCCCAGGAGCCACTATGATTAACCAGGCCACTGCTTCAAAACACATTACCTTGGACCGCATTGATAAGCGCCTGCTGGAAGCACTGCAGGCAAACGCAAAAATCAGCAATCTGGAGTTGGCGGAAAAAATCGGCCTGTCGCCAACCCCCTGCGCCAGGCGAATTAAGCGCATGGAAGATGCCGGCCTGATTCGCGGCCACGTCACCTTGCTCGATGACGCTGCATTAGGTCTGTCACTCACCGCGATGATTAGCATCAGCATGGACAGGCACACCCCCGAGCGCTTTGAAAACTTCGAGCAACAAATCAGCAACTTTCCTGAAATTATTGAGTGCAGTATTGTTACCGGTCAATCGGCTGACTACTTACTGAAGGCCGTTTTGCCCGATATGGCACGCTATGAGGAATTCCTGTTAGGCAGATTGACCAAAATCGAGGGCGTAACCGGTGTACATTCCAGTTTTGTGCTTCGTAAGGTGATTAATCGCACCGCCCTGCCACTCAACCATATAAGTCGTTAACCCGACCAAGCCGCTGAACTACCTAGGCCGGCAAGCTTCTCTAACCTGCAACGCATGCCATTGCAGTGTGCTTGACAGTATTTCAGCCAACCCATAGCATGCAGGCCGCTATTTCCGCAATGCCGGTTCCGTAGGGTTGAATTGTTGCATCATAAACTGCCACATAAGCCGCTACGTCACGCCATTACCCATACAAAGCCTTTGCACTATCATTGCACTAGCATTTCGGGGCGGCAAGACAACGACTCGTGCAAACCGAGAAACTGAAACGGCGGCTTTTAGGCTGTCTCATCCACCAGGTCATTTAACATACTATGCAAGCCAGCTACACTCTTGTCGCCGACGAATTTGCCGCAGTCAACGATTTAATTCATCAGCAACTGATTTCTGATGTGGGCCTGGTCGAGGATATCAGCCAATACCTGGTGGCCAGTGGTGGTAAACGTATTAGGCCACTAATTTCACTGCTTTGCGCGGGCGCGATGGGCGATGTTAACAACCAAAGACAAGTACAGCTGGCAACAGCGGTTGAATTCCTCCATACCGCGACACTACTGCACGACGATGTGGTCGATATGTCAACACTGCGCCGCGGCAAGCCCACTGCCAATGCCAATTGGGGCAACGCATCCAGCGTATTGGTAGGAGACTTTGTTTACAGTAAGGCCTTTCAACTCATGGTTGGCATTGGTAACCTACAGGTTATGCAAATTCTCAGCGATACCACGACCAAAATTGCCGAGGGCGAAGTTAGCCAATTAATGGCCATTGGCGACCTGAATCTCGACCAAAACCGCTATTTTGAGGTTATTCGCAATAAAACCGCACAATTGTTTGAGGGCGCATGCCAAGCCGCAGCGGTAGTGGCGAATAGTGGTGCTGCGCAACTGGAACAGGCTGGCCTTTACGGCAGGCATCTTGGCCTAGCATTTCAATTGGTCGACGATTACCTCGATTATGCTGGTGACAGTGCTGATTTGGGTAAAAACGTGGGCGATGACCTGGCTGAAGGCAAGCTTACGCTGCCGCTTATCGATGCACTACGAATAACGCAACAGCAAAGTGGCGATCAACATCAGCTACTAACCACAGCGATTGTCGACAAAGACATCAGCAAAATTGGACGGATTATCGAAATCACCCAAAGCTGCGGTGCGCTGCAACTTACACTTCAACACGCCCAGGCAGAAGCCGACAAAGCAAAAGCGGCAATCGCCGCGCTTCCCGACAACGAATATCAGCAGTCTCTCATCAATATTTGTGATTTCGTATTAGCGCGCACCAGCTAATCCGGTCATTTCTCAATGGATGTACAAGGGACGAACGCTTAAAAACGAACAAAGCGTGTGGAGTAGTTCACAGCTTTTACAATTTTTTTCTTGTTTGGTTAATTTTTAATACCGCTATGGTATAGTCCGCAGCCATCAAGGTTCTCTGCAGCGCTTCGCGGCTGGCATTCCATGAACCTAAATACTTAACTATTTAATTAAGCCAAAAGAATCGAGTCTTAGCAGTTGCGT
This sequence comes from Pseudomonadales bacterium, assembly GCA_965659815.1. Classification (GTDB taxonomy): domain Bacteria; phylum Pseudomonadota; class Gammaproteobacteria; order Pseudomonadales; family UBA7434; genus UBA7434. The sequence continues at coordinate 24,335 of CBFHXO010000005.1, forward strand.
AGTCCGGCTGAAACTATTCATCTGAAACCGATGCATCTATATAACTAAAGCATCGGTTACTGCTGAGGAGCTAAGCCAAACCGCAAAGTCATTAAGAGTTGTCCGACTCCGGCTTGGGTAATACGGGTAAAGTGCATATTGCAGTACCGCGTGTCGTGAAGTGTACCAAATGACGCAAAGTGTACCGTGCGCACTTTTGATAAAACTCAATTATTCAGGGCCAATGGCCCAAGGCCCCGAGGTCAAGCTTTACAATTGATGGCAAACACACGCTTTACGCTTATTAACCGGTTTTTATCGATCGGTTTCGCTTCGTCATTGTTACTGTTGGCGGGCTGCAGCGGCGGCAAAAGTTCATCGCCCCAAGCGCAAGCGTCGGCAGTCAGCTCAGCGACATCTACCGCTACAACGCCCAACCCGCCAAACAGCAACTCGGATAACACTGCGCCTCCGGTTGCCTACAGTTCAGCTGATATCGCACTCTCCTGGGATATTCCAGCTGCCCGAGAAGATAATAGCCCGCTGCCAATCAACGAAATCGCCGGTTATGAAATCAGCTACCAAGGAAGTCTTTATGGTATGCGCACCATTAATATTCCTGATGTTTACGCTACCCAGTACACCATTATTGACTTACCGCCAGATAATTACGAGATCGCCGTATTTGCCTATGATATTGAAAACGCAGTTAGCAAACCTTCAGCAATCGCCAAAATTAACCAGGCCGATTTTCCTCTGCTTGAATTGCTAAGAAAGACCAGTAATTTACGTAAAAAACAGCAATCGCCTGTCATTTCCAACCCTTAATATTACCCCGCCCCCGGCTTAAATAGCTTTTTATTCACTAAATAACCAGTAGTCCGCAATTCGTTTTGAATGCAAAAGCGTTTGCCGTCATAATAGGCCGATTAATTAACCCTTCCTGTAATGTAAGTTATAGCGTTGTAAGGCAGTGGGATACCCATCGACCGCATGAATAAATCCGCAATCATCGCCCGCTTAGAGCAGCAGTTTAGCCAAACACTGCTAACGTTGCTCGACGATATGTTTGCCAGCTGCGATGACCTGTTTTTTGATTTAGCCTCAAGGGCTACCAGTAATTCAGAACAAAACCTGTATTTCGAATCCATGCGCGAAGTCAGGGTGCGCACCCGCACCAGCCGCAATGATTACCAACAAGGCCTGGCGCAACTATTTAAATCCATTGCGCAACAATCCATTGCTCAACATAGCGCAACCCCCACTGCCAAAGCAGCCAAGACAAAAGAAGAAATGCAGTTAGTGGACAAGGATGACATGGAACAGAATGTCGCCGTCAGCACCATGACTAGCCGCGCCCGGTCAGTCAATAAAAATGCCTTGTTTGAACTTAGATCGCGACTGTCCGAACTTTATCAACAATCAATTCAAGACGACGATGCCAACCCAATAGACCCATCACATTTAATTGAGCTGTTTGCCGATGCGATACAGCCCATGGTTATTGAGATTAAAGCACGCATCATTTTGCTAAAGCAGTACGAGCGCTACGTGGTAAATCGATTACCTGAATTGTACAAAAATACTAACACCTTGCTGCAAGAACAAGGCGTTGCGTTTAACGACCAGCGAAAGATAAAAAAACAGCGCTCAAAACCGCGCTCGCTGGGCAGTTCCGCACTGCTCGAAAGTGTCGATGACGACGAACTACCTTTACTGGCAGGTGCTATCGACAGCAGTTATCGCTATAGCTCGCCAGCGTTTAACGAACTCAGTCAACTGCTATCCAATCTTCGCTCCCTACCCGAACAGTCGCGTAATAGCCAAATTCCGCTGTTTTCATCGGGCACCGGCACCGCAATTGCCAATCATGAGCTACTGCAGTTGCTCGACAGCTCTCCGTCACTCAATAACAGTAACGATGACAAAAACATCGGCCAAGACCTTCGCTCCTATATCGAAGCCATTCTTACCCGTGGCATGCCGCAGGGGCAGCGCCGCGCGGTGCAACAGGTCGATGAAGACGTTATCAACCTGGTTGCAATGTTTTTTGATTTTGTGCTCGACGATAAAAATATTCCCGATAACGTCAAGACGCTGATTAGTCGCCTGCAAATGCCGATATTAAAAATTGCCCTAAAAGATAGGCGTTTTTTCAGCGATACTGAACACCCAGCCCGCGAGTTTATTAACGAAGTTGCCCGAATCAGCATTGGTGTCGACGAAGAAAGCGCCGATGCCGGCGGCCTGTTACAGAAAATTGAGCTGTGGGTGCAGGATATCCAAACCAATATTGACAACCTTGAGGCCGCGTTTGCAAAGGCCCTCACTGAGTTAAAGAGCTACCACGCACAGTCTGAAAAACGCGCTGATTTAGTCCAAAAACGCACCCGTGAAGCGGTTGCAGGCCAGGCGAAAAAAGAAATAGCCACCTTGCGTTCACAACGCGCAATACAAGAAGCGATGGATGGCAAAGAAGTGGCTGTACCAATATCAGAATTTATTGTGAAGCATTGGCAACAGGTGCTTTACGTCACTTTTGTTAAAGAAAGCGAAGAAAGCCAGGCCTGGCTGGACCAGCTGCAAGCCATGCAGGACCTTATCTGGTGCTCGCACCATCACGTTGACGAAAAATCGCGCCAGCGGGTAAAGCGAGTCACCGCAGACCTGATGGACAAGCTGGCGCTGGGTTTAAAACAGACCACGTTAAACGAACAACAAATCACCAGCACAATCGAAGAGTTAAAAGGCGTGCTGGTATCTTTTGCCGAGCCCAAAGAAAGTGAACCGGCCGTTAAAGTCGAAACTTTTGCCGCTGACACCGACGAAGCGCTACAGTCGCTTAAACAACAAAAGGGCTGGAAAGAAATGACCGCACTGGAGCGGCAAAAAGTGCAGTTCCAGGCATTAACCTACGAGTTTATCGAGCGCGCTGAAGCAGTACAGGTCGGTAGTTGGCTGGAGTTTAAATCAGCCGGCGGTAGCGCAGTTGTGCGCTGCAAACTGGCGGCCAAGCTCGAAACCTCGGACAGCTATGTATTTGTCAATCGGCTTGGTTTTAAAGCGCTGGAAAAACCCCGCAAGGAATTTGCGTTTGACCTGCAACGCAAACGGGCTCGGCTACTTCGCACCGGCCCGCTATTTGATCGCTCACTGCACAAGATGGTCACCAGTCTTAAAAATATCGCTCAATAATTATACCAATTTAACTGCGAAATCTCGCTGGCCAGGCGCGATATTCATCTATACTAATAGCTTTAAACCCCTTGATCTCAAAGTAAAAACCTTATGGAAGCGCAAGCGTTGACCAGCGCTATTGTCGGCATTGAGTACAGTGGCCATTTATTCGCCGCATTGCTTTACGTCATCGCCGGTCTATTACTTAATAGCAAAAACGGCACACAGGGGGTTTACCGACCCTTACAACTGGCGTGCTATGTCACCGGCGCCACCCAAATCCTGCTTGCTGCGGCACAAGGCATTCATATCCCATCGATTACTATTCACCTGGTAAAAGTCGGTAATCTTGGCGTTTGGGCAGTCGCATTATGGCGCTTACTGGAAAGCAGCACCGGCAAAAAGCTCAATGACTCCATTAAAATTGCGTTTGGCATCATCTGGGCAGTATCTGCCGCCATTATGGTTGGCAATCAATCACTATTTGCGCGATTTAATATCAGCTACAACTTTGAATGGCAGTTATTAATCGGCCCTATTATTATGACGCTGGCTATTCTGGCGTTGATAGAACAGCTGATTCGCAACAGCACTCCGCAGCATCGACATAATATTAAATATATTTGCATTGGCCTGATTGTACTCATGGGCTGTGAGCTCTACAGCCTGACCTTCCAAACTCTGTTTGAGCAACCCGACCCGTACATCGCCAATGCCATCGGCACCATCAATGTGTTAGTTGCCTTGCTTTTTTTGTTTGGCTCGCTTCGCACCCAGCCTGAGCAAAGCATTGCGATTTCCAGAAACATGGCCTACTACAGCAGTGCCTTACTCATTGCCGGTTTGTTTCTGTTATTGATGGCAATTGCCGCCTACTACACGCAATTACAAAACGCGGCCTGGTCAGCAGCACTGCAACTGGTGCTGGTTTCGTTTACCTTTATCAGCCTTACGGTGGCCGCTGCGTCACGCTCAATTCGCGCCAATATACAGGTCTTCGTTAACAAGCATTTCTTCAGGCACAAGTACGACTATCGCAATGTCTGGTTAAACCTGATTAAAACGCTTTCGGATATGAGTGAGCAAGACGACTTTTATACCGGCAGCATAAAAGCCGTTGCCGATATCTTTAACAGCGAAGGCGGCAGTCTATGGCTTAACAATGAAAACGAACAATTTGAACAGGTCACGCGCTGGAATATCGATATGCCCGACAACCTCATGGTTGGGGCCAGTAGCCCGTTTATCAGCCCCTTTCTCGACCAGGAGTGGGTTTATGCGCTAGGTGAAAGCGGCAACAACCTGATCGACCCCTACGGCAAACTGTTGCCCGACTGGGTTCACAATATTAAAAATGCCTGGGTGATTGTGCCGCTAATGATAGGCAGCAACTTGCGGGGCTTTTTCTTATTAACTCACCGCTCGAATTCCAGCACGTTAAACTGGGAAGACCTCGACGTACTCAAGAGTGTTGGCCGCCAACTGGCCAGTTATATCGTACGGCAAAAATCGGCCGAGCAACTTGCCGAAGCCAAGCAGTTCGACACCTATAACAAACTCACCGCATTTATCATGCACGATTTGAAAAACCTGATTGCACAGCAGGCGCTGGTGGTTCAAAACGCCAATAAGCATAAAGAAAACCCTGCCTTTGTCGAAGACGCGATTCAAACCATCGACAACTCGGTGGCGCGCATGAGCAATTTACTTAAACGCCTGCAAAGCAGTGGTCAAGCCGCGCCACAGCGATCCATAGCAGTACAAAAACTCATACTTGAAGCGATTCGGAAATCCACAGACCGACAACCTATCCCAACCCTGCGAACAAAATCAATTGAAGCCAGTGTTACTGCTGACCAAGAACAACTGGTGATGATTCTGATGCACGTTATTCGTAACGCACAAGATGCCACCGACAGCAGTGGCTTTATCGACGTATCGCTACTGCTGGATAATAACCAAGTGATAATTGAGATTGAAGACAATGGCTGTGGCATGGACGAGGACTTTTTGCGCAAGCGATTGTTTAAACCCTTTGAATCGACCAAGTCGAGCATGGGCATGGGTATTGGCGCCTACCAGGTTAGAGAATTTATCCAGAATATGGGTGGCCAAATCAAAGTAACCAGTGAGCTAAATATAGGCACCAATGTTTGTATCATGCTTCCTATTAGCAATAGCAGCACTGAAACTGCGGGCGAAATTGCAACCGAGTTTGAAACCACGACGGTGAATCTATGAATAACGCATCAACCCAGGCCTGCAACAACGAAAAGCGCACACTGCTCATCGTTGAGGATGATCTTGGCTTACAAAGCCAGCTGCGCTGGCACTTTGAAGAATACAATGTGGTGGTGGCCGTCAATCGCGATGAGGCGCTTACTGCAGTACGCCGCGAGGAGCCTAGCGTAATATTACAAGACCTTGGTTTACCTCCCGATGATGAAGGTGTCGAAGAGGGTTTTGCAACTCTACAGGAAACACTAGCCATTGACCCCATGATCAAGGTCGTTGTCGTAACTGGCCATGCCGATTACCAAAATGCATTGCGCGCGGTGAGCATGGGTGCTTACGACTTTTATCAAAAACCTGTCGACACAAAAGTTCTCGACCTGATTGTACAGCGTGCATTCCAGATGTCTGAGCTTGAAGAGCAACTGCGCAAGAGCAAAGAACAGCATGACTCGCCGCTAAAAGGCATTATCGCCAACAGTCCACTGATGCTGAAAATATGCCGCAGTATCGAAAAGCTCGCTCCCACCAATGTCACCACTTTATTACTGGGTGAAAGCGGCACCGGTAAAGAAGTTTTTGCCAAAGCCATACACGACCTAAGCGAACAACGCGATAATAACTTTGTTGCCATTAACTGTGCGGCTGTGCCCGAAACACTGATGGAAAGCGAATTATTCGGATATGAAAAAGGCGCATTTACTGGCGCTAATAAACAGAGTATCGGTAAAATCGAAACCGCTGAAAACGGCACTTTATTTCTCGACGAAATAGGCGATATGCCCCTACCCTTGCAAGCCAAGCTACTGCGGTTTTTGCAAGAGCGTGTGATTGAGCGGGTAGGCGGTAGAAAAGAAATACCGGTTAATGTTCGTGTGGTTTGTGCAACCAATAAAAACCTTGAGGCAATGGTTAAAGAGAACACCTTTCGCGAAGACCTGTTTTATCGTATTAGCGAAATCGTGGTAAAAATTCCGCCGTTACGCGAGCGACAAGGCGATAAGATTCTGCTCGCCCGTTATATGCTCGAAAAGTACGCCGAGGAACACCGCAACAAGGTAACCGGATTCACCCCCGCCGCTGCCAGCGCCATTGAAGCGTACGACTGGCCTGGCAATATTCGCGAACTCGAAAATAAAATCAAGCGCGCCGTCATCATGAGCGAAAGAAAATCGATTGATAACGAAGACCTCGATTTATCGGAAGAGCTGGAGCTGTCGATTAATTTGCGCATGGTGCGACAAAATGCCGAAAAGAATGCCATTAACACGGCACTGTCGCTGGCCGACGGTAACATGTCAGCCTGTGCCAAGCTGTTAGGCATCACGCGACCAACACTTTATGACTTAATTAAAAAGTACGAACTCAAAGAGATCACCGGCGCACAAGAGGAAGAGTCTGGCACCGCATAGACGCACCCCGACGGTATTAAACACAATGGGTCAAATTATGAAAGCGCAGTTAAAAAGCTCCTACCTATTACTGGCACTGTTTGTCGCATTGGCATTGGGTTGCAGTGACGATGGTAAGAACACCGCTGCCAGCGTCGAACGACACCTGTTACAGTCAAACACCTATTTACAGCAAGGCCAGTTTCGCGCTGCGCAAATTGAAGCCAAAAACGCAATTCAAAAAGCACCTGACAATATCGCAGGTCATATCGCACTGGCGCGTATTTCAAACGCAATGGGCCGCTATAAATACGCGATCGCACGCTTGGAGCGCCTCCCCGAGCAGGCCTACCAAGATACCAATTTTTTGCAAACGCTTGCGCAGGCGTACATTAAGCGCAATAAGTTCCGCTCTGCTCGCGCGCTGCTCGAAAACTCTCAATCGGTATTAAGACCTTTGGGGCAGTCCTACCTACTGCTACTTGCCCAGGCCGAGAACGGTTTAGGTAATTCGTTTATCGCAAAAGCACTGTATCAGCAGGTGCTAGCTGCCGACCCGAACAATGTCGAGGCGCTGTTAGCCATGGCACGCATGAAAACCAGTGAATCAAATATCGCTGAAGCGAATAGATTGATTGACCAGTCGCTAGCGGTTGCAAACGATAATCCCGATGCTTACTTTCTACAAGCCCAGATCAGCCTGGCTGCAGATAACTGGGAAGCTGCTGAAAACCAACTGACAGAAGCGCTTAGCCTACTACCCAATGTCGACGTGATGACACCGAGAAAGTCAGTGTACCTTGCATTGCTAACAGACTTATTGGTGCAACAGGGCAAGTCTGCAGAGGCGTTGATCTATACACAACAAATCGCCCGTGCATTTCCTGGCATGGAGGTTGCGCAGGGTGAATTCAGGGACGCCAGCAGCCTATTTGAACAAGGCGAGTTCGAACAGGCTGAAAACAAACTTAGAAAGCTGGTCGACGAATATCCCAACTTCGAGGAGGCAGCACTGTTACTTGCGGTCATTCGCTATCGTGCTGGCGATACCGAAGCGGCTTCCAATTACTTTAGCGGTCGTGTCGATGCCGAGATCAGCGACCCAAGAATTACCAAACTGGCCGCGATTGCCGATCTGCGCAACAATCAACCCGAGCGAGTTATCAGTTTGCTGGAAAAATACGTCAGCGATAATGAAGATGCCCAGCTACTGGTTATTTTTGGTAAAGCCGCCATTGCTGCGAACCAACGAGCAGAAGCAGAACGTGCATTAAAGCGGGCGATCATCATCAATCCAACGATCGACGAACCCTACCTATCACTCGCAGATATGTATAACAGCGCCACACCGCCCGATCGCGAGGAGGCCTTGTATATATTGCGCAATGGCAGCGAGAGTAATCCCGCCAACTTTATCCTGGCCGCAAGTCTAGCCAGACAACTGGTATTGTTAAACCGCGCCAATGACGCCCAGGCTATTATCGACCAACAACTGCAGGCCAATCGCGATGACCCTGCGCTGCTGGAGCTGGCTGGCGATTTCCATTACAGCCAGTTGCAACTCGATAGTGCCAGTGAGTATTACCGTAAGGCCTTGCAAGCTGATAGCAAACACTTTGCCAGCGCAATGAAGCTGGCACTAATAGCAAGTCAATCAAACGCATTTGACCGCACCATAGAGGCCTTTAAAGTTGCCAATCGCATCGCCCCGGACAACCCCCTCCCTTTAGAGGGAATGTTAGAATCGGCCAGAAGTGATAAACAGTGGGATAGTGCCGAGGCAACCCTACTTGAAATCAATGCAACGCAATCGAGCGGCATAGGCTACGCTGTGCTGGCGATGGCCTATGCCAACCGCGACCTACTGGACAAAGCTGAACCCTACCAGCGTCAATTACTCGAGCAGGCACCAGACTCAGCTCTGCTGCCGGCAACCAGCAGAGCTATACACTATGCAAAAGGCAGATCACATTTGCTCGGCAATGATCTTATCGCAGCGCGCCAGGAAACACTGGCGGGGTTGGCGATCGATGCTAACGCCACCGCATTGCTGACTCTGTTAAGTAACATCGAAATAGAGGCTGGCAATTTTAGCGAGGCAAAAAAAGTTGTCGACCAAATTGCTAACAGCAACCCATTACTCGCAGGAGAATTACGCGGTGACCTGTATTTAGCGCAACAAAACTTTGCCGCTGCCATCCAGTCCTACCTAGACGTCTGGCAAGCCCGCGCCAACGACACCTTGGCAACCAAACTTTATTCGCTGCTATCTGACAGCGACGCGACGCAGGCCGCTAAGTTTCTGGACGACTGGCTGTTGCATTTCCCTGACAGTGTCAGAGCAATGGGTGCTCGGGCAACGACTTATCTAGTACAAGGCGACTTCAATACTGCCATTCCACTAATGGAGACAATTCGCACACGCGCTCCCAAATATGCACTGAACCTGAACAATCTGGCTTGGGCCTATCAACAAGTGAATAATCCTGCGGCGCTGCAAACAGCTGCGCAAGCGTACAAACTCGCACCAAACACAGCATCAATTGCCGATACTTATGGCTGGATACTGTTTGGCGATGGGCAGTATGATACGGCGGTTGACATACTCAGCACCGCGGTTGAACTGGCGCCCGAAGACGCAGAGATTCGCGGTCATCTGGAGCAAGCGAAACTCGAGCAGGCGCAATGAGCAAAAGTCCTATGAAAAATGCAATTACCATTGATGTGGAGGACTATTTTCAGGTCGCAGCATTAGCTAAATGGGCACCAACGAAAAAATGGGACGACTTTCCACTGCGTGTTGAAAACAATACTCTACGCATCCTTGATCTGTTTGACCAGCACAATATCAAAGCCACTTTTTTTGTCCTAGGCTGGATTGCTGATCGCTGCCCGGCGCTGGTTAAGGCGATTGTCGCACGCGGCCACGAACTGGGCAGTCATGGCTATAGCCATCAATTAATTTACCGGCAAACGCCTGAAGTGTTTCGTGAAGAAACACTCCGCAGTAAAAAACTATTGGAAGATATTGGTGGCGAAGCTGTGCTGGGTTACCGTGCCGCCAGCTACTCAATTACCCAACAATCGCTATGGGCTTTGGACATTATTGCCGAAGCAGGCTTTCGCTATGACTCCAGCATTTTTCCGGTAAAGCACGACCGCTACGGCATTCCCGGTGCAATCGAAATCCCGCATCGACTGCGCACGCCAGCAAACCACCAAATAGTCGAGTTTCCGATTACCGCACTTAAACTACCAGGGTATAAATTGCCAGTTGCCGGCGGTGGGTACTTCCGACTCTTCCCCTATTGGTTTAGCCGCTGGGCACTTAAAAAAGTCAATCGCTCTCAACAACAACCGTTTATTTTTTATTTGCACCCCTGGGAGATCGATCCGGAGCAACCCGCTTTACCTGCGACCGGCCTATCCAAATTCCGACATTACAATAATCTTGAGATCTGTGAACAGCGACTGAAAAACTTGCTGCACGACTTTAGCTTTTGTACGGTAAAGGAAATTCTACGCGAGCAATCCTTGCTGGATTGATTGGCAGGCCGACACAGCTAGTATTTTTCTGTCATCCAGCTACTTATCGTTGCGATTAATTTTTCACGATGCGATTGCAAGGCGTATAGGTGAGACATCTCTGGCCAATGAAATTCACGACAAAAATCTGAGCCCGATAGCGATAGTACCTTGCCCAACTGCCCGGCCTGATTGTAGTAACCGTAGGCGTAACTGGTAAAGATTGCCAGCACACTACCCTCTCTACGCTCAAGCGCTAGTAATGCCTGTACCAATTCTTCATCGGTTGGCGCATCACGCAAATTGGACTGTGGCCTAGCGTCAACCGCCTCGCGATTAAATAGTCCCTTTATCTTGCCGGCCAGATAGCCTAGCAACTGCATTAAAACCATTGGTGAAAATAATTTTTGCAAAGCCCGGCGCAGATAAAACTGCTTGTCACGCGGGCACAGCGGATCAAGTAATATCACACCGCGAACTTGCGCATCATCCAACGCCAGTTTGACCGCGTTATCGGCACCCGAACACAGACCCATAAGCACGAAGGTTTGGTCAGCTGAAACACTCGAAGCCAGTGCGGTTTTTATTGCCGCCCAATCCATCGCAACCGACTCCCGGTTGCTGGTGCGGCTATCGCGCGTCCTGGAGTCACCTTTACCGGCCAGATCTATTCGCAGCGTCGTGAAACCCTGGCTTGCTAGCTGTCGGGCAAGCAATGTATTTAAACGATAGGGTTCAGAGCGATGTAACAATCCGGCGTTGAATATAATACATAGCGGGGTGTTACCACCAGTTACTTGCGCTTCGGCAGGCGTGGTTAGAATACCAAAACCGCTGTGATTTTCACCGTATTGGAACACGGCTTCCTTATAGCTTAACAACTTACTCACTCACGTCACTACCTTATTATTGCGCGTAATATCGAATCTGTAGGTCTACTAAAAACTTCTGTTAGGTGCATCGTAAGACCGAAATCGCTGGCGAGTGTAAGCTAACGCCTGCCCTGCCCTGGCGCGCAGCAGGTCCGCAACCCCGACACCCTGAAGATCACTCAATGGCAAGCGCAACTTTCTTGCGATACTGTTGTACTGGCAAAGTCGCGCAATATGTTGTGTCCAATCGGTATAAAATACGACACCAATAGATACCGAGATACCATTATCCTGCGTGACCCAGGAATCGTTTGTTTCGGTCATATGCGGTGTGGTCGACGGAAAGTATACGCCCTGACCTGGCGCCACATCAAACGACACTGCTTTTGCTCGATTACTCCCGTCGAGCTTCACATCATCCAGTGACCGATAAACAATAAAATCTTCAACCGCCTGCTGCGAGACAACCGAGCGATCCTGATGATCGAATACGCTGAGTTTCTTCTGGCCATGCAGCTGTAACCAAAAGTTGTTTTCCCGGTCGATATGAAAGGGAGTAAACGCCGGCGCAGAAGACAGAAAGACAAACCCAGCAACTTCATAAAGCTTACCCTGTTGCGCCGAAAATAACGGCGACAGCGACTGAACAATACCCTCGAGCAACTCAGCATATGCGGGGTGCTGCTGCACATCGTATAGTGCCAGCCAAGAGCCTGGCTGATCCATCTGGGCAAACACTTGCGCTATGCTTTGATTGTCCGGGCTCTTTCCCTCGTGATAAAACGCCGAGTCCAGTTGCAAGGCCTCTTTGGCAAAGCGGCATTTTTGCAAAGGCAACAAATATTCTGCCAGTGATTCAAGACTGGACAAACTAAATAGCGGGTGATGGTGGTAGTTGTGCTTTATGGCATTAAATTTATGGCTATCAAAAGCATCGCCGTGCTGCTCTGGCCAAACTAAGTACGCTGACTGATCCATGTTAGGCACCTAAGGTCATAAGTACTTGAGCATTTGAGTGAAAGCATTCACCGGACGGATAAGTCCCTCATCGTACGGCGGCCAATCGTAGCCATTATCCACACTGATACCGTTATAGTTTTCTAACTGAGCGTCACTGTTCTGCTGGCTAAACACCAGATGCACCTTTAGCAAATCGGTCGGAAACGTCCAGGCTTCGATAGAGGCACGCAGCGCCGGGTTTAATAAGAATTGACTCTCATCCCGATCGGGACCACGATCACCAATAATCTTGGCCATTTTCGTGTGATCGTCACGCTGCCATTGATCGACTGCGTCAAGCCAGCGCGTGTAGTCGAGTCCATTGGCGATCGGATCCCATAGAATTCGCTGCATAACCGCAGGGTGCTGCGCACCTGCGGCAAGCGCTGCACCAAAGCGAACCCCAACCAAGGTCACTTGATCGGCGCCACTTAATGCACAGCCCTCCTCAATGGCATCATCGATATTGGTTAGCCACTCATTGATAGTGTCAACCTCTGCCAGTTCACCGTAGGAATCGCCAGTACCCAGATAATCGAAACGCAGTACGTGATAGCCCTTCTCACTGCAAGCCGCGGCAAAATCTGCCATTGCCCTATAACTGCGACGATACTCATCAAACAGCGGTGCACAAATGACCACGAGTTTATCAGCATCGACGTCTTGCGCGGGATGATAAACACCAAACAGCGGTTCGCTACCAAAGAAGAATGGCTCAATCATCCGAACAGCTTCCGCCACAAGGTTTTTTTGGACTTCGCTGCTTTCGCATGGGGCTGCCCCGTTTGCTCGGCATAGCCTTGCTCATTCGGTTGATCCAATTGATTTAAACGTCGACAGACCTGCTCAAGTATCCGCGCCGCCTGCGCAGGCTCAATCAGGTTTTCATTAATGTCAGCGACCAATAATACACCATCGGGTTGGACGCGTGCCCAGAACTCTAACGGCAACTCCAATTGTCCTCGATCAATATCGAGCTGATTTAAACTCACGTCAGCAAATGCTCGGGGGCGATTGCGAATATCCTGAAACGCAAAAGATGCTGAGATCGGCTTGGTATGATACTCAGTGCCGGCAACCAGTTCTGCAAAACTCAAATCCTGCTTTTGATGAAATGCTTTTAATTCAGCGGCTACACTGTGGCAGTGCCGGGCAAAGTCCCTTGGCTGATCTGCGCTTACCGAAAAAGGTAACATCGACACGAAACCACCCACCAGATTAATGACGGAGGCATTGTAACGGCCGGTTACCGGCAATGCGAGCGAAAACGCGGGCAGGTGAAACTCACTCGCCATAACATCAGTAAAGGCGGCCAATAAAACTTCGTACAGACGCAAAGATTGATGGTCGCAAAACACATTCAACCGGGAAAATTCCTGCTGACTTAGATGACACGTTAGCCTGTCTACCTGTTGCGCCGCCGCTACCGCGTCGGCAGTGAGAACCAAAGCATCAGCCAGAGCTTGTTGGTGAAATCCTTTAATTTCTGCCAGGTGCTTATCATCGTCACGCCCTGCCATCCACTCGCAGTAATCGCGATACTCTAACGCCAGATGATCAAGTCTGGCACTTTGATCACAGCTTGCAGACAAGTAGCAAAGCTCCATTTCCTTGAGCAGCAAGTCGAACGACCAGCCATCAAATATCAACTGGTTCGGACAAATAAAAAAGAGAAACTGCTGGTCGTTTATTTTGTACAACCGCGCCCGCAACAGCGGTTTGGCAATTAATTGAAATGGCTCTGCGGCCAGCTGGTCGATCTCGGCCTTAGCTTGAGCGAAGCCATCGACCTCGGTGGACAAATCCCGATAGTGAATCCACTCGACGTCATCGCTATGCAACAAGCTTAAACGAAATTCACCGGCGTCCTGCGGTACGATACAAGTGCGCAGTGCCGTTTGATGCTCTATCACACGATGATACGCACGTAAAAAACTATCGACATCCAGGCTGCCCTCAAGCTGCCAGGCGGCGGGAAGATTGTAGTAGTTAATAGACGCATCGCGCAGCTGCAGATCGAGGCAACGCGCCTGATCGGGGCTTAGCCTGCGCTCGCTTTGAGCAGACAGCGCAATAGCCTGCGTCGCTGTCACCTGCTGCGCCGCAGTCGAGCTATCAATGATCTCTGCCAGGCTTGCCAGCCTGCTTTGAATAAGATCAGCCATGGTCAAGGTGACGCCAGTCTGATTTTCAATTTGTCGAATCGCCTCCAATGCCAGCAACGAGTGCCCACCGACATCAAAGAAATTATCCTCTCGCCCCAGCGCACGCGCCGGTTGTATCACCCCAAACCAAATGACCGCGAGCATTTTCTCGGTGTCATTTTCCAATGAACCCCCACTCAGAATAGCCGATGATTCCGTCACTTCGGGTTGAGGTAATGCGCGTTTATCCACCTTGCCATTCGGGGTTAGCGGCAGCGCATCAATTGACAGAAAATATTGCGGCACCATATACGGGGGTAAAATGCGACGCAACTGCTTGCGCAGCTCGGTTGTTTCCAAAGTGCCACCGGTGCTCGCTTTAGTGTTGGCAACACAGCATGCCACAATGCGCGTATCCAGATCCGAGACTTGCCACAGATAAACCGCAACCTGCTTGACCAAACCTGTGTTGACAATAGCGTGCTCAATCTCACCTAGCTCAATGCGATAACCGCGCAACTTCACTTGATCATCCAAACGACCCAAGTGCTGCAACTCACCGTCGGCACTCCACTTCGCCAGGTCGCCGGTACGATAAATGTTTCCCCACTGCGGATGTTGGACAAACCGCTCGGCAGTCAGGTCTTCCCGATGCTGATAACCCAGCGCTACACCGTGTCCACCAATATAGAGTTCACCTGGCACACATGCTGGCAAGGGCCGTTGCTGCTCATCCAGAATGAATACTTGTGTATTGGCAATTGGACTACCAATAGTGATTGGCTTGTCTAACGATGTCACTTGCTGGCAAGTGGACCAAACCGTGGTCTCTGTCGGACCAAACATATTCCACAGCGCGGCAACGCGCGGCAACAGCATATCCGCCAGGTCGCGAGGCAGTGGTTCGCCACCGCACAAGGCAGTCAGCGAGCGTTGATTCAGTGCTTGATCGCGCCACGCACTGGCTAGCAGCAACCGCCAGGTCGCCGGCGTTGCTTGCATAACGCCAATACTATGTGTGTCGATAAGCGCAGCTAAAGACGCCCCCTCTTTGAGGTCTTGTTCGGCAGCGATCACTGTGCAGCCGCCAACGACCAAAGGCAGAAACAGCTCCAGAATAGAAATATCAAAAGCCAGTGTCGTAACGGCCAACAGGCTTTGTTGAGCCGACATCCCAGGCTTGTGCGCCATGCTTTCGAGAAAGTTAATCATTGCACCGTGCGCAACTTTCACCCCTTTTGGCTTGCCAGTAGAGCCCGAGGTATAAATAATATAGGCCAATTGGTCGGCAGCCAGAGTTTGCGCTGGAATCAGCGCCTGCAAATCACTTGGCGCAGCCTCTGAGCATTTATCAATATCGGCAAACTCAAGTGCCGACTGCCTTAACGCCGCCATATCCTGCCAGGCAACATCGCTCTGTGCGAACGCCCGCTGCCCATGCGCATCACCAATAATGAGCGCTGCGGCCGAATCCTCTACCATATAAACCAGGCGCTCTTTGGGAAAGCCAGGTTCCAGCGGCAAATAGGCCGCACCAACATGATGTATAGCCAATACCGCCAACAGTAGTTGCTCGGACCGGCCACAGCAGATACCGACAACATCGCCCACGCTAACACCTAACTTTTGCAGCGCCAAAGCCAACAGTTTAACTTCGCTATCCAGCTGCTGATAGCTCAAGTGCGTAGCGCCCGCTACCACCGCTGGCTGATTCGGAAACCGTGCAAGCGATCGCGCGAAAGCAGCGGACAAACTGGTGTTGACAATATCAACTTGGGTAGCGTTTAGTGCAACGGCAAAATCGGGCAGCGAGTGAGTCAAAGCGAATTGCCCCAGAGCGCTTGTCGGATCGCTAACCACTTGCGTTAGTATTAACTCAAGCGCCGACAACCAGCTCCGTACACTAGACTCGCTGAACAGCGCAGTAGAATAAGTCGCCTCTATGAGCAGTGCGCCATCAGAGGGAACAATATTGAGGAATAACTCAAAATTTTCTGCCGCTCTGGGCAGCGCCACAACACTCCCCACAGTATCACCAAATTGCAATGGTGGCATCGCCTGGTCGATATTAAAAATCGTGCTGATTAACGGCACACGACTGCGGTCGAGTTTCGTATTCTGGACCAAGGTTCCAAAGGTAAAGTCTGCGTGCTCACTGGCAGCAAGCACTTCACTTTGAATCTGGGCTAACAATGCATCAAATGCGGTATCAGCAGCCATCTGCACACGTATCGGCAGCAGCTGAACCATATGACCGGCCATTTGCAGCTGGTTTAACGCGGCCTGCCCAGCCACTGGCAAGCCGACCACGATATCTTCGTTACCGCTAAGACGATGCAGCAAGGTAAAGTACGCAGCCAATACGGTATTCACCAGGCTGGACTTGAGCTTTGCCGATGTCTGCCGCAGTGACTGCGCAAGTGTCTCACCAATACGGTAATCATAGCGCGCTGCGGCAAACGGGCGCTGCGAAGGCCTATAATAATCCAGTGGTAAATCGAGATTCGGTGGCTGCGAAGCAAATTTTTGCTGCCAGTAATCGATATCGGTATTGGCTATTTGTCCGACATCCTGTTGCTCGGCAAAGTCCAGAAACGAGGGCGCCGCAGACAGCGCAGAGTCGTTACCTCCGGCATTATAAATTTCAGCGAGCTCCTTGAGCATCAGGCCAAAGGTCCAGCCATCGCAAATCACATGATGAGCGGCAATAAATAATTGGTACTGACCCCGCGCTTCATCACCGAGTTGCAACAGCCAAGCAAACACCAACGGCCCCTCTTCGAGATTCATCGGTGAAATGGCAATATTCTTGGCCAGCGTTTGCTGATACTGCTGCTGGTCTACAGCACTGCGTTGTCGCAGATCGATATACTCGAGTTTTGCCCGAATATCTTCCTGCAGGCAAATCTCATCACCTTTGCGCGAAAAAGTCACATGAAACGCTTCGTGCCTGGCGATCAAGGCGTCAAAACTGGCAATCAACACCTGTGGATCGATCGCACCTTGAAAAGTCACACTAACAGCTTCGTTAAAACCGGTATTGGCTTCATCACTCAACTGTGATGAAGCAATAACCTCTCTTTGTGGTGCGGTGCTAGGTGCAACTCGCGCTATAACACCAGCAGCAAAGGGATTAAAACCACTTGCACTCATGGTTTCCCTACTTCAATAAACTGGCCACTGTTATCTGGATCTTCAATAAAATAGGCCGGCTCGCCCTTTTCGTTGCGACCAAGTCTGGCTCCCTCGGGTATTGCCTGCTTATCGTTTAAGAACTTTTTCGCAGCTAACATATCGCCTTCGATAAGCCCGTGCTCGACCATGAGCGCCAGTGAACGCTTAAACGCCGCTAGTATTTTGTCTACATCCTGCGCTGAGTGAGCGGTAGTTAAAAAGCTGGGGCGATATTGCTGAATATAAACGCCTTCGAGCAGCATCAAAGTATAGAACATATGCCCCCAGTGCGATGCACTCGGAACCGATACATAAAACAGCGATGCAAAGTGCTCGAAGTTAACGTCACAGCTAAGCTCTTTGATAAACGCATTGGCTTCGTTTGATATTTTTGCGGTCTTTTGTTCAAGCTCATCGTAAAGTGACTGCCCCGACTGTTTGATCTTGAGCATAACCGATTTTGCCGCCGCTAGACTGAGCGGATGACGCACAAATGTGCCTGCAAAAAATGTTACACCTACTTCAGGAATCGACGTGTCGCCAAACTCCCAGTAGCCGCCATCTAACGCATCCATAAAGCGCGCGCTGCCACCAATAATACCAATGGGGTAACCACCACCGACAACCTTACCATAGGTGGCAAGGTCGGCATCGATATTAAAACGCTCGCGTATACCGCCGGGCGCCACACGAAAACCAGTCACCACTTCATCGAGTATCAACGCTGCGTCATATTCTCGTGTAACACTACGCAATTGCTGAATATAGCTGGCATCATTAAATCCGGGTTTGCGGCTTTGCACCGGTTCAACCAATACCGCAGCCAGGCCGCGGCCCAGCTCGCGAATCACATCAATACTCTCGGCTTTACCCCAGGGCAAAACCAACATATTACTGGTCATCTCGCGCGAAATACCTGGCGCTGCCGGTAATGCCTGGTAGTCTTTGCCAGGTCGTGTAATCACCTCATCGAAAATACCGTGATAAGCGCCTTCAAACATCACCACAGTTTTACGCCCAGTAACTGTCCGCGCCAAACGAATAGCACCGATAACCGCCTCGGAACCCGTACTGGCGAAACTGCAACGCTCGTTACCGGTTAACTCGCAGAATAGCTGGGCAACCTCACCCGCCATTGGTGATTGCGGCCCGGTCTCAACACCCAAATCCATTTGCTTCTTAACCGCCTCGGTAACAAAGTCAGGAGAATGACCAAATAATATCGGACCAAAACCGTTGGTAATATCAATTAATTCGTTGTCATCAATATCCCAGAGCTTCGATCCTTTTGACGCCTTGGTGACGATAGGAAAAACCAGTTCCTTCCACTCGGGATTAAAACCAGATACTGTGCGAGGGTCGGCCAATTGCTTGCGATTATCCTGCGCATAGGCTTTTGATTTCGCAAAGCGCTGCTGGAACTGAATCATTTTCTCATTCAACCACTCCTGCTGCGCGCTGGAAAGCTCAACCCCAACCGACTGTTTAGTAATTTTTGCACCTGGCGAATGTCGCGAGCGGTTTTTACCAAGCGCTGTATCGCTAGCCGCCTTTTCGGACTTGGCTTGCAACTCAGTGCCAGCGCCAGTGTTGATATTAGCGTGATCGGCAGACGCTTGGAGACCAGCAGTGTTATTCACGGCCGATTCACTGACAGAGTTAACTGCCGCAGCACCGCTTAATGCCTGCAATTGCATTTGCATAATTTGCAGCTGCGCGGTAACCAACTCGCTTAAACCGCCATTCACTGTACCGCCATGTATTGCGACATTTTTTGCAACATTCGTTACGCTATTCGTTGCGGCATTTGTTGCTGCAGCCGCTGTCGAACCACTGCTCAGCGTCGTGGTTTCAACCGGAATAATATCACTGTAAAAATCAGCCAGCTCAGCAAGACAGGTATAGTCTTCAATCAGATTTCTAAAGGTAATGCCGCCACCAAACTGTTGATCAAGCGCAATGGCAACCTGGGTCAACAACAGCGAATCCAGTCCCGCCTCACTAAAGAATGCATTGGGCTCGAGATCCTGCAAGTCGTACCCTGTAATATCTTCAAAAACTGCAATCAATTTTTGACTGACACTGGCCAGATGTTCGGTACTGCTCATAACTTTTTCCTGAGTATGCGTTTGTTCCTGAGAGTTCGCTTGATTTTGACTTATAGTCACTGGCGCAGATCGAAGCGCTGGCATGCTAAGCAGCTGCTGTTGGAGTTGATGTAGCTGCTGCAATTGCCCTTGTAGATCGCCCGCACTTACGGCTGGCATAGCGCTGACACTGGGCGGCAAGGCTAACCAGTGCCTGTCTCTGACAAAGGGATAAAGCGGTAAATTGACTCTCGAATGGCGATCACAATCGGGAAAATGAAGCGACCAGTCAATCACTGCGCCATTTTCCCAAAGCACAGCAAGCGCACGATGCAACTCATCAATTGCATTGTGATCGACACCTGCTAAAGGCAGCGCCGACTGCGTAACCAGCGTTTTCGAATACGCTTGCATCCGCGCGAGCGAGCTAAGCGTTGTGCCTGGGCCGAGCTCTAACAGCGCTATTGCGGCTGCGGACATTTCGCTCACAGCCGACTGTAATGCATTCGCGTATAACACCGGCCGCCTTATCTGTTCTACCCAATAGCGAGGTGACATTGCCTCGTCGGCTGTTAAACACTTGCCCGTTGAGGTAGAGTAAATAGGAATCACGGGGGCGCTAAATTCAAAACTCGAAATGTATTGCTCAAACTCCTGAAGCATTGGCTCCATCATCGAAGAGTGAAACGCATGGCTGGTAATCAACGCCGTGTAAGAAATTGCGCGCTTATCCAGTGCTTGCTTTACAGCGTTCATGGCCGCTACTGGGCCAGAAATGACATTGAGCTCCGGTGCATTTTGCGCCGCTAAGCCAAGCCCATCATCAAGCAGATCTGCAAAGACATCTAGCGACGCTTTTACCGCCACCATGTCGCCAGGCGCCTGCTGTTGCATAAGCTGACCGCGCTTGGCCACCATTCGCAACGCGCTGGAGAAACTAAGCACCCCAGCGACAACGGCTGCCGCATACTCGCCAATGCTGTGGCCAATTAAACTGGCGGGGGTTAAACCTTTACGCTGAAACCATTGCGCAAGACCTAATTCCAGCAAAAACAGTGCGGGCTGGGCAATAGCGGTTTGATTAATATCCCATTGACCTGCGCCGTTTGTATCACTAACAAGGTGCGTCTGTGATGGCAGATCAAATACAATTGCAGTTAAATCATAGCCAAACTCCGCTTGCAAAATTTCAGCGCCCTGGTCAAACAGCTGCCGATAGCTGCTGTCGTGTTGGTACAGCCATTGCCCCATACCCACGCGTTGTGCACCCTGGCCGGTAAATAAGAAGGCCACATCGGTGGCCGCTGCCTGCTCACTAACGGCGCTGGCTTTTTTCCGCTTCGCGCTTAACTTGTCAACCAACTCGCCATTTGTGCTGGCGGCAAATGCCGCGCGATAAGGAAAGCCGGGCTTGCAACAGGCGCTAGTATAGGCGCTATCGCAAATTGACTGCTGGGGGGGCTGGGTTTGAAAATAGTGCTGGTATTGTTTAATTTGCGCCTGCAGTGAGGCTGCTGATTTGGCCGATATCAGTACTGGATAAAGCTCGCTATCGGCTGTATCAAGGCGCTTGGATTCAATTGTTTGCTCGGCGCGCTGGTACTGCTCGACAATCACATGAGCGTTCGTACCACCCACACCTAATGAAGATACTGCCGCGCGCCGCTTACCGTCACAGTCCCAGGGCTGCAACTCCTGGTTAACATAAAATGGGGTTTGCTCGAGTTTAAGCTTGCTATTGGCCTGGTTAAAATGCACAGTCGCAGGAATTTTACCTTCTCGCACCGCGCATACAGATTTAATAAAACTGGCAACGCCTGCAGCGTGAATCACATGACCGATATTGGATTTAACCGAGCCAATCGCGCAGCGAAACCCAGCGTCTGCGTTGGCATCACCGACATAAGCTTGACGCAAGGCATCGACTTCTATCGGATCACCCAAGGGTGTCGCTGTACCATGTGTTTCAATATAACCAATACTGCTGGCTGGCACCGCTGCTTTCGCCAAGGCCTGGCGATAAACCTCAAGCTGACCGTTAATACTGGGCGCGGTGTAACTAGCCTTGTTGCCACCATCGTTATTCACCGAATAGCCTTTAACAACGGCGTGAATGATATCGCCGTCGCGTTCAGCGAGATCCAAACGTTTCACAACAACAAATCCGGCACCGTCGTTAAAGGTTGTACCAGAAGCCTCCGCATCGAATGGTCGGCAATGTCCATCGCGGGCCAACATGCCCCCTTCCTGATAGAGATAACCGGCGTTAATGGGCGTTGCTATCGATACACCCCCGGCTAGCGCCATATCACACTGACCTTGCTCAATTGCAGCGCAAGCCTGGGCAATAGCCACAAGACCCGTGGAGCACGCGGTATAAACATTAACGCTGGGGCCTTGCAGATTCAGTTTGTAGGAGATGCGGGTACTTAGAAAATCCGATTCATTGGCAAGCGCCGCGTTAAAAGCGCCAAAACGGTTAAGCAAATCCTGGTTGGGCAGCACATATTGTTGGTAGTAGCGACTCCAGTTCGACCCGGCAAATACCCCCACACCTAAGCCATTTACCCCAGGGGAATAACCGGCATGTTCTAAAGCGTGCCAGGCAAGCTCTAACATAATGCGTTGCTGTGGGTCAGTAAGACTGGCTTCTAGTGGCGAAACGCCAAAAAATCGCGCATCGAATTTATCTACATCTTCGATTACACCTTTAGCCGCAACATAGTTCGGCGCCGAACGCATAGACGCTGGCACTTCAGGGCTTAAGTTTTGCTGATCAAAAAAGCTAATGTTTTCTTTGCCATCGAGCAAATTTTGCCAAAACTGTTCGACATTATTGGCGCCCGGCAGACGGCAGGCCATACCGATAACCGCAAACGCTGTCACCGCACCGTGCTGTGCTTGTTTGTTGCTATCGGAATGCGGATTTTTCGCATTGCTGAAGTAAGCTTCTTGCGCCGCAATAGATGAATACTGAAAAACAAAAGTATCGGCAAGTTCAACACCCAAACTGTTCGACAATGCAGCGGCCAATTTTACTGCTTCAAGTGAGGTACCTCCGGCATCGAGAAAATTAGTATGCCTGGCAATTTGGCGACCCAGCACTGTCGACCAGCACAGCGCTATATTTTCGTCTAACGATTGATACGACTGCTCAGCAGCAGTCATATCAGTAACAAAAGGATCAGCCAGAGCCTGCTCGTCGAGCTTGCCATTTTGGTTAAACGGCAACTGTGAAACGGCAATAAAAAAGTGCGGAATCATAAACTCGGGCAAAACTGCGGCTAATGCCTGGCGATAAGCTGTCGCAGAAAATTCGTCGCTAACAATATAGGCGGCAATACGTTTCTGTTGTCGGCTATCAGTTTTAACTACTACCGCAGCAGTTTTAATACCAGCAAGCGCCAACAGACGAGTTTCAATTTCACCCAGCTCAATGCGATGACCGTCAATTTTAACCTGTTTATCTTGTCGACCAAGATACTCAAAAGCACCGTCGCCACGCATGCGCACCCAATCACCTGTTCGGTAGCCGCGCTCAACATTCCCACTGCTGCGTTGCACATCAATAAATTTTTCTGCGGTGAGCTCATCACGGTTTAAATAACCCAACGCTAAACCGTCACCAAATACCAGCAGTTCGCCCGGCTCACCATCTGCTAGCGGTTTAAGCTGCTCATCAAAAACCTCACATTCGGTGCCATTAATCGCAAAGCCAATTGGAATTGCTTTGTTCGCATCCCAATCTGCTTGCTTAGCCGCACGGCTAATTGGATACACGGTAGAGAAGGTTGTGTTTTCGGTTGGCCCGTATCCATTAAACAATTGCAGTTGCGGCAGTTGTGATTGCGCCTGTTGTATATGCTTTGGCGATATTGCCTCGCCACCAATCAGTAATTGTTGCAGCGGTTGTAAACCACTAGCAAGCTCGGTGATAAAGTAATTAAAAAATGAGGATGTTAGCCATAGCGTTGTTACGCCCTGCACCGCAATAACCTCAGCCATGCGGACAGGTGCTGCTGGCCATTGCTGTGGATAGATAACGCAAGTACCACCGTTAAGTAACGGTCCCCAGAGTTCCAGCGTCGATGCATCAAAGCTGAGGTTGGAGTGTTGCAAAAACCGTTGCTCAGGTGAAAAATCGATGTAGTTGGTATTGTTTACCAACCGGGTGATGGCTCGCTGGGGCACAACCACACCTTTAGGCTGGCCGGTGGAGCCTGAGGTAAACATAATATAGGCTGGCGATTCACAATCGCCAGCAATCATAACGTCAGCAATAGACCTTATGCCCTTGTTAATTTCAGTGTTTCTTTCAGAAATAGTTTCAGTATTAGTGTCGATCCAGCTTATTTTCTCTTGACTAAAAAAGTCCGCGCCAAAACTAGCTTTAGCCAACCCCCAGCACGCCTTACTTTGCGATTGAATCAACTGCTGGCGTTCTAACGGATAGTTGGGGTCAATAAAAACATAATGCGCACCTACCCATAATGTCGCCAGTAATTGCGGCACCAGTTCGGGCGTTCGCAGCGATGGCAGAATAACGGCATCACCCGGCTGTACACCAGCATCGTGTAAGTCACAGGCCATAAACCGGGCCTGTTGCTCTAGGGCAGCATAGCTAAGCGACTGCCAGCGGTCGGTGTAATAGCACAGCGCTACACGATCGGGATATCGATCGGCAATAAGCTTGAACTGCTCAATTACTGACATGAATTTTCTCTAAGCGATTGTTTCAGTTGCTAAACGGCCTTGTCTTCGGTGGCGCCAGCAAACCTAGACCGTTTGGCAATGTAGCCGGTAAACCAGTGTCGCGCGAATACGCCAAGTTTAATAATTAAATATAGCCAGATTTCAGCAAATATGGGCTGTAAAGGCACTCATTAATAGTGAAAACACGCAATCAAAAGCGGCTTTTTGCCGCTGGAAACAGCACTGCAATGACTGCTTACTATTTAACCTGTTTGATGCTATTGCGATGACCTATTTCAATTCAATCGAGACAACAATAAAAACCGATATATTTTTCAGCACTATGCGAGCGATAAAACGGGATATTGACCGGGCGTTGATGCTCCCAGGTTGCCACAATCTTGTAGCCCAATAGCGCTAGCGCATTGAACAAAACCCGTTCACCATACAATCGATACGGGACTTCACAAAGCCCCAGATCCTGTAAAGTCCAGCAGCTGTCTACCGGCAGCACCGGCAGTCTATGCACCAGAACATGACGCGGTAATTGTTTAAGCGACGCCAGTATGGTCGTCAGCTCATCGGGCATATATTGAATGGTGCCCGCTGTAATGAATAAATCAACCGCCGGCGCACTGGCAAGCCCAGCGCTATCGATAAAATCAAGCCGCTGCTCACCCCGCTGTTCAGCAACCCGTTTGCCGAGCGCAACGGCTTCAGGTAACTCGGCAATAATCCAGCTGAGCTTTGCTGGGTAATCGGCAAATGGCTGCGACGAGTAAAAAAAGTGGCCCAGGCTGCCGCCCAGTTCCAGCAGCGTATCCACTTCCCCTACCTGCTGCTGAAGCCAGAATAAAAACGGGTAGTCATCAATATGAAACCAGTTATCAAGACCTTCTGTGCCAGCCGCTACTTTTTCGGCCTTATTTTGGTTGAGTACATCGTATTTGGACCGCCCGGCATCAACTGCTGCCAAAGCCTGCGCATGACTGGAAAAAACACCGCGATAAGCCATGCCGGTGCCGCTGTCGATAAATTTGATATAACAGTCACGACCATAGGGTATGGGCTCGAGCAATAGCGCCAGTAAACGCTTAAACCAATTTTTGAGTTTTGCACGCATGCGCTTTAACCTACCCTTAAACCACTAGGTGAGCGTTTGTTGCTTTTTTGCAAGTGCATAAAGTTCATGAACACCAACCATACGCCCGCCTAAATCTTGCGTGAAATAGCGCAGCAATTCCTTAATAACGGCTAAAAATTGCTTTAAATCACCGCTATCAGACACATAGGGTGCCCCCCCGGGTAAACAGCTTGAGGAGTGATAAGCCATATTAAATACGCGATCGCCACGCTCTACTGAAACCCGCAACAGTTTTTTTAAATCTTCAATTGCATTACCTTCTGGCGATAGCGTGATTCGCTCAAGCAGACCCAGTTTGGCAAGCACGCCAGGAACCCTTAACCTGGCGAACAGCGGGTTATCAAAAAACGCGCTGGCGGCTAAGCAGTAATGATTGATAATGGGTGACAAGCCACCCACGATATTTCTTGACAGCGGTAACTCTAAAAATGTTTTGGCGTCATCAATCCAAAACGGCTGATGAGGCATGGCTCTAAAATCGGGCCCTAAAGTATGACGAAATGTTCCCTTGGGCACCACACTGCAATCAATCTGGTAGCCTGCGTTTTTTAAATATTGCAGGGAATTTTGGCCCAGTCCATATCGACCAGCCTTAAAAAAAAGCGGTTGCCGGCCAATTTTGTCAATAAATAATTGGGTTATGGTGTCGATTTTTGCCTGTTCCAGGGCTGGGTCGAGATTGCCATGAAAGCTGTTATAGGCATTGACCTCTTCATCGTATGGCGGTGTTAACCAGGGGTGTAAATGCACCCCCAGGTCGGCCTTACCCTGAGCTTCTAGCGCAAGAAAAAACTCAACTGCCTCACTGCTCTCCAATATTGCCTGATCGAGTACATAGCCCGGCCGAACGCCGTGGGCATCATAAATCTCATGCGCAACGCGCTGTTCTTTTGCATTACTCACGCTGCGTTGATCTCTGGAAAACGGCGCAGACCAGTCGAATTCCTCTTCGGTATCAACCACTATTGTTAGCAGCGGCTGTGAGGTGCTGAGCTCAACACTCCGCTGCTCAAACGCTGTTACTGGAAAAAGCGACATAGCTGTTAGGCCCTAAGATTGATTTGGTTTAGCCAATCGATCGACAATCGCACTGACAATATTCAACGATGCCTGTTCGATTCGCTGGTAACAACGATTGAATGCAGACACATCTTGCCCGTAGGGGTCATCGAGGTCTGTACGCAGGATATCAAAGTCGCCGGCACAGATTGCCTTATCTAATAACTCCGGGTAGAGGCTGGCAATGGAGTGTTTATTGCGCTGGTCAAAATAAATAATCAGGTCGACCTCGTTGAGATTTTCATTGTGGACACATGACGAACTATGGTCTTGCAGCTTAACCCCATATTGCCTCGCCACTGTCACGGCTTTTTCGGGTGAAGCGCGACCGATGGTGCTGACAAAACCCGAGCTATGAACCCTCACCGCATCATTGTTAATTAGCGCCTTAATTTTATGCGCCATAAAGGGGCTGCGGCATATGTTACCGTGGCAAATCACCATCACAGACTGAATTGGGCCACAGATATTAGCCAGCTTTTGACGCGCCATCACCCCGCGAATAGGCGGCATCAAGCCCACTATTTTAAGGACCTTAGCGCCAATTTCTCGACCAATACCAGCACACTCGAGTAAAAACGGCTTGGGGTCGCACCATGCAAAAGTATCTATTTTTTGCCTGCCAATCAGCGACATAAAGATTGCCGTTGAGCAATGGTAGGTAATAAGCACCGCCCTATTCGCCAGCGAAAATTCGCTAATATCACGCTGAAAATCGTACAGAGACTGGGTAAATGCGCGGCCAACGAGGCCGGTGGAATACTGATTAAAAGCATCCATGTTTTTGGGGTTACTGTACAGTTGAACCAGTAAATTCGGAAAATCGACACCGCAATAGGTCGCCAGCGGTAGCGAGCCCCAGAACCTGGCGTTGACCTCTAACAGGCTGAAAGTATTGGCCTGTTTGTTGTAGCGAAATTCAAACATTGCAACACCGTGCAGTTCACTTGCAGCGGCTAATTGTTTGACACAATCGAGCAGTTCGGTATTTAAAGCCACCGAGCACCTTAAGCTGCTGCCTGATGCATCGGCGTCAGAAATTCGCTCGTGTTGAAACGCATGTGTCACCTCACCCTTATTGGCTAAAACCGACACGCCAATACCGACGCCTGAGAACGGTTGCTCCAGAAAGTATTCATCCTTTGCGTCAATATATCGCAACTGATCGGCCAGTTGATTTTTTGATTCAACCCGAACGACCTTTCTCTTGGCATGCAAATGCGCCGGCGAGATACTTGACTTGGGCTTTAAGTATAAAGGAAAGCTTAGCAATTGCTCAGTAACATCAAAGCATTCCGAAACCGGAATACCCAACCGCTGGCTTAGCTCCTTAGTGAGCAGTTTATCGTTAAATATACGGTAGGCCTCGGCACCCGGCGCCGCTATTTTATCCGGATCGATACTATGATCACACTCCAACAGCGGAACCAGGGTAGCATCGGTGCAGGGAATAATAAGATCATAAGCTTCACGGCTGCTGAGTGCAGCCACACCATCTAACCAGGCCGCCAAATCGACACTGGCGGACATTAAGAAATGACGCTTGGCGATATATCTAGATGCAAAAGCAACTGAGCGGCGAGTATCGGATAAGCAGTGCACACTATGCCCGCCCCCAGCGAGTGATCGAACGATAGCTAGAAAACTACGCAGGTCATCACCGATAACCAAAATTTTTGCCATGATTAATTATCTCGCCCAAATATTACCAGTAGGCCCAATATTACTAATGGGATAGTAGCTTTAATGCCGGGCGGCCGGGCGATTATATTATTGCGCCAAAATACGCAGGTACAACCACAAAGCAACCGATTGCACCAAAACGACAATTTTCCATTAATGCTTGTTTCAATCATACCTAAGTAACTTATAATTCCTACGGGTGCTTGCTAATTTGGTAGGCGCATCGATCAAAAAATGTAAAAATCGCCACTTAGCAATAACAGCGCCAAAATCGTTGACGTGAAACGGTAAACGCTCGCTAAGCTTTCTATTACTAAGATTTCAACTACCGGGTTGCTACTGCTAAGCTTTCTACTACCAAGTATTCTATAACCAGGCATTCGAGTATCGGGCATTCTATTAATAGCCCGGTAAGACCAGGATTTCGACTACCGGGTTTGCGCCCGATGTTTATACCACAGGATTTGCACCAACTGACATTCTTAAACTCTATGAATAAAAAAGTTCTCGTCATTGCATTTTATTACCCACCAAGCTCGGCTGCAGCAGTGCAGCGCGCGCTAAAAGCAACTGAGTACTTAAGCCAACTCGGCTGGCAGCCCGTTGTCCTCACGGCCCGCGCCAGCGCTTATGATAAATTGGAACCTTCGCAAGCTATTCCACCCGAGGTTGTACCCCATACTTATAGAGCCCGCGCCTACGATGTGCAAAATCATCTCGCTTACAAAGGTAAACACTTTTCCTGGATGGCCGCAATCGATCGTTGGACAACCTGGATTCCCGATGCAATATTGCTAGGACGTAAACTGATAAAACAGTACCAACCCGACTTGATTTTATCTACAACCCCAATTCCAAGTGCCAATGTGATTGCCAATCACCTGTCACAGAAGTTCGGTATTCCCTGGGTTGCTGACTACCAAGACCCTTTTGGTTACCACCACGTCGCAATCAACAAGTATAGAGCGAAAATATTAAAAACCATTGATAGAAATACCATTGAACACTGTCAGGCGGCAATCTTCGCCACCACTCGCACCATGGAGGTCTACCAACGCGCCTTTGAATCGGTTGAAAAAAGCCGCTTTCACACCATTACCAATGGTTTTGACGAAAATAACTGGAAGCAAATAGCACAATACACGCCCGACTCGCCATCACCATTTTGCGCTAACAAATTTAGTTTGTATTATAGCGGAGTACTTTACGCTTATGGCCGAGATCCCCGACCTGTTTTCAAGTCAATTGGCGAACTGCGCACACAGGGTATTATTGATAGCGGTAACTTCGAACTGGTTTTTCAAGGTTCCGGTGATGGACAAAAATTTCAGCAAGACCTGAAAGCTGAAAATATTGCCGACTTAGTCACTTTTAAAGCGTCTGTGTCATTTTTAGACTCACTGTATTTTATGCAGCAGGCAAATGCCTTACTGCTGATACAAGACGCTATTTTCAATTTACAGGTTCCAGGTAAACTCTACGAGTACATTCGTACCGGTCGCCCAATTCTCACCGTGACCCCAACCAATAGTGCAACTGCATCAGAGGCAAACAAATACGCCAACAGTGCCGTAGCCGAAAACACTAACGCAATTTCAAACAGCCTGAAAAGCTGGCTCGAAAGTGAGCCAGAAACCATAAGCCGTAAATCGTTACAGTGCTTTTCTCGCTACCAAAAAACCGTAGAACTGGCCGAAATTTTCAACCAGGTTGTGACCAACACAGCAACACTGACTAAGCCCGCAACCGAATAGCCTGCCGTATAGGTTTTGACTGGATAATTATGATGAGTAGGCACAACCCGCTTTCTACCTATATTTATCGTAAACTGCTACCCCAGTTGTGGCAGGACAGGATCGATGTCGTCAGGGGTGAATCCCAGGTTTTCCGCCCCTGCTTTCAAGAGACCAAATCAATATTTATTCATATCCCAAAAGCGGCGGGCACCAGTATCGCCCGTGCCATTTATTACCAGAATGTCGGCCATCGCAAAGCCAGCGACTATATTCGGGTATCAAAGCGAGAATACAATCAATACTATCGCTTTTCTTTTACCCGAAACCCCTGGGATCGACTGGTGTCAGCTTATAATTTTGTCAAACAAGGTGGCACAGATTTGGTCCAGCCACTGCCAAACCCGGCGTATCAATCATCCGTATTCGCCGATTTCAAAACCTTTGTTATCGAGTGGCTACCCTATGCCGACCTCAGTAAAGAGGACGTCGTATTCGAGCCCCAGTTCGAGTACATTTACGATTCAGCTGGCAATTTGCAAGTCGACTTCGTCGGCCGGGTTGAAAATACTGCCAAGGATATCGCGATAATTGAGCAAAATTTAGGCATTAAAATCGAGCTTAACACCCTCAATTCGTCAAACCGGCAAGGCCGTGACTACCGGCGTGAATACACCGATGCAATGCTTGAGATTGTCCATAACGTCTACCGTAAGGATATCGAATTGTTTGACTATCAGCTGTAATACCGTGTAACACAGCAGCTTGTTACCCCCATTTATGGTCTGCCCGCCTAATCGATTGAACAGCTGGTTGCCACATTACCTGTCGATGCCCAAGATCAAAAACGCCTTTGTTAACACGCATTTATTGATCGCCGTCACAATCCGGGGGTTTGCCAGACATACTTGGCGTTACGACAGCGAAAAGCCTTTAGAAACGTGATGGCATTAACCCTTTTGGCCGCCACAATACTTGCTTAATTTAAAGCCAGAACATAAGCTTTACCTCTATCCGGTAGTGAAATTTTCTTACCCGAAAAGTACGTAAAAATCGAATTAGAGATGAAAGATTTATGAATGTGAACGTAAGCAAAAACGCGATACCTCTTTTATTAACGCTTGCATTCTTTCCCATGGCGCAAGCATCGGATTTGCTAACCCATTCGCGATACGATGCGCTTAAGAACGAATTTCTCAATATCGACCCTCAGTACATTTCCGAAATGGATATTGCCTCGATGTCCAGCGCTGAGTTGGCCAATTTTCTTGGTGGACAAGCAGTCCAATCGCCGTTATTACTCGAAGAAAAAACCGGCGGCCTGTCGGGTACCCAAAACATATTTGGCGCCAACCACAGCTGCAACAGTAAATACGGTGACCAGTCGCTGTGCTGGTTGAACACCGGTGGCACAATGGGCGTGAAAAATGACCCCAATTGTGGTTCTTCAACAAACAACAACTATGTCGAAGCGTCAACCAATACATCGCTCCATTGCCAAACACCTAATACGCCATGGTCAGGCTATCGCTTTTGGCTTGGCACCGGCAACAGCACAGAGTTTTTAGCTCAGCAGTTTCCTAATAACGGCAATATGCCGGTTAACCGGTTCTGCGCCGAAATTGAGTTTCCTTCGGCTGACAAACTCAACCTGGCCTATTCAGATACGCGCTCAGATATTATTGGCAGCCCACACTTGAGCCAGCTGGTCAATCCAGCTGTCGCAGGCTCACACCTGAGAAACATTATGTGGGAATGGGGTACGTATACTGCAACTAAAACCACAGCCGAAGGTACAACCCGCGACCAGGAGTACGGCGGTGCCTATGTTAAAGGTGGTTCCCACTTTTATCACAAGCAAACGCATGTGGGTCGCACCCCGGCAGATCGACTGTACGCAATAGACGATACCACTTTAGTTGCATGTATGGGTGAAACGCCAACCGGCATTCGGTCGGGTATGGGCACAAGCTATGCCGCCAACCCCTTGCTCTCTATTGGGCATCACGACAGCAATGGCATTACCACCGCACCTAACTACCTTAACTATATTACCCGTGTCTATT
Organism: Pseudomonadales bacterium; assembly: GCA_965659815.1. Taxonomy (GTDB): domain Bacteria; phylum Pseudomonadota; class Gammaproteobacteria; order Pseudomonadales; family UBA7434; genus UBA7434. The sequence goes on from CBFHXO010000005.1 coordinate 56,292, forward strand.
GGCAGGCTGAAATGGATCCAAATTCAGTGGCCAATTACCCGCTAACAATCAAGGTTAATAAAATTTGGGCGATGTACGAAAAAAATGACATTATTGCACTGGCCGATGGTGGCAAAACCATGTCGGTAGACATGGTGCAAAATGGTGGTACTGCTTATTACCCGTTTACCATACACAATGATGCAAATAACGACCGAACCTACCGTATTTTTATGGCGATGGGTGCGAATACAACATTTAAAAACCTTAGCCAAACTGTCAATGGCGACGCAGTTTTTAAAGTTTACCAGGACCTTAACGGCAATAAGCTGCTTGATGATAATGAACGCAACGCCGAGCTGATTCCGCAGGAAACAATTACGCTGGCTGCCAATACTAATGCTGAATTTATCATTGAACACCGACCCGATTTTTCCCGAGTGAACGATAGCAAGATCTTGCATAATCGCCGCTATGTCCATGGGTCAATCAGTCTTATCGAAGACGGGCGCATGCGATCAGCGGGTTTTATGGTTAGAACCTGGGAAGGCAGCGCGACAGATATAGCAAACAAATACGCCTTTTTTGAGCAGTCTAAATACCCTGTTCCCGGCGATGACTGGGATTTATACCACGACTACAACCTGGGTAAAAACCCTGCAAGCAACCCCGATTTGGTGCGGAACACGCCCGACTATCAAGCACTCGCTCCTGTGCTACAAAGCGTAGATGTAGTGAACCCGATACCGCCCAACCCACCCGGACAACTCAATGCCCGGCTCATTGCTGACTAAAACGGGTTCCAACCAGCCATAATCCTATAACGCCGCAGGCGCATCACCATTACAGTGATGTGCTTCGCGATGGGTATCCCCCACTTCGATTAATTACCAACTTGAAGTGGTAATTAGCAATATCTTTGCTCATAGCGTGGCAATTTTCCAATTGCTATGCTTGACTGTAATCACGCGATTACCTGGCGTTTATAGCAATGCTTATGACTTAAAATGTATGACTCAAAAAGTTGAAATGTCCATCCGGCGCATTGACCGGATTAAGAAAACGATATATCAAACCTTAAGATACCCCAAAGGCTTCCAAAAATGCGTGATGATTCTGGGTTGCCAACGCTCAGGAACAACACTGCTATCCAACGTATTCAGCCGAATTAAGTTCTGCAAAGTCTACGGCGAATTTAGCCCGATATCCAACCAGGCATCAGACCGAATTAGACTAAACCCTATCGATGATGTGCTTGGGCAATTTAACCGCTCACATGCACCATTAATCGTCTGTAAACCACTAGTCGAATCACAGCATGCAAACCAACTTCTGGCCGATATTCCACATTCATCGGCTATATGGTTTTATCGAAACTATAAAGATGTGGGGCTCTCAGACATTCGCAAGTTTAAAACGAATGCCGGGCACGGCAATATTAAAGCCATAGTCAATGATTTACCCAATAACTGGCGCAATGAAGCCGTATCTGCAGAAACGAGACATCTGATTAATGAAATTTATTCACCAGAATTAACCCCGCTGGATTGCGCATGTCTATTTTGGTACCTCAGAAACAGCTTGTTTTTCGAGCAGCAACTACAAACGCTGGCAAATGTACGCCTATGGCGCTACGAAGATTTTGTTGAGAATCCATTAGCAATGGTTAATGAATTATTAACCAGCAATGATTTACCCGTACAGCAAAGAGACATTTGTGCGCACGTATTTGGCACATCAGTCAGCGCAGCAGTCGATACCGAGTTAGAGCCAGGTATCGATCACCTGTGCAAGGAACTGTTTGATAAACTGATGAACCATTCAAATCAACAAATGAAAAATCGTTTGCAACAATAATTTTTTATGAAAACACAACAACGTCTGTATATGATTGGCGCCGCAAAGTCTGGCACAACAAAGCTTGCAGATTTACTTAATCAGCATCCCGACATTTGCTTATCCAGCCCCAAAGAACCCAATTTTTTTACCAAGAGGATATTTGAACAGCAGTCCGTCGATTGGTATGAATCACTATTTGAAAATCCATCCGCAAAATTCCTGCTCGACGCATCCACCTCTTATACCGCCGGCTGGAATAAAAGCAGCAGCGATATTGCCAAGCGAATAGTGGAGTTCGCGCCCGACGCTACATTTATTTATATTGTCAGGGACCCCGTGCAAAGAGCCTGGTCTTCTTACTGGCATAGCAAGCGATCAGGCGCTGAATCACGACGACCTGAAGTTGTTCTGGGATCGACAGAATCACACCATATCCAGGCCAGCTTATATAATAATCGTATTGAAGATTATCTTGCTTACTTTCCCACTGAAAATTTTCACGTTATTTATTTTGAAGAATTTACCAAAGCACCGGAACAATTCGCTCATCGCTTGTTCTCTATTCTAGGTCTTCCTACTATAGAATTATCTGAATCGGCAGCTGAAAAAACCAACAGCTCATTCCAATGGTTCGGGCCGTTTAGTATTTTAAGGCGCGTGCCGCTCAGCAAGCTAAGAATGCTAAACAACCTTATAAAATCTGTGCTGCCAAGAGGTTTTCACGACTGGCTTAAGCGCGTTGTAAGCAAGCCCATACCAAAAATCTCCGATCGCATCGCCAAAATGATAGATCAACAAGTCGGTGATAACATGAAGGACTTTAACGCGCGATTTCACTCTTTGAGAGTAAAGCCTGTGAAGTCAAAAGATCAGATTTAAACAACTAACGCTCAATAATTATTGAACTAACTATGAAGATTTCACAACTAACACGCTTACTTTTACTAAGCCCACTAATAATTCTGCTAAGCGCTTGCGAACAAGGCATATCTACCTGCAGAACTAATGACTACGGTGTCTCTTATTGTAAATACGAAGGCAAAATCAAACAGCTGTATGTTAACAGCCAAGATACGATTATTGTTTATCTGTATAACCCGGTAGAACCCGGTATCGCCAAATCATTTGATTTTGACGTCGAAAATACTAGTGTGGCGGCTCACCAAGCATCAGATAGAAACCAGGTATTCTCTGACTACCTTTACACCCTGTTATTGGAAGCCAAAATTAACAACAAGCCTGTCACACTGCATTTTAGACATGTCGAAAACCAACGATTTATTATTGACAGAGCGTGGCTAAATTAATATGCCTAAAACGTTTTTAATATAAACTTTTTCTCTTTTAACAAATAGTACGCTGTTTTCGCCACTACCCAAACGGGCCATACTGCTAATAGCAAACAGCCAACCAAGACTTTCTCGGCAAGCGTTACTCGCGCTTCGGTGGCGTAACCAAGATCTTTCATTTGAGTATTGGCAAGACAGGCGAATACTCGCTTTCTCAACTTGCCCCACTGCGAGTGCCGCTCTAATGGATTAAACTCACTACCCATATCGACGGGCCTCCAATGCAGACCGGCGCTTGAATCCTGCTTTAGTTCCGACGAACCGGACACAGGTATATCTTTTGCATCGACGGGATAACGTTCGTAATCAATATTCAAGTGATCGCAAAGCCTGGCGATCACTGCCAGCTCATCAGAGACTAAATCTTCATATTTCACTACCAGGCACTTGCCAGGATGCTGCCGCTGAAACGCCAATATCGCGCTGGCATTTATACGCCAGTCATAAACCGCTTTGACAAAATCCCAATCAAAAGAACGCCGCCCCGACTCCACCAGTGCTCGCCCATCCCTGACTATAATAACCAGCTTAGCTTCAGGAAAAAAGTCGGGGTAGTGCGCCAGGCCAGCAACAGAGGGTGTTTTAGTCAACAGATAATCGCCATCGGGCTGGTTCTCGCCCTGACTTAATAAAAACTCAGTTAGTCCCTGCCCCAGATATGACTTAATTTTTTGCTTGAAATTAATATCGGTATTTCTAAACCAAAACTGGTCCCAGCGATGACTTACAGAGCGAACAAAACAATTCAGGCGTGGCAATGAACACACGATAAAATCCTCCCACACTGGGCCGGGCGCAATGCACTCCGGATGCAGGCGAAGTTTATTCTCAAGAAAATTAGTACCACTACGCGGCATGATACCAAGTAAAAAACAAACACTTTTCATATCAAGTTCTACTGATGTAATGGGTCGACTTTAGTCGCATCCAAAAAAGCTTAAGCTCTCGATTTTCGGTTTAGTAACAACAGCACCTCATCGAAGAACGCAAGGAAGTAAATTATAGCAATGATACCAACACCCAAAATAATTTTGACAGCCAATACCAGAAATAGCGAAGCTGAAGCAGGTATGAATGTAATGGAAACACAATATACCACTACCCACATCAGCATAGCTGGTATCAAAGGCACCAACCAGGAGCCACCCAGAGTTCTAAAATCGAGCTTGAACCGACGCGCCACTCTGATCAGCACAATTGCAAAAGCGAAACTAAAGCCAATAACCCAGGCAAATGCTGTTGCCAGCAAACCGTATTGCAAACCCACTAAAATCGATGACAACAAGACTACGGCAATGACTGTTGTATTAATGACGTTAAACGATGGCAAGTTCATCGAATTAACATAATTCTGAATTACCGAATTCAACATGCGCAAAGGAAAAACAAGGCAAAAAATCGCGATCAAGGGCGCAGAATCCAACCACTTCTCACCCAGAAAAATAGCAACCAGCTCATAGGAGCACACTGAAATACCCCAAAATACTGGAAATATAATCAGCGCCATTAGTCGTAATGAGCGCCTTAAATAGTAGCGTGTGGAAGATGGATCTTCTTTTAATGAAGAGAATGCCGAAAAACCTACCTGGTTAATGATGGAAGAAACCTTGGCCATTGGAATCGACGCCACTTCTACCGCAACGTTATAAATACCAAGTGTCCCGACTCCTAATGTTTTGCCTACTAAAACGCTATCGAAACGATTGTACAAAAACCAGATCATCGCATTTAATTGCAAGTTCATCGTATATGAAATTACGTCGCGAGCGTCTTTAAAAGAGCGCGTCAGTGAGTAGCTCGACTTACTTGCCATATGCAGAAACACAATACTGCTAAACAGTGCACCAATTTTCGAAAATACCAGCGCCCAAAACGCCATCCCCATATATGCAGAAACAACAGCAATGACCGTTGACACCAACTGACTCGCACCATCACAAAAAGCTTTACGCTTAAAATTCATAGCAATTGATAATGAGGCGCTCGGGACAATAACAAGACAGGTAAACGGAGTAACCAGCGCCATCACATAAAGCACCTGTTCCAGCTCCTCGCTATCGAAATAACGCGCGATGTCACCGGCAAACACAAATACCCAGAATGAGAAAAATATATTTAGCGACAGCGAAATAGTAAAAACCTGGCTTTTTTCCTGTCGCGATGTTGCTTGTCGCTTAATGAGAGTAGAGCAAAAGCCGCTGACGGTAACGGTATTAATAAACGTAAAAATTATTGTAGACAGAGCGATAATACCGTAATCATTTGGCGCCAACATTCGTATCACGAAAAATGTCGATGCCCACGACAACAACTGCATCAGTACCTTTGCCAATACAGACCACTTTAAGCCGGTGAGAACTTTATCTCGTAAAGAATTTGAATCAGACAAAAGCGTAGCCTACTAAACGACGGCGTCGGCGCTAATCGCGACCAGCATTGCAGCCTCACGCAGACTCAGCACCAAACCGTTGACTTCAAAGGTATTACCATTGACAAAATCCTCAGAGAAAAGCGTATCCAGATGCTCCATACTGTAACCCACAATATCTGAAGCGTTAATATACTCATAAGGCTTGCCCATTTCACGTACTCGCCAAAGATGACAAACCTGCCTAAGCTCGGTAAGCAAGGCCTTGCCGATTTGCGCTGTATCGAGCGCACACCCAATTTTTACCCCGGGCAGCACGGCGCCGGCAGTCAGTAACAATGAACCAGATAGAAAAGCTCTTCTCGATTTAAGCATTATTCACCTCCTGCGCAAGGTGCTCAGCTAAGCGTATAGAAAGCGCAACAATAGTCAATGTAGGCGGCACATGTCCCCCTGTAGAAAAAACGGAACTGCCTGCCATATACAAATTCTTACTACCAAAAACTTTGTGATTGCGATCTACCACACCAGCTGAAGCAGTTTCTGCCATTCTTGTGGTGCCCATATGATGATGACCAAACCCTAACTGGCTAGCCCACATTCGATCCTCTCGCTCGCGCAGTAAACGTAAACGACCCAGCGATGCGGCACCAACTCCGCGCGCTACAAATTCCAATGAGCGCCACAACCTGTCTTTGTCATCTTGGGTAACTCGCCAACTTAATGCAATTTGTGGGATACCGAAGCGATCGGTTACATCGCTCAGCTCAACCCTGTTATCACGGTCAGGGGTTTGCTCCATGGTCATAGGTATATTAAAGCCACCAAATTCCTGTGCACGCGCAAATATCTTTTTATCGAAGACTCGCCTTGAAATAGCCTCACCAACCATATCGGCATCAGAAAAAATATTCGCAACATGCATACCAAAATTATCAATCAGCT
>CBFHXO010000006.1:0-56954 GCA_965659815.1 Pseudomonadales bacterium
ACCACCAGCAGTAAGTCGCATTTTGCGGCCAGCTGGCGCACTGCGTCCTGGCGATTTTGCGTAGCGTAGCAAATATCGTCTTTTTTCGGCCCACGAATGGCCGGAAATTTTGCCCGCAGTGCATCAATTACCTTCGCAGTGTCATCCATCGACAAGGTAGTTTGCGTCACATAAAACAGCGCCTCAGGATCGCGCACCTGCAGCTGTGCCACATCCTGCTCTGTCTCAATCAAATAAATATCGCCACCACATCTGGTGTCGTACTGCCCCATAGTACCCTCGACTTCGGGATGTCCTTGATGGCCTATCAGTACGCATTCCTGGCCATCGCGACTATGCCGCACGACTTCCATATGCACCTTGGTTACCAGCGGGCATGTAGCATCAAAAATCTTTAAGCCACGTTGTTGTGCTTGCGCCCTCACCGCTTGTGATACACCGTGGGCACTAAAAATAACAATGACATTGTCGGGCACTTCATCAAGCTCATCGACAAAAACCGCACCGCGCTCGCGTAAACTCTCCACCACAAATTTATTGTGTACAACCTCATGCCGCACATAAATAGGCGCACCAAACACATCGAGTGCACGGTTAACAATATCAATGGCACGGTCGACACCGGCGCAAAATCCCCGTGGGTTGGCTAACATCAGTTGGGCAGATAATACGGGTTCGGTCACGCGTTTTCACCTTGCTATTTTTACTTTGCTGTCTTTACCTTAACGATATGCACATCAAATATAATATCTTTACCCGCCAGCGGGTGATTGAAGTTGACATAGACATCATCTGACTCAATGCGATCAATCACGCCCGCCAACTCGCCATTGGCCGCATCGGCAAAGCTTAACACCAAACCGGGTACCAGCGGGTCGGAGGTATGACTATTACTTTCAGCCTGCACCTGGGGCGTTAGCGACGCCGCTAGCGGCTCGAGATCACGACGTTTAAAGCACTGGATATTATCTTCATTCGGCTCGCCAAACGCCGCCGCTGCAGGAATTGTGTAACTGGCCTTTTGCCCTGCCTGCATACCTATGAGCGGCTGTTCAAAGCCGGACAAAAGGCTGCCATCGCCCATTGTAAAGGTTGCCGCCGCTGCATCAAAATTTGAATCGATTAACTGGCCGCTAACCAGCTTTAACGAAAAATGCAGCGTCACTTCACTGGCCGTGTTTATTTTAACTTCTGACATTTTTAACTTCTAACATTTTTAACTTCAGATATTTTTAACGCTCAAATAGGTTAACGTCCATCGGCATCGGGCTGATTAATAAATATATCGGCAATCATTAGCATTGCTCCCAGCGTAATCGCGCTATCGGCAACGTTAAACGCAGGGAAATACCAATCGTTATAGTAAAACAGCACAAAGTCGACCACCTTACCTAACATCACCCGATCAATCAGATTGCCTACAGCACCTGCCAAAATCAATGTTAGCGCCGCCATAAGTAATGCCTGACCGCGCTCCAGCCGATAGATCCAGACAACTAACACAACACTGACCACCGATGAGATACCGGTAAACAACCAGCGCTGCCAGCCGCCTGCATCGCTTAAAAAACTCCAGGCCGCGCCCTCGTTATAAACCAGCGTAAAATCCAGAATCGCCAGCAAATTCACCCGTTGGCCTTCAAAAAATTGCGCCTGCACCCAGTACTTACTCAGCTGGTCGAGCACAATAATCGCCATTACCAAGCCATACCAAAACCAGAGCCGAGGTTTTTCTGCGCCGTTAATCATTAAGCGTATTTCCTGATTTCGCCATTGCCATCGACATTATCGACGCAGCGCTGGCAAAGTTGCTCGTGCCCTTCAATACTGCCAACCTCAGCACGGTAGTGCCAGCAGCGGACACATTTACTATGGTCGCTTTTTCTCACCACCAGTTTGAGCGAAGGCAACTCAGTCGCTAGCGCTGCCTCCGGTGCTTCTGCATCGCTTACCACTACCGCCGACGCAATTAATACGAAGCGCAATTCGTCCTCGATCACCCGCAACTGCTGTGCCAGCTCATTACTGGCGTAGATTTCGATTTCTGCCTCCAGCGATGCGCCAATGACGCCTGCCGCACGCTGGCTTTCCAGCGCTTTGTTCACCGCTTCTTTAACCGAACAAAGCGTCTCCATAAGTTCGACTTCGCCAGCCGCCTGATCTAACAAGTTCACTACGCCATCATAGACTTCTTCAACAAAGATATTGTCGCTGCGTTTACCAGGGATAAACTCGTTCAGCTCATCGGCGGTAAAACTCAGTATTGGCGCGATCCAGCGCGTAAACGCTTCGACAATATGGTAAAGCGCGGTTTGTGCAGAGCGTCTGGCCACGCTGTCAGCCTGAGTGGTGTACTGACGATCTTTAATAATATCCAAATAAATACTGCCCATATCAACCACACAGAAATTATGCAGCTTTTGATAAATGGCATGAAACTGATAGTTGTTGTAGTCGGCAAGAATTTCCTGCTGTAACTGCGCAGCGCGACTAATTGCCCAGCGGTCTAATAGCAATAGCTGGTCGTTGGCAAGCAAATGCTGGTCGGGGTCAAAGCCTTCAAGATTCGATAGTAAAAAGCGCGCGGTATTGCGAATGCGCCGATAAGAGTCGGATACCCGCTTGAGAATTTCGTTAGAGACACTCATTTCGCCGCTAAAATCGGTGGCTGCCACCCATAAGCGCAGCACATCAGCACCGAGCTCGTTCATCACCTCCTGCGGCGCGACAATATTGCCCAACGACTTGGACATTTTTTTGCCTTCGGCATCAACAGTAAAGCCGTGGGTCAATACCGCTTTATAAGGTGCACTGTTGTTCATCGCCAACGCGGTTTTTAACGACGACTGAAACCAGCCGCGATGTTGGTCGGAGCCTTCTAAATACAAGTCAGCTGGATAATGCAGGCCCGATGTATTTTCTAATACAGAGTAATGCGTCACGCCAGAGTCAAACCAAACGTCCAGCGTATCGGTAACCTTACTGTAATCATCGGCTTCGGCGCCCAGCAAATCAGCGGGGTCAAGATCAAACCAGGCATCAATACCCGATTGCTCAATACGCTGCGCCACCTGCTCAATTAACGCAACGGTATTGGGGTGTAGCTCCTGCGTCACCTTGTGAACAAATAAAGTAATCGGCACGCCCCAGGTGCGCTGACGCGAAATACACCAGTCGGGGCTGCTGGCCAACATGCCATCGATACGCGCCCGGCCCCAATCGGGAATCCACTGCACGCCATCAACAGCCTGCTTGGCCGCATCCAATAAGCCGCGCTCTTGCATACCAATAAACCACTGCGGCGTAGCGCGATAAATTAATGGCGTTTTGGTACGCCAGCAATGCGCATAACTGTGACGAATTTTTTCTTCGGCGCACAATACCTTTTGCTCAATTAATAGCGCGATAATATTCTCATCGACTTTATAAACATGCTGTCCAGAAAAAATAGCCGTATTCTCATTAAACACCCCGTTATCACCAATTAGGTTGAGCGTTTCGATACCGTATTTTTTGGCGGCAACAAAATCTTCAACGCCGTGATCTGGCGCGGTATGCACACAGCCTGTACCCGCTTCTGTTGTGACATGGTCACCAAGAATCACCGGCACCTGTTTTGGGTAAAACGGATGTTGTAAAGACAGTTTTTCAATAGCCTCACCTTTAAAGCGCGCAACAATTTTATGCTCGCCCGCCTGGTAGCGCGCTAATGCCATTTCCAGTAATGCATGCGCCAAAATCAACCGCCGCTTACCTGCGCCCATTGACGGTACTTCACATTCCACCACAACATAATCAAGCTTTGGATGAACGCAAACCGCTTGGTTGGATGGCAAGGTCCAGGGCGTTGTGGTCCAAATCACCACATTCACCTCACCTTCACCCCCAAGGCCGCCAATCGCGTTAGTCAGTTGCGCCTCATCGGCAACTGCAAAGGCAACATCGATCGAGAACGAGTCTTTATCCTGATATTCCACTTCTGCTTCGGCTAATGCTGAGCCACCCACAACGCTCCAGTACACCGGCTTGAAGCCGCGAACCAGATGACCGTTGTCAACGATTTTACCCAGCGCCCTAACGATATTGGCCTCGGTCTGGTAGTTCATTGTCAGGTAAGGATTATCCCAATCACCTAGTACACCCAGCCGAACAAAACCTTTGCGCTGGCCATCGACCTGCTTGGCCGCATATTCGCGACACTTTTTTCTAAACGTTTTGTGGTCGACCTTGGTGCCGGCTTTGCCGACTTTGGTTTCAACCTTGTGCTCTATGGGTAAACCATGACAGTCCCAGCCTGGCACATAAGGTGCATCAAAGCCCTGCAATGTTTTCGACTTAACAATAATATCTTTAAGAATTTTATTAACCGAGTGGCCAATATGAATATCACCGTTGGCGTAGGGAGGGCCATCGTGCAATATAAAAGTCTCACGCCCAGCAAATTTCTGTCTTATCTGCCCATACACGTCGGCCTGTTGCCAGGCTTTTAAGCGCTGTGGTTCGCGCTGCGCCAAATTGGCTTTCATGGGAAAACCGGTTTTCGGCAAATTCAACGTATGTTTATACTGGTTTTTTGCGTCTTCACTCATAAATTACTAATACTACCCTGGTAATAAAACTGATTTTTAACACCTAAACTCGCCAAAAAGAACTACGCCATAAAGTAGCGCCTGGCGGTATCGATATCGCTATGGATTTGCGTTTTTAATAAATCCAGCGAATCAAATTTTTGCTCTTCACGAATTTTATTGCGAAACCGCACAGTAATTCGCTTACCATAAAGATCAGCGCTAAAATCCAACAGGTGGACTTCGAGTATCGCTTTAATTGATTCATTAACCGTTGGTCGACAGCCGACGTTTGCAACAGCAGGCAGCCAGTCCTGTTCACCTACCGCTAACTCATGCCCATTATCAATTTGCACTTGTACCGCATACACACCCGACATCGCGGTTCTTAACCGGTGTAGCTCAACATTGGCGGTGGGCGCATCCAGTGTGCGACCTAGCTGCTGACCATAAACCACTTTACCCGAAATACTGTAGGGCCTGCCAAGCAAAGCCTCTGCACCAGCAAAATCGCCAGCCTCAAGCAATTGCCTTATGCGAGTACTGGATACGCGGGTATCATCCAGCGCCAGTGTCGCGGTATCTTCGACTAAAAAATTGTGCTTGCGCGCCAGTGCTTCGAGCAAGGCAAAATCGCCACTGCCGTCGCGACCAAAACGCAAATCATCGCCAACAACAATATGGCGCGCGCACAGTCGCTCAACAAAAACCTGCTCAATAAATTCAACCGCTTCCATATTGCGCATGGCATCGTTAAAACGCACCACCAGCACCCAGTCAATACCCAGCTCGGCCAGCCCTTCGAATTTCTCACGAAAACTCATTAACCGCGGCGGCGCATCCAGTGGTGAAAAATACTCGCGCGGCAATGGCTCAAGCGTGACCACAACCGATGGCATTCCGGTTTCACGCGACCGCCGACACAAATGATTCAGCACCGCCTGATGTCCACGGTGTAATCCATCAAAGGCGCCAATCGTGAGCACCGTGCCTTCACTGCCCGAATTTTCGCTGCCGGGCACAGCTAACCCATCGGGGCCGCCCGTTTCAGGAAAAGCACGGCGATGCCGCTCTTTTAGATTGTGAATGCCGCGAATCAGCTCCACCCATCACCCCGGTTATCTATGCTAACAGTTGTGCTCGGGCAACAGCCTACATTCGCAAACGGCGCCAACGAACCAAAACCGTAGATTATAACCATACTGACGGCTTAAAATCGCGCACCGGGTTTAGGAAGGACTACCGACTTCTAGGTGACCTGAGGTGAACGAAACTGCGCTGGCCGGGCACCGACCAGCAACAGACAGAATAAGTAGGTCAACAAACCGGCCACGCACAAGCCAGACACTGTCCACAGGCGCTGCAGCCAGTCGGCCGTAGGCCAAAATTCAGGCTCGGGCTGCAAAACTAGTAATACAACAACCATTATCGCGACCGAGATCAGCACCCTGAGCAATAACTGCCAAAATTCAGGGCTCAACAGTTGCGCCGAGCCTGACCCGTTTCGCAGCGCATCGCTGCTGGCCAGCCCTTTAAATAGCAACAGCGCATTAATATAGGCGGACACAGCGGTGGCCAGCGCTAGGCCAACATGACCCACCTGGTAGTAGTAATGCAATAGTCCGACAAACAGCAGATTTAAGCCCATATTTGACACCATGGCGATAATGCCGATTTTGACCGGTGTTTTCATATCCTGCTGAGCGTAAAAGCCGGTTGCCAGCACCTTAATTGCCATAAACGCCAGCAACCCCAGCGCGTAGGCCCAGAGACTCGCTGTCGCCATAACAACATCGTTAGGCGTCATGGCCTGGTATTGAAACAATGTGTACAAAATGGGGCCTGCCAAAACAATCAGCGCGGCGGTGGCCGGTAGTGCAACCGCAATGATGCAACGCAAAGCCCAGTCGAGTGTCAACTTAAAATAACGTGCGCCAGCCTGGGCTTCATTAGCGGCCAGGTTTTGAAGCTGCAGTCGAGAAAGCCCGGGTAAAATCACGGTTGCAATAGCAATACCAAATACCCCTAACGGCAACTCTGCCAAACGATCGGAGTAATAGAGCCAGGATACGCTGCCGGTTGGCAGAAACGATGCCAGTACGGTATCGAGCAGTAGATTGATTTGACTCACAGATACGCCAAAAATGGCGGGCAACATTAGCACCAGGATTTTTTTGACGCCCGGGTGCTGCAAATCCCATTTTGGTACCGGCATGCGATCGATGCGCGCTAAAAATGGCAACTGAAACAACCACTGTAATACGCCTGCAAATAAAACAGCCCAGGCCAATGCGTAGACCGGCTGTTCAAAAAATGGTGTCGCAAACAGGGCAAACCCGATTAGCGACAAGTTTAATAAAACCGGTGTAAACGCAGGCACTACAAAGCGGTCGTAGCTATTTAAAATTGCACCGGCAAAACCGGTGAGTGAAATCAATAATAAATACGGAAACGTGATACGCAACATTTGCTGCGTCAACGCGAATTTATCAGGTTGGTTAATAAACCCCGGCGCAAACAGCATGGTGACCAAGGGTGCGGCTATAACAACCAGCGTCACTAACAGTATTAGCGTGCCTCCCAAAACGCCGCAGACAGCGTTAATTAACCCTTTGATCGCTGCGACCTGGCCCTCGGCTTCATACTGCTTGCGATACTCCGAAAGCACCGGTACAAATGCCTGCGCAAATGCACCTTCAGCAAACAAGCGGCGAAGAAACTGAGGGATTTTAAAAGCGATAAAAAAAGCATCGGCGTTACCAGTAGCACCAACCATACGGGCAATCACAATATCCCGCGCCAGGCCCATCACCCGCGACAGCATGGTCATTGCGCTAACCCAAATACTGGAGTTAAGCAGACTGGGCGAACGCCGGGGCTCGTGTGCCGACGATGTTATCGACAATGGCTTTTCGGTGGCGGGATCAGGCAAAGTTATGGCTCATTTGCTGGTGGGCGCCGCTACTGGAACCTGCTGCCGGTATACCAACGCACCGACTGCGCACTGTCATCAACCTTTTCAACCACATTTAACACAAGTGCAAATAGTGACATTCTCAGCACCACACCATTATCCGTTTGGCGGAAGATGGCCAGATTGGGGTTTTCGTTAAGGTCGCTGTCAAGCTCATTGGCCTCGGCGCGGGAGTCGCGTGGCAGCGGATGCATAATCACAGTATTTGGCTCGCAGTTTTGTGTATAGACACTCTGGTTCAAGCGGAATTTGCCCCGATACATATCGGCCTCTTCCTGCGAGCCAAACCGCTCCTCCTGGATACGCGTAGAGTAGACGATATCGACATGGGCAATACTAGCTTCGAGGTTATCGGATACGGTGACCTGGTGACCTGCCATACGCAACATCTCAACCAGCTCGCCGGGCATTTGCAGTGCTTTCGGCGAAACCAGATATAATTCAATATTGCTGTAACGACATAGCAGCTTGGCTAATGAGTGAACCGTGCGGCCAAAACGTAAATCGCCAATCATGCCAATGCGCAGACCATCGAGATCACGCCCTTTGGCGGCAAGTTCTTTTTGAATGGTGTAGAGGTCGAGCAATGCCTGAGTAGGATGTTCGTTGGCGCCATCACCGCCATTAATCACCGGAACGCGACTGGCAGACGCGAATTCGCTCACTGAGCCGGCCTCGGGATGACGCATGGCAATCACATCGCTGTAGCCACTTAATACCCGTGCGGTATCGTACAGTGACTCGCCCTTTGCCAGTGCTGAATTCTCAAAACCAGTGGTTTCGCGCACCTCACCGCCCAGTAGGTTAAATGCACAACCAAAACTCACCCGGGTCCGGGTGCTGGGCTCGAAGAACATATTGCCTAAAATGGCGCCATCGAGCACTTTGGTCACACGGTGCCGCTTGGCGTAAGGCTCCATTTTCTGGGCAACTGCAAAAATGCGGTCAATATCTGCCCGCTCAAATTGGTCTATGGACAGGATATGACTGCCGATAAAATCCATCCAACTCACTCCACCCGTTTATTAGTATGGCCGCCGGTAACACGAATCATGGGCCAGTCTAAACCGCCATAGATTGAACGCCAATACTTCGGCTACGCGACTGTCATTATTCCCCAATAGAGTAGGTTAGCCGTGCGAGTGTAACAAGTATAAGGAATGGCCAGCACTTAAAGCGCGCTGAAGCAGTGCCAAAACAACCGCTATTTAACTTTTTTGATATCGCGGTGGGCGTTTAAATACACGTACTGCACCAGTGTAGCAATATGCGTGGCAGGGCCCAGATCATCCGGGGCGTCAAGCGCTACCAAACCGCAACGGGCGGAAATGGCCGACCAAAGTGCCTGTTTTTGTTCTTCGCCAGGTTGGCCGGCGCGCGGGTACCAGGAGTTTAAGCGCAGTTCACGGCAGTAAAAAAAATTTGACAGCTCAGCACCATGGGGGCTTTTGCGAAATCGCTCGACTTCACCGCAGTGAAGCTGACCGCCGTCACTGCCGGTGTGCTCATGCAGTATATCGAGTATGTGTTTCTGTACAGTGCGAGTTTGTTCATCAATAAACATGGCAATGTCCTTTAAAAGCCGGTTCCTGCTCAACCAATTTAGCAATTAATCGAGTGTACGCGTAGCGCTTGCGTAAGTAGTTTTGGTCACACTTTTCAAGTATAAAACGGCTGTCGTAAATCTATACGCTCTCAAAACGCCAGGCTATTTACATGGCGCTATTGATGGCGCTATCGCTGACGGCATTCATAACAATATTGCGGGCAATAGAGAGGTTATGCGCTACCAATAATTCGACAGCTTGCTATGGGGAGCGGAAACTAAAGTATTCGTTTTGCTAACACAAGTACCCCATTCGTAAAACGGTACAAAATTGACTGAATCAAGGGCAACTATTTTTATCTATCGCAGCCGAGTTTATTCAGCTCAGTCGCTTTTTGTCATTGGGTCGCAGGTGCTAGGCCACAGTAATCAACGTCGGTGTGTCACTACTGATATCCAACAACAATGTAGACTGCGGCTGGGTCACCGTTTTTGATATCAACCATTGACCGTCAATCTCACGATATTCATCTTGGTAAATCAAACCGAGCTGGGTCAAGGTTTTGTCACGAGTGTTGATCAACTGGTAGCATAGCTCCCAGCTCCCGGTGGCCAGCCCCGTCTGTTCGGGATCGAGTTGAATTACGGGGTTATGGCCATGATGCATCTCTAACATATGTGGATGACAGCCCACCTCCGAAAATAAACTAACTAGCTGATCGCGATGGCTGAACTGGCCAACCGGGCCGTAATCGATATGCACTTCACCATCGACAAAACACTGCCGCATCAGCTCGGGTTTCTTGCTATCACAGGCCATAAAATAGCGGGCTTTGAGCGTTTTAATCCGGTCAATCGCCTCCAGTATCTGCAGGCGCTGCTCTAGCCCTGCCAGCCTTTGTTCGAAAATTGCCTGATCGGTCATACTGACTCCCATGGTTGCTGATTGTATCTGTTCAGCCATTGTCGCTGAGGCTGCTTAGCCCTACAATTTACGGCTGATGAAATACGGGTTATTGCCCCGGATATCACACGGTAACCGGACTATACGTGCGAGAGCAGGGCTTACTATTTGCTTACCGTTAAGCGACGGTAAGCTTAAACCGAGCATGCGGCATGGCTTCGCAAACAGCCGAATCATCATAATATAAGCAGTATCGCTGTATAAGTAGCATCTGGTAATAATAAGTATCACGTAATAAAAAGTATTGAGTCTTGAAGAGAAACCATTATGTTTATAGTTGGGCTTACCGGTGGCATCGGCAGCGGAAAATCAGCAGCAGCAGCGATATTTTCCGACCTGGGTGTAACCGTGGTCAATGCCGATATTGTCGCGCGTGAAATTGTCGAGCCTGGCTCCGATGCCCTCGCTCAAATCGCCAACCATTTTGGTCAGGATATCTTACTACCGGATGGTGGCCTTAACCGCGCCCTGTTGCGTCATAAAGTATTTGCAGACCCAAGCGAGCGGGCCTGGCTGGAGCAACTCACCCACCCTTTAATTGGTATGCGCATTGCCGAGCAGCTGGACGGTGACCCGCTCGAGGGCGAGCCGCCGTACCGAATTCTCGAATCGCCGCTACTTCTTGAAACAGCACAACGCGAGCTTACCCAACGAATTTTACTTATTGACGTCAGTGAACAAGTGCAAATTGAAAGAACCATGCAACGGGACAATAATAATGCTGAGCAGGTTAAGGCAATTATCGCCGCCCAATTGCCCCGCGATAAAAAGCTTAAACTGGCCGACGATATTATCGAAAATAACGGCACGCTGAATGAATTGCAACAAGCGGTTGAACAACAACATAAACACTACCTGGCCCTAGTGCAGCGGAGTATATGATGCAGCAAAAAGTCATTGGTAAAGTAACACAAAAAGCAACACGCGTTGATTGTCCAGCCTGCCAAACAATCATTGAGTGGAGTGAGCAATATCCCGACCGTCCGTTTTGCTCCAAGCGTTGCAAAGACCGCGACTTTATCGATTGGGCAAATGAAGAACAACGCATTGCTGGCAGCGGCAGCTATGACGATATATTTAGTGATAGCGATATCAACCCGTAGTAAATGTCTGCCAGTCTAAATTGCAAAAAGACAACCACCTCCCTTTCTCTTGCTATCTGTTTACTAAGCATTAACTGTGTATTAACTATATAGTATTAACCTAGCGTTAAAAAAGCAGGGAGCACAGAAATCCTATTTTTTAAAAATGTTGCCCACACCTCTTTACTGTTTATTTATACAGGCATATACTTTTACCGATGGTATTTCTCAGGACGCCACTTTTGCAGCAAATACTTGTCGCGCATAAGCACCCTCAACTGTCGCGTTAAGTACTGCTATAAATACGCTTGCCGTAAATACCGCCACCCACTTTACTTTACGAAAATCAGGAATTCGTTATGACTACGCTCGCATTAAAACCTCAAGCCGAAACAGTAAACCCTGAAAGTGACACCGTTAATACTGCTTGTTTTTATAATACAAATAGGCTCTCTATAAATCGCCTTTATTCAGATAGTCTTTACCCAAACAGCCTCTACCGAGACAATGCAAGCAACAGCCTAGTCAGCACTGCCAAGGCTGGCTCAGACTATCGCTACCCGGTATTGCAACCCAACATCAATCGTTACCGCGTTGCCGAGCCCGACCGGCCCTACCAAGACTTTCAACAACTTAAGTTTACCGCAGTAACCACCGTAGCCCGCGAACATGCCAAACATATATCAGCCAGTGTTAAACAAAGTAGCAGTAAACCCTGCTTGCAATTAAGCGGTAATTGGTTAGAAAAGGCCGGATTTATTGAGGATGCACGCTGCCTGGTTGAAGTGTATAAGGGAATGCTGTTACACTGGATGAATAACCGGATAAGCGATACTGAATATACCACGCTGGGCGAGTAACGCCCGCTAGAGCTTTTATCTATTACGCATTTGCGGTATCAGTTTTTTGTTCAAGCCATTGAACAATGGTTTTGTTCGCTTTGGGAAATTGATGTGCGCTCAGCTCATTGATGGACAGCCATTTAATGACCTGCCCTTCTCTACCGATGGGCGTACCCGAAAATGCATTGACAGCCCAGACATCAAGCAGCACTTTTTTATCGCCATAATCGTGCGGAATTTGCATGACTGGGCTCGCTGCACTTATATGAATATCAAGCTCTTCGCGTAACTCACGCGCCAGTGCAATATCAACAGACTCGTGCGTCTCAACTTTGCCGCCAGGAAACTCCCAAAGCCCACCTTGATGGGCATCATCGGCGCGCTTGGCAACCAGCACTTTGCCGTTCGAATGAAATACCAAACCCACAGCAACATGAACCATCATTTGACCCACTGACTTCACAATGGTGCGACTAACTACGGTAGTCGGCATTAATTCTTACATAGTCCAGCGATAAATCACTGGTCCAAACCCGCTGCTGATGATCACCACGATTCAGTTTTATCGTCACGCTGATATCGCCTTGCCCCATAATCTCCATCGCACGCGACTCTTGGTAGCCTACAGCAACACCACCGTGCTCACAGATCAGCAGTTCATCCAAATATATTTCAACACGTTCAACATCCAAATCGCTTACATCGGCGCGACCAATCGCGGCAAGAATTCTGCCCCAGTTGGCATCACTGGCAAAAAACGCGGTCTTAACCAGCGGTGACTCCGCAACCGTATAGGCAACGCTTAGACACTCTTCATCATTACTACCACCAACAACATCAATGGTGATAAATTTGCTCGCCCCTTCGGCGTCGCGAATAATAGCAGTTGCAAGCTCAGCCAATAAGTCGTTTAAAGCCAATTGAAAGCTGGCCCAGTTTTGATTTTCCAAACCATCAGTAGCAGACGATACTGACACCCCCGACTGTCCGGTCGCCGCTAGCACACAGGCATCATTGGTAGACGTATCACCGTCGACAGTAATGCGATTAAACGACTGATTCACTGCCACCGCCAGCAAAGCGTCGAGATCGGCCTGGCTTACATCGGCATCGGTTGCAATATAGGCCAGCATGGTCGCCATATTGGGTCGAATCATGCCTGCACCCTTGCAAATACCACTTAGCGTAACGCGTTGCCCATTCAGTGTCAGTGTACGCGAAGCAGTCTTGGCAACCGTGTCTGTTGTCATAATTGCCTGCGCTGCAACACCCCAGTTATTGGCATCAAGACTGTCACACAATGTCGATGCCGACTGGGCTATTTTTTCGGCGGGAAGTAACTCGCCAATCACACCAGTAGAAAAAGGCAATACCTGATCGGCCGCCAAAGAAAGCGCGGTGGCAATCGCCCGGCAGCTTTGCAAAGCGGCGTCATGCCCCGCCAGACCGGTACCGGCGTTAGCATTGCCAGAGTTGATCAGGCAGATAACCTTATTGTCAGAGTTTGATTGAGCAATCGTCTGCAGGCGCTCGCGCGCAATTTTTACCGGTGCAGCAGAAAAGGCATTGCGGGTAAATACCGCCGATACAGTGCTGTTTTCTGCTAACTCCATTAACGCCAGATCATAAAGCGGCGCTTTCGTATCGGCACCGGCAAACGCCGATTGTTTTATACCTGCATACGCCACACCCCAGCGCACCCCGGCAACGGCTTGCACTGGATTGATCGGCTGGGGCTTAGTCATCAAAATGCTCTTTGCTTGCTACGGGCAGCTATAAAAAATCAAATCTTGTAATCGCAATCGGTCTGCTAGGACAGCCGACCATGACACTGCTTATACTTTTTGCCCGACCCACAGGGACAGGGTTCGTTGCGACCGACTTTGCGTCCTTCGCGAACCACCGGCTGGTCTGGCGCTGGCGCACCTTCTGCCTGCTGATCGGCGCCCGCGTCGAGACCCATAGCGCCAGGATCATCGTGCTTGGCGGTAATGGTTTCACGCTCACGCTCTTCGCGACGTTGTTGCTCTATTCGTTCAGCGTCATCTTGCTGGACCTGCACCCGCGATAGAAACCGAATCAGCTCCAGCTTCATATTGCCCAGCATCGATTGAAACAACTGAAACGCCTCCTGCTTATATTCCTGTTTGGGGTTGCGACCTGCATAGCCACGCAAGCCAATACCCTGACGCAGATGATCCATCGTCGACAGATGCTCTTTCCATAGCGAATCGAGAATCTGCAACATAATTTGTTTCTCTACCCGCCGCGCGGTATCACCAAAGACACGCGTTTTATCATCGTAATACTGGGTCATACTATCGACAATTTTGCGGCGCAAGGTCTGCTCATGCAACTCGTCGTCTTCATCCAACCACTTGGCGATGGGTAGTTCAATACCAAACTCATCGAGCAGCGAAGATTCAAGCTCAGGAATATTCCACTGCTCTTCAATACTTTGCGGCGGAATATAAGCGTTGATATGCTCATTCACCACATCGTCACGAATGGCGAGAATCATATCGGAAATATCACTGGCCAGCAGAATATCGTTGCGTTGCTGGTAAACAATTTGTCGCTGGTCGTTGGCAACATCATCGTACTCTAACACTTGCTTGCGCATATCAAAGTTGCGGCCCTCGACTTTGCGCTGCGCCTTCTCAATCGCGTTAGAGACCATTTTGTGCTCGATGGCTTCACCTTCATCCATGCCCAGGCGCTGCATAAAATTGCGCACCCCATCGGATGCAAACAGACGCATCAGGTTATCTTCCATAGAAAGATAAAAACGGGTTTCGCCAGGATCACCCTGCCTACCCGAACGGCCGCGCAGCTGGTTATCGATACGGCGCGACTCATGCCGTTCGGTGCCAAAAATATGCAAACCACCCGCTGCCATGACCTTTTCATGGCGCTGTTTCCAATCTTTTTTATGCGCTTCAACTTCCGCTTCGGTGGGGTTGTCTAACGCCGCAAGCTCAGCTTCGAGATTACCACCAAGCACTATATCGGTACCACGACCAGCCATATTCGTCGCAATAGTCAAAGCGCCAGGTCGGCCAGCTTCAGCCACAATTTTTGCTTCGCTCTTATGGAACTTGGCATTTAAGACCTGGTGTTCAATTTTTTCTTTTTTCAAAAACTTCGAAAGCTGCTCCGAAGTTTCAATCGATGCGGTACCCACTAACACAGGGGCATTTTTTTCAATCGCGGTTTTAATATCACGCACCACAGCGTTGTACTTTTCGGCTACCGATAAATAAACCAGGTCGTTTAGGTCTTTGCGCACAGTAGGCTTGTTGGTGGGAATAACCGTGACATCCAAGCCATAAATCTGGTGGAACTCAGGTGCTTCGGTATCTGCAGTACCCGTCATGCCAGAGAGCTTTTCGTACAGGCGAAAAAAATTCTGAAAGGTGGTTGCGGCTAACGTTTGACTTTCAGCCTGGATTTGCACATTTTCTTTTGCTTCAATCGCCTGGTGCATTCCCTCTGATAAACGGCGCCCTGGCATGGTTCTACCAGTGTGTTCATCGATTAACACCACACTGCCATTCTGGACAATATATTCAACATTACGATTAAATAAATGCTGTGCTCGCAGTGCAGTGGTCACGTGGTGCAACAAACCCAGGTTACTCGATGAGTAAAGACTGTCGCCTTCTTCAAGCAACTGCTCTTTAGCTAATAGCTCTTCGACATATTCATGGCCAATTTCGGTTAGCTCTACACTGCGATGTTTTTCATCAATAGTGAAATGACCCTCGGGGTCGAACTCACTTTCAACACCATTGGCAATATCGTCGGGGTCGGGCGCACGCTTTAATGCAGGCACCAAGGCCTTCATACGCTTGTACATTGACGAACTGTCTTCGGTTGCACCGGAAATAATCAGCGGCGTTCGGGCTTCATCAATCAGAATGGAGTCAACTTCATCGACAATAGCAAAGTGCGTGCCACGCGTGGCACGATCTTCTAATGCAAAGGCCGTATTGTCGCGTAAATAATCAAAACCAAATTCATTATTGGTACCGTAGGTAATATCGGCGTTATAGGCCACTTTTTTATCTTCCGGCATTTGCCCCGACTGAATAATGCCCAGGCTTAAACCCAAAAACTCGTAAAGCGGTCGCATCCAGTTAGCATCGCGCTCGGCCAGATAGTCGTTAACGGTAACAATATGCACACCCTTGCCGGTTAATGCATTCAAGTATGCCGGCAGTGTTGCCACCAGCGTTTTACCTTCACCGGTACGCATTTCAGCAATGCGGCCTTCGTGCAAGGTAATACCACCGATTAACTGCACATCAAAATGACGCATGCCCAGACTACGAACACCCGCCTCGCGCACAGCAGCAAAGGCATCGGGTAGCAATTGGTCGAGTGCCTTGCCATCGGCAAGCTGCTGCTTGAACTCGTTGGTTTTGGCGCGCAACTCGGCATCGCTAAGCGCTTGATAGCTCTCCTCCAACGCATTGATTTTGGCAACCACTTTGCCCATGCGTTTGAGTTCCCTGTCGTTACGGGTACCAAAAACTTTTTTAAATAGTTTTGCAATCATATTCGCTTGCTATGTCTCAATTCGAATGTTAACGAGGCGTTTATCGCTTGCCGTAAAGGTTGTTGTCAAAATAATGTCTATCGACCCGTTTTCAAGGACTGTGCATGCGCCTTGAGCTATTTCAGAACCATTTCGAAGAGCCTTAGGGGTCGAACGCGACAAGCCAGAAAGGATACCAGAATAGCGCCCACTAATCCCAATAATCCTGACGCGTTAGCCAGCAAAACCGCGAGTTTACGCAGTTTTTCCACCAGTGATGGCGTTTTGCCATAATTGTGCTCGAGGTCGAATCAGGGACCGATTCAAGGACAGCTCGGCCCCAAGCCCAGCGGGCAAAGCACCAGAGTAACTAAGAGTAATTAAAGACTGTTGCGGTAAATATAACGCTCAGGATTCATCGGCTTGCCATGACGCAGCACTTCGAAATGCACATGCGGGCCAGTGGAGCGGCCAGTACTACCCATTTTCGCAATCACCTGCCCCTTATTAACCACATCGCCAACCGCAACCAGGTGCGATGCGTTATGGGCATAGCGGGTAACAAAGCCATTGCCATGGTTGATTTCGAGCGTTTCACCATAACCGGATTTTTTCGTCGATAGCGTCACTACACCACTGGCCACCGCTATGACATCCGCCCCCTCTTTTCCAGCAAAGTCGACACCGGCATGCCAGGCCTCACCGCCATTAAAGGGGTCGGTGCGCTTACCAAATGCCGAGGACATCCAGCCTTTAGCCACCGGTCGCCCAGCGATAAACGACTGCAAACGCGACTCGCGTGCATTGAGCTGCTTGTCTAGCAGTGCCAGTTGCTGTTCACGGTTATCGATATGTTCAACCAGCTGGTCAAGCATTTGCTGCAAGGTGCGTTGTTGCACAGCCGTGTCGGCCGGCTGCATAACGGCAACTTCAGGGTTAGATGCTGTGCTGCTTGTCGTGCTGGATTGGACTGCGGGGCCACCCAATGCCGGCTTGCGAGTAAAATCAAACTCGCCATTGTCGAGCTGGGCGACTTGCGCAACCTGCTCGCCCAGTGCATCGAGCCGCATTATTCTCGCCTGTAATTCGGCCACCTTAACAGTAATTGCCGTTAACTCATCACCTACCTGGTTATGCATCTGCTCAACGCTTTCGCTTTGGCGTGCCAGCTCTTGCTGCCATTGGGTGATTATTAACCGCTCGTTAGCTTGCTGGCTCTGATTTTGATACAGCCAAAGGCTAATTACACCAAGCAAAAATGGCAGCAAGGTCAAACCCATTACCAATAGGATATCGCGCTGGCGCCCAGTATCGAGCGTCAGCGATTGACCGCCGGTGCGGGGCAATAAAATTAACTTCATGCAAATAGTCCAAAAACCCTGTTACAACCGAATACCGGTAGACTTCGCTGTCAATCGTGCTGAGGTACCCAATTCTTGGCGACATTCTACGGTTTTTGTTAATTAAGTCATTATTATTTTAGTGAAGATTTAACAAGTCTCACCTTGCGAAGCCCGTGAATTCTGCTTCGCTGTGATACTCGTGTCACATTTGCCAGCAAGGACGTCAATATCGGATGAAAAAACAGCTCTCCCGGGCGAGACCGGGCAAACAATGTTGACCTTAGGTACGAGGCAGAAGCGGTTTTATAGCGTAGAAAGAGTGCTGTCGGGGGGTAAGGCCCACTTAGGCCTCTACAACGTGGCAGCACCGCAAAGACCTGCGACCGAGGCAATAGGACTGGGCCGCTTATTGCGCGGCAGGTTTCGCAATAAAACTATACGGCCAATTGCGGCGAAGCAAAAGAGATCGGTGCGGTTTCTGCATCGTCAAAGGTGACAACCTCCCAGGCATCGGGTTGGGCAATCAATTCACGCAACAGCTTGTTATTGAGCGCGTGGCCCGATTTGTGCGCGCGAAACTCACCGATCAAGCTATTGCCAAGCAGGTATAAGTCCCCTATGGCATCGAGCACCTTGTGGCGAACAAATTCATCTTCGTAACGTAAACCATCTTCGTTAAGAATGCGGTAATCATCGACAACAATGGCGTTATCAACACTGCCACCTTGCGCCAAACCCTTGGAGCGCAGGTATTCCATTTCGTGCATAAAGCCAAAGGTACGTGCGCGGCTAACTTCGCGAACAAATGAAGTTGAGCAAAAATCCACTTCAGCACAGGCTGGGCGACCGCGAAATACCGGGTGGTCGAAGTCAATTGTAAAGCTAACTTTAAAGCCGTT
This sequence comes from Pseudomonadales bacterium, assembly GCA_965659815.1. GTDB lineage: Bacteria > Pseudomonadota > Gammaproteobacteria > Pseudomonadales > UBA7434 > UBA7434. Next base: position 18,759 of record CBFHXO010000006.1, read on the forward strand.
GCGCGGCAAAAAACTGGCAAACTTATCGTCATCTTGCACTTTCACTTCGCGCTTAATGCGAATAAATTTCTTTGCCGCCGACTGCTCTTCGATGCCTGCCGACTGCAATAAAAATACAAACGGGCCAGCGCTGCCATCCATAATAGGCACTTCGGATGCATTCATTTCTACATAGGAGTTGTCGATGCCAAGCCCCGCCATTGCCGACAACAAGTGCTCGACGGTAGAGATGCGAACATCGCCTTTGGATAACGTGGTAGAAAGTGTGGTGTCGCCAACGTTATTGGCGTGGGCGGGAATTTCAACAACCGGATCGAGATCAACACGACGAAAAACAATGCCAGTATCAACAGGTGCGGGGCGTAAGGTTAAGTAAACTTTTTTGCCCGTATGCAAGCCAACGCCTGTTGCACGAATACTGTTTCTTAATGTTCTCTGTCTAATCATGGCTCACCTGATTTCGCTAATGTCGTTCGCTGCCGCCAGTAAGATTGCCGCACAGATGCAGAGTTCATCGCCTGCACCGCGACTGGCCATATTCACAGTTCGGGTACAAATCTGGCTTTACGGTCACTCTGGCTAATCTGCGGCACTCTGCCGATAGTCACTTACTTTGAATGGCGCACAATATACAGAGGATGCCGTTCAGTTTGGAGATCGATTTACCCGACATATGACCGGCTTGTGACAGCAATTGTCCAAAAATGAACCCACTTCTCATAAACTTTCCGACAAATTACCAGAAAGCCCCCAAATAGTGCATCCATCTATTTGGGGCGCGGATCTTAGCAGAACTTATTCACGGTGACCATAACGACTAAATGTAGCTATCTAAACAGTCACAGAGATAGTCTTCGCTAACATCCGCACCCCAATCCTTACATTAACTTGAGCCTAGTGCAGGATCAGTTAGCCTGCCGACGTAAAAACGCTGGAATATCGAGCATCTCCATATCTTTGCTAGCATTCGATGACAGGCTATCCATCGCAGTTTGTGTTTCTGCGGATGAAGCGGCCTGTATTTCCGGCTGGCGTGCTGCGCGCTGTGGCTCAACAGGTGCTGACTGACGACGCATGGTTGGTGGCAAATCGTAATCGGCGTAGTTCGGTTTGGCTGCAGCACTTTCACGACCAACCAATCGCACAGCCACGTCAGTTTCGGCTTCACCCAGACCAGTGGCGACTACAGTGACTTTCAATTCATCGGTCATATCGGGGTCGATAACCGTACCAACAACCACCGTCGCATTGTCAGAGGCAAACTCTTCAACGGTATCGCCCACTTCGGTAAATTCACCCAGGGACAGATCCATACCGGCAGTGATATTGACCAAGATACCGCGCGCGCCTTGTAAATTCACATCTTCGAGCAGCGGGCTGCGAATGGCAGCTTCCGCCGCTTCGCGAGCGCGAGCATCGCCACGTGATACGCCAGTGCCCATCATCGCCATACCCATTTCAGACATCACCGTGCGCACGTCGGCAAAGTCAACGTTGATCATACCGGGGCGAATAATCAAATCGGCAATACCTTGCACTGCACCCAACAACACATCGTTGGCTGAACGGAAGGCATCTAGCAGGCTGGTGTTCTTACCCATTACCGCCAACAGTTTTTCGTTAGGAATAGTAATCAGTGAATCGACATGCTGTTGCAACTCAAGAATCCCTTCATCGGCATGCAGTTTTCGCTTTTTGCCTTCGAACTTAAACGGGCGGGTCACAACCGCAACCGTCAATATGCCCATCTCCTTGGCCACTTCAGCGATAATAGGTGCACCGCCAGTACCCGTACCGCCACCCATACCGGCAGTGATAAACACCATATCGGCACCACCCAGCACTTCGGCAATACGCTCACGATCTTCCAGCGCCGCCTGGCGACCCACATCAGGGTTTGCGCCCGCACCCAAACCTTTGGTGATGGCACCACCTAGTTGCAATACCGTATTGGCAGCCATATCCGCCAGCGCCTGGGCATCGGTGTTAGCACAAATAAATTCAACGCCATCAATATTATTGGCAATCATATGTTTAACGGCATTACCGCCGCCGCCGCCAACACCAACAACTTTTATGACTGCATTTTGTGGAACATTATCTACGAGTTCAAACATGGTATTTCCCCCTCAGGAAAGTGAATAATAAAAAAATGAAAACCTAAAACTTTAAAACCCAATTAAAAATTACTTTGAAACCAACCCTTGACCCTACCTAAAAATCCTGCTGCATCGGCCGCGTCGGCCGCCAGCTGCAATTCGTTTTGCTGCTTAAAGCCGTAATGCAGCAATCCCACCCCAGTAGCATGTACGGGGTTATCGGTAATATCCTGCAAACCATAAGCACCCTGTGGTGAACCCAAACGCACGGGAACATGAAATATTTCTTCGGCCAACTCAACCACGCCGTGCATTTTAGATGTACCACCGGTTAACACGATTCCGGCGGCAATCAAATCTTCGAAACCACTGCGGCGCAACTCAGCCTGCACCAGCGTGAATAATTCGTCATAGCGCGGCTCAACCACTTCAGCCAGCGCATGGCGCGACAAATCTCTTGGTGGCCTATCACCAACACTAGGTACTTTTATCGTTTCGTCCAAACCCGCTAACTGGGTTAACGCACAGGCGTATTTAATTTTGATATCTTCGGCGTATTGCGTAGGCGTTCGTAGCGCCATGGCAATATCGTTAGTCACTTGATCACCGGCAATAGGAATATTGGCGGTATGCCTAATTGCCCCTTCGGTAAATACGGCGATATCCGTAGTGCCACCACCAATATCTACAATACATACACCTAACTCGCGCTCGTCGTCAGTCAGCACGGCATAGCTGGAGGCAAGCTGCTCCAGAATCACATCTTCAACGGTAAGGCCACAACGGTTAATACATTTTTCAATATTCTGTGCCGCATTAACCGCACAGGTAACCAGGTGTACCTTGGCCTCTAATCGCACACCGGACATACCCAGCGGCTCTTTTACTCCCTCCTGCGTATCAATCACATATTCCTGTGGCAGCACGTGAAGTATTTTTTGGTCAGCAGGTATTGCTACTGCGCGGGCCGCATCAATAACTCGCTCTACATCAGCAGCCATGACTTCGCGCTCGCGAATGGCGACAATACCGTGAGAGTTCAGACTGCGAATATGATTACCGGCAATACCGGCGTACACGGAGTGAATTTGGCAGCCGGCCATTAACTCCGCCTCTTCCACTGCGCGTTGAATCGACTGCACGGTCGACTCAATATTCACCACTACCCCCTTTTTCAAACCGCGCGAGGGATGCGAACCAATGCCAACAATTTCAATCGCACCGTCTTCATTCATCTCACCAACGATTGCTACCACCTTAGAGGTGCCAATATCCAGACCCACTATCATTTTTCCCGCAGAAGGATTAGACATTTTGCGTGCTCCGGTTTGTATTCGTCATGTTGATCATGCTTTTCATATTTACTGTTAAATTTGCTTTGTTAAAAGGTTTTACAGGCCTATGTTAATCGCCCTTGCTACTGCTCAGCCCTGCTGTATGTATAACTGATCACTTTACGGCAAGCTCCAATTCATCATCCCACTTACTGTCAATACTGCGCCACTGGATTGAAACGCCGTTGCTATAACGCAGGTCAATCGTTTCAATATGTCGCGCCCGGCCCGATAACGGCCCATCGAGCAATGTTAAAAAGCGATCAAAGCGCTGCTCCAACTGCACTGCCCCCAGTTTCATTTGCATACCATTGCTTAATAGCAAAGAAAAATCACCGCCGCGCATACTGACCAGCTCGCGAATGGACAAACCGTAGTTGGCCAGCGGTTTCTGCAAACGGTTAAACCATTCAACACTTTGCCTGATCACGGTGGCCTGACTGTACGGGCCCGCATCGGCCTGGTAACCTTCGACCACAAACAGCGGCAATGGCATAAACGCCTTGATATTTTTAGGTGCAAAAATATCGCCAGTGGCCGACAGTAAATAACGCTCGTTCCAACGTGCCACTGCAACGTATTCATCAATACCAATCACCAAGCGATTTGGCCACTCACGACGAATCATTGCCTGTCGTACCCAGGGGTGTGATTCCAGCTGCACTTTCAACTGCTGTAAATTTAACTGCCAAAACCCTGTGTTTAACTGTTCCGCTATTAACGCACGCAGTTGGTCTTCGCTGGCACCAGAGCTGGACATACCGGCATCGGCGCTGTAACCAGTTATCATCACATCACCAATTTCAACCGAGCGGACCTGGTGAATAACACTGGCCGTTACCATTAATAAAGCAATAATCAGTGACGCCGACAGCAGCCGCAACATCCATAGCCGCCAATCGATCACGCTTACATCGCGCTTTACCGCGCGCGTGGCACCATTGCCGCGACGACCTCGTCGCTTTATGCTGACTAATTGTGGCGTTCTGCTCACCTGCTTTCCCGCATCGATAATTGAATAATATTGGCCATTAACAACTCAAAATCCAGGCCCGCCGCACTGGCAGCCATAGGCACCAGGCTATGATTGGTTAAACCCGGTACGGTATTGGCCTCAAGTAGATAAAACTGCCCACTGTTTTGGTCCCGCATAAAATCAATACGCCCCCAGCAGCGACAATCCAATGCATCAAATGCCGCGCGCGCCAGTTGCTGCAAATGTAATTCGTCGCTGGCTTCCAAGCCACTGGGAATAAAAAATTCTGTATCGTCGTCTTGGTACTTGGCTTCGTAACTATAAAACTCACGTTTGGTCGCAATGCGAATAGACGGTAGTTCAAAACCTTCCAAAATCGATACTGTGTATTCGGGCCCATCAATATATTGCTCAGCAAAAATATCAACACCGTACTGCGCGGCATGATGATAGGCCTGCTTTAATGCTTCAGCGTCGCTCACCATAGCAAGACCAACGCTGGAACCTTCGTCTGCAGGTTTAACAAACACCACGCCGCCGAGTCGCGCTAACACTGCCGAAAAATCAGCATCCTCCGCCAACATTTCGTAGGCAGGCGTGGGTAAATCCAGACCACGCCAGACATTTTTACTACGTACTTTATCCATCGCCAATGCTGAGCCCAGCACACCGCTGCCGCTATAGGAAATATCCAAGCTCTCTAATAAGGCCTGCATGGTGCCGTCTTCACCACCACGTCCATGCAATGCAATAAATGCAAATGCGGGGTTCATCGCTTGCAACTGGGCCACGACATTGTTGGCGCTATCAATAGCAACCGCATCTAGACCCGATGCTTGCAAACTTTCGATGACTGCACGACCGCTTTCAAGCGAGACTTCGCGCTCAGACGTATTGCCGCCCAGCAATACCGCGATCTGGCCGGTAAAATCGCCCAGCAATGCACGCACCGCCGGGCTCACATCATTGTGTAATCGATCTACCATTGCTTTAATCCACCGCGCCATTAACAGGTGTAGCAAAATCGTAATTGGCAATTTCAACGGAGAGCTTGCCAACATCACCAGCGCCCTGGGTAATTAAAATATCGCCCGGCTGCAGCTGACCACCCAACACATCAAACAGTGCAGTGCGATTTTCGACAAACACCGGGTCGATTTTGCCGCGCTGCCTAACACTACCTGCCAGGCTGCGACCATCGGCACCGGTAATCATTTCTTCACCAGCCGAATACACATCGAGCAAGAGCAATACATCCACCGTTGATAACACTCGAACAAAATCTTCGTAAAGATCGCGGGTACGAGAGTAGCGATGCGGCTGGTATAGCATCACCAATCGCTTATCCGGCCAGCTTTCTCGCGCCGCTGCAATAGTTGCGGCAACCTCAGTGGGGTGATGGCCGTAATCATCAACCAGCGTGACGCTACCGTTACTCACCGCAAGATTCTCGGTGACTTCAAAACGCCGCCCCACACCTTTAAAGTTGTCCAACGCTTTTAGAATCAAACCCTGCTCAATACCCTCGTCATAAGCCACAGCAAACGCTGCCGTTGCATTTAAGGCGTTGTGAACCCCAGGGGTATTTAACGTTACCTGAACCGGCCCGCTAGCGTCTTTATAATGAATAAGAAAGTTGGCCTTTAAACCTTCACAGCGATAATCACTGATCCGATAATCGGCATCTTCACTAAAGCCATAACTGATAATGGGGCGATGAAAGTCAACCAGTAGCTGACGAGTATTTTCATCATCGATACACACGACAACCAGGCCATAAAAAGGCAGGTTATGAACAAACTCAACAAACGTGTCAGTGAGTCTGGAGAAATCGCCACCGTAAGTCGACATATGGTCGGCATCGATATTAGTAATAATCGAAACCATGGGCTGCAGGTGTAAAAACGAAGCATCGCTTTCATCAGCTTCAGCAATCAGGTAACGACCATTGCCGAGCTGCGCATTAGCACTGGCACTGTTTAACAAGCCACCAATCACAAAAGTTGGACCCAACCCTGCCTCACCAAAAATTGATGCAATTAAACTGGTAGTTGTGGTTTTACCGTGCGTACCCGCAACCGCAATGCCATGACGATAACGCATCAATTCAGCAAGCATTTCTGCGCGCGGCACAATGGGCAAGTGCGCCTCTTTCGCGGCAATTAATTCAACATTCTCCGAATCAATGGCGGTAGACACCACTACGACGCTAGCCGATTGAATATTCTCAACTGCATGACCAATAAATATTTCTACTCCCAGGTCTGCCAGGCGACGCGTTGTATAAGAAATCTGGATATCCGAGCCACTGACCCGATAACCCTGGTTTAATAGCACTTCGGCGATACCGCACATCCCGGCGCCACCAATACCAACAAAATGAATTTGCTCTACACGACGCATTTCAGGTACAAAAAAAGTCGCGTCAGGTAATGTTGAATCAGGCTCTATATTCTTAGCCCCTTTATTCTCAGCCATGGGCAAACTCCCGACAGCTGTCGACGATATATTGCGTTGCCTCAGGTGTAGCAAGTGCTCGGGCGTGTGTCGCACGTTCTAACAGACGCTGCTTGTCAGCCAACAAACCCTGCAATAATTTCACCGCAGTTTCGACAGTGAATTCGCTCTGTTCAACTTTAACCGCAGCACCAGCATCGACTAACCAATCGGCATTAAACGATTGATGATTATCGGTTGCATAGGGATACGGAACCAATAAGGCAGCCACACCCACCGCAGCGATTTCGCTAACCGTTAATGCGCCAGCGCGGGCAATAACCAAATCGGCCGCCGCATAAGCGACAGCCATATCTTCGATAAATGCACTGACTTTAGCCTCGACACCGACCTGCGAATAAGCCGCGTTAACCATTTCAACATCGTTAATACCGGTTTGGTGTACCACAGTGAAAATATCAATATTGCTGTGGCTTTGCTTAAGCTGCGCAAGTGCCCTGGGTAGCACCTGGTTCAACGCATGAGCACCAAGACTCCCGCCAAGCACCAATAGCTGTAGTGATTGTGACGCGACATCGATGCGTTGCGCGGGCGGTAACTGCACATACAGTTCAGCTCGCAATGGGTTACCAGTAAAACAGGTCGTTTTACGCTGTGAAAACACGCCAGGAAAGCCGGTAAATATTTTACTGGCCATCGGCGCTAGTAATTTATTGGTGGTACCGGCAATAGAATTTTGCTCTTGCAGCAGCAGTGGTGTGCGGGTAAGAAATGCCGCAAAGCCCGCGGCAGCAGAGGCAAAACCGCCCATACCTAAAACGCAAACCGGCTTTATTTTCACAATAAGACGAATAACCGATATCACGGCCAGCGCCAGTAATAACGGTGCTGCAATCCAGGACAACAGGTTTTTACCACGCACACCAGCAACATTAATAAAATGAATAACAAAATCGTTGGACGGTACCACGCGCGACTCAATACCTTTTCGAGTGCCAAGCCAAACCACATCCACATCCTGCTGGCGTAAACCCTGGGCCACCGCTAAGGCAGGAAACACATGGCCGCCGGTGCCACCGGCAGCAATCAGTACGGTAGCGCGAGTGCTGGCCATATTACCCATACACCACCTCCGATTTTCTACCTTTACGTGCCGTCGTCTTCGCGCCAACATCGGTGAGCAAATCGCGCGTACCTTTACTGCCATATTTCTTAATCGCGTTATCGGCGTGCTCAAGCACAAGCTCGCGATGAATACGTAATACCAAGCCTATCATGGCGCAACTGACTAACAGACTACTACCGCCATAACTTAAAAATGGCAGCGTTAAACCTTTGGTTGGTAATAAACCAACATTAACGCCCACATTAATAATTAATTGGGCTGAAAAAACCAGCGCGATACCATAGGCAACATAGGCACCAAAAGCCTTACTCATCGCCTCGGCTCTTCGCGCCGTTACAAGTATGCGCGCAATAAGCAATGCGTACACCAGCAACGCCATTAAGCAGCCGATAAAACCCAGCTCTTCAGCCATAATGGCAAAAATAAAATCGGTGTGTGCCTCGGGTAGGTAAAACAGTTTCTGCACGCTATTGCCCAGGCCAAGCCCAAACCACTCGCCACGCCCAAAAGCAATTAATGCCTGAGTAAGCTGGTAACCATCACCAAACTGGTCGGCCCAAGGATCGAGATACGCTGACAAGCGCGCTTGGCGCTCCGTCGATGAAAGAATCATACCCACCGCAGCGGCAGCGCTACCGGCAAGCAAAATAACAAATTGCCAAAGCCGAACACCGCCAAGAAATAACATACCTAAAGCGGCACCCAACAGTACAACCACGGCGCCAAAATCCGGCTCAAGCAATAGCAATACCACCAGCGCAGCCATAATCATCATGGGGTTTAAAAAGCCGCTCCAGTGGCTTCTAACCAAATCATGCTGACGCACCAGGTAACTGCCCAAATAAACAATCACGCCAATTTTCGCCACCTCAGAACCCTGGAGCGTAAACGGGCCTACCGCCAACCATCGCGTAGCATTGTTGGCGGTATGGCCAAGGCCGGGTGTAATAATCAAAATTAAAATAATGAAACTGGCAACAAGTAGATAAGGCCCGCTTCGCTCCCACAGCGCCACTGGAATTTTAAATGCCACCCAAGCCGCGACAGAGGCAACTAACATATACACCATATGTCTGCGAGTATGAAAAAACGCATCGCCATAGCGCTCATTGGCATAATCGACCGAAGCCGAGCAAATCATGACCAAACCCAACGCCATTAACGCACAGGTGCAGCTCAGCAAGATGTAGTCCAAGTCAGCAATATGCTTGGTCGGCGCCAGGCTAGACACTTTAGAGGTGCGACCTTTTTCGATTCGCGAGATCATTGCAGGCCCTCGCTCTCAAACCGGCTGGCCAGTTCGCTCACTGCCGAACAAAAAACCTCACCGCGATGTTCGAAGCTATCGAACATATCAAAGCTGGCACAAGCCGGAGAGAGCAGCACCAAATCACCCGGCTGGCTAAGTTGATAGGCAGTTGCAACTGCCAACTCAAGACTCTCGGCGTAGGTAATCGATAGTGACTCGCCAGCCGCCGCGGCAATCGCATTAGCACCAACACCAATAACAAGCAGCCGACTGTTACGCTTTTCAAGTTCAGCAAGCAACTCGCTAAAGTCAGCGCCTTTAGTTTCACCACCAGCAATCAGTGTGATTGTGCCTGTTGCGCCATCGCTCAAACCGCGCAGTGCCGCCAGTGCCGCACCAACGTTGGTGGCCTTGGAATCATTAATGAAGTGAACGCCTTGAATATGAGCAACCGATTCGCAACGATGGGGCAAACCTTTAAAAGCGGTGATTGCCGCCTTCATTGCCTCAATCGAAAAACCTGCGGCTTCGCCTATTGCCAGTGCCGCAAGTACATTTAAAATATTGTGCGAACCCGGCAATGGTAAATCTGCTACCGCGATTAATGGATCAAAGCCTCGACACAAAAAGCGCCGACCATCAATAGACACGACACCGTACTGACCAAGATCAGGCGCAGCCAGGCCAAAGCTGATTAGTTTTGCCCCTAGGGTTTGAAGCGGCGTGGTTAAACCGTCGTCGCGGTTGTAAACAATAATTTCAGCACCGCGAAAAACGCGCTGCTTGGCCTGATGATAGCTCAACATATTGCCGTGTCTGTCCATATGATCGGCAGTTAAATTTAACAGGCAGGCGATACGCGGTTTCAACTCACTGCAGCGCTCCAGTTGAAAACTCGACAGTTCCAACACATAAAGCTCGCGCTGAGGCGATAATAACTCCAGCGCTGGCACACCGAGGTTACCACCGACGGCTGCATCAAGCCCCGCCTGACTGGCCATATCGCCCACTAGCGAAGTCACGGTACTTTTGGCGTTCGAACCGGTAATTGCAATCACCGGTGCATTGACCTCACGAGCAAATAAATCGATATCGCCACTGAGCACCGCACCGTTAGCAGTAGCATTGGCAAATAGTGCGTCATCAACCGCAATACCAGGGCTAATATAAATTTCATTGGCACTATCGATTAGCGCAGCGTTATCGCGGCCCAGGTGAATCTCTACATCGGGAAACTCGCAGGCGATATCGGCAATACCCTCAGGCTTACTACGCGTATCTAATACGCTAAAGGGTAGTCCCAGGCGCGATAAATGACGCATGCAGGATTTGCCGGTAGCACCCAGCCCCACGATCAGTCTTTTTTTATCGCTTTGTATTAAGTTCACGTTAACGATTTTTCCACTCGTATTTTTTACTGCTTGTTCTATAAATGCTTGTTCTATAACTGCTTGTTCTGTAAAAGCAGACTTGCTGCTAAAATAGTTTTGTACCCTGACCACCGACATAGTCTTTATGATCTAACGCAGTTTTAGCGTTGCCAGACCAAATAAAACCAGCATCACTGTAATAATCCAAAAGCGCACAATCACCCTGGGTTCTGGCCAACCCTTAAGCTCAAAGTGATGATGTAGCGGGGCCATTCTAAATAGCCGCTTGCCGGTTAATTTAAACGACGCAACCTGCAAAATAACTGACAGGGTTTCTGCGACAAAAATGCCGGCCATAATAAAAAAGACAATTTCATGCCGGGTAACAATGGCTATAACACCCAGTGCAGCACCTAATGCCAGCGCACCGACATCGCCCATAAAGACTTGCGCGGGGTAGGTGTTAAACCAAAGAAAGCCCAGCCCTGCCCCTCCCAGCGCGCCACAAAAAATCACCAGCTCGCCCGCGCCCGGAATAAAGGGAATATGCAGGTAGCGCGAGAATTCTGCATGGCCGGAGAGATAGGCAATGGCACCCAGTGCGGAACCCACCAGTACTGTCGGTAGAATTGCCAGCCCATCGAGACCATCGGTAAGGTTGACCGCATTACTGGAACCAACAATCACCAGATAGCCTAAAATCAAATACCACCAGCCAAGATCAATAACCACATCTTTAAAAAACGGCACAATAAGCTGGGTTTCAGCTGGAATCGTTGCAGTTACGTAAAGCGCAGTGACAACCGCTGCTGCTGCCACCGACTGCCAAAAATACTTCCAGCGCGCTGCCAGGCCCTTGGAATTTTTTTCGATAACCTTACGATAATCGTCGACCCAACCCACGGCGCCAAACATGACAGTTACCGCCAACACTGCCAATACATAGCGGTTGCTTAGGTCAGACCAGAGCAAAGTACTAAAGCAAATACTGATAAGAATTAATGCGCCACCCATGGTTGGCGTGCCGGCTTTCACCAAATGCGTTTGCGGGCCATCGTCACGAATACTTTGCCCGACCTGGTGGTAATTTAATTTACGAATCACCCAGGGGCCGACTAATAGCGAAATACCCAGCGCCGTCATCACGCTAAAAATACCGCGCAAGGTTAGGTATTGGACAACGCCAAAACCACTATCGAACTGCTGCAGGTACTCGGCCAGTAAAATCAACACAAGGAGTTTTTCTCCTGTTGGTTAGAAGCATTTTTTGAATCAGTACTGTTTGTGTCAGCAATACTTTCACCAGCGACAAGCTTCGCAACCAACTGCTCCATTGCCGCAGAGCGTGAGCCTTTAACTAATACCGCCGCACCTATGCAATCATCATCGAGTAAGTATTCAGCCAACGGTTGCTGTGATTCGAATTCAGTCGCTACCCCGCTAGCCGCTTCTGCAGTAAAGCCATCGAGAGTCGAGCCCGCAAACTCGCCGATTGCGCAAAGCTGGTCAATGCCACGGCTTGCCGCATATTGGCCCATTTGATAGTGCAGCTGCGCCGCCTGCTCACCCAGTTCTGCCATATCACCCAGAACTGCAATTGTTTTGTTAGCGGCTTCGGTCGCAGGTAAACGAAGAAAAGTATCAATGGCTGCTTCTACTGCTTTGGGGTTGGCGTTATAACTGTCGTCGAGTATAGCCAGGTTATTGCGACCTGAGCGCAAAGATAAGCGACCTGCTTCAGCCTCTACACCGGCAAGCCCATCAATAATCGCTTGGTCGCTAACATCAAGTGCCCTAGCAATTGCAATTGCTATCAGAGCATTAGAAATATTGTGCACACCGGGCAGTTTTAGCGTAATGGGCAGTGCTGCCATCGACTTGCTGTCTTCAGCTGCTATAGCACCCTGTACATTGGCAATAAAAGACTGGCCATTGGGCAGCTGCTGAATTGCACTGGCGTAGATATCGGCGTCGTTGTTTTGTAAACAACAACGAATAATCTGAACAGCTACGTCGCGGCGCTCAATTTGGTTACACCAACCATTGGCAAAATCATCATCAGCATTAATAACAGCAAAACCACCATCAGTTAATGCGCCGTAGATTTCACCTTTTGTTTGGGCCGTGGTTTCGAGGCTGCCAAAACCACCAATATGCGCTTCGCTAATATTGGTAACCGCACTGACATGTGGCTGGCCAATCTGCACCAGGTAATCGATATCACCGGCTTTGGCCGCGCCCATCTCCAGCACCGCGTAATCGTGCGACTCTTCCAGTCGCTGCACGGTTAGCGGCAAGCCCAACTCATTGTTTAAATTGCCCTGGGTTGCGCAAACATTGCCTGCCTGCGATAAAATCGCGGCCAACATATTTTTGCAGGTAGTTTTACCGGCACTACCGGTAATAGCCGCAACCTTGCCGCGATATGCATCGCGATTAACCTTGGCAATCACACCGAGTGCGCGCTGGGTATCAGCAACAATAATTTGCGGTAGCGCAATATCCTGTACGGTTTCAACCACGGCAGCCACAGCACCGCGCTCGGCAGCACTGCCAACAAAATTGTGACCATCGACATGCTCACCTTTCAATGCGACAAACAAATCACCATTTCCCACCAGGCGACTATCAATACAAACACCGGTCACTGGTGCATTGGCGCCAGACAATACTGCATCGTTCGCTGCAGCCAGCATGTGTAAATCAATACCCGGCATCATTGATTCTGCCCCGGTTCAAGACTTGCACGAACCACGTCAACATCACTAAAGGGTAAACGCTGGTCACCAATAATTTGAAATTGCTCATGGCCTTTGCCAGCCACCAAAATCACATCACCTGCACCGGCTTGCGCAATCGCAAATTGAATGGCGCTGGCGCGATCCTGCTCGACATTAACGTTGTGCATATCGTCGATGCCCAACAAAATATCATCGATAATTTGCTCGGCAGGCTCGTTGCGCGGATTATCCGAAGTGACCACCACCGCATCGGCATGAGCTTTGGCAATTCGTCCCATCTCTGCCCGCTTGCCATGATCGCGATCGCCACCACAACCAAATACACACCAAAGGCTACGTTCGCTATGTGGACGCAGTGCTTTTAATGCCAACTCTAATGCATGTGGTGTATGCGCGTAATCAACCACCACGGTTTTATCGTGCATTTGACCCTGCACGGCGCGAACAATCTCCATGCGCCCTTTAACTGCACTCACACTCTCAAATGCTGCCAGCAAACGATCGAACTCTGCACCCGTAGCTAGCATCGCCGCTAACGCCGCTAACGCATTACTTAAATTAAATTCACCGATTAATGGAATACGAATAACACCCTGGCCAAAAGGGGTATAAACATCGGCGCTTATCTGGTTAAGCCCGTAACGTGCATTACGTACATACACATCGGCTTCGCCCTCGGTGGAATAGCTGATAATAGAGAGCCGTTCACGCATCTCGTCGACCAACTGCCGACCAAAAGGGTCGTCGATATTAATCACCGCAGCATCTACTGCATCCAGCGTAAACAAGCGGCGCTTGGCATCAGCGTAGCTGGCCATATCCTGATGAAAGTCAAGATGATCACGCGACAAGTTGGTTAGCACCGCAACTTTAAAATGAATCGCGTCAACGCGATACTGCGCCAATGCATGGGAAGAAACCTCAGCGGCAACTACATCGCAGCCCTTATCGTATAGCGCTTTCATACAGGCTTGCAGTTTGACCGCATCAGGTGTGGTAAAACCGGTTTCCTGCAATGCGATTCCATCCGCTTGATAAACCCCATAACCCAGCGTACCCACCACACCGCTTTGCTGGCCTATACCATCGGCCAGGCTGGCAACCAAGTGGCTGCAACTGGTTTTACCGTTAGTGCCAGTAATACCCACGATAGAAAGCTTATCGGTAGGGTTGGCATAAAAACGTCCAGCAATACCACTAAGCTTTTCTGTTAGATTCGGAATTGAAACAATTGGCGTTGACAGCTGCATGCGAACGGCAAAGTCGGCATCGGCTTCAGCAAATACCGCAATAGCTCCGCGCTTCACGGCATCATTAATAAAATTGCGACCATCGACGGTGAGCCCATTTACGGCAAAAAATAGATCGCCGCTAACAACTTCACGGCTATCTGTCGCCAAACCGGTAACCGACAAGCTGGCGCAGTCATCGGGTAATATATACTCGGTTAATTCCCCCAACAGACGCGCCTGGCGTGCATTGATTGGCTGCTGACTACTCATATCAAACGCTTCCATGTCGCACTCGCGCCTCTGCTAAACTGTATTCACTGACCGTCTTGTCAGCCGCGCTATGAGTGGCTTGAACTTTAGCGGCGCTGCTCGCCGCCCGCCCCAATTCTTCCGCCCCCAACTCATCAAGGCGATCGGGCGCAACATTCATTAAGCGCAGTGCCGACTGCATCACCCGGGCAAACACCGGAGCGGCAATTTCACCACCGTAATAGCGCTCACCACTGGGATCGTTAATTGTGACCACTGCCACCAGCCTGGGGCTGGACGCCGGCGCCATACCGGCAAAGGTCGCCCGATAGCGGCTTTCTTCATAACCACCCGCGCCTACCTTATGCGCAGTACCGGTTTTGCCGGCAACACTGTAGCCAGCAATGCGCGCCCTGGCGCCACCACCTTGCTCCACAACACCTTTCATCATTTCCCTGACCTCACGTACGACATCGGCCGAAATCACGCGCTCCGGCCCAACCGTGTTTTCACTATCGAGTTTTAACAAGCTCACCGGCAACTTGATACCGTCGTTGGCAATCACCGAATAGGCGCGCGCCAATTGCAAGGTATTGACATGCAAGCCATAACCATAAGACAGGGTTGCCTTTTCTATTGGCGCCCACTGACGGTAATTGGGTAGGTAACCCGCCTGCTCGCCAGGGAAGCCAGTAGCGCAGTACTCGCCAAGACCGGCGCGGGAAAACAGACTTTGCATTTGGTCGATATCAAGGTCCAGTGCAATTTTGCTGGTTCCAACACTGCTGGATTTATTCAATACAGTCGCCAAGCTAATAGGGCCGTAGTCACCCAGGTCGGTAATTACCTTGCCGCCTATACGCATTGCCCCACCGGTGGTATCGACAATGGTATCGGCAGTGAAATCCCCCGATTCAAGCGCCGCCATAATCGTAAAGGGTTTTACTGTTGAGCCTGGCTCGAATAAGTCGATCAGCGCGCGGTTGCGCATTTTTTCCGGCAGCAACTGGCTGCGATCATTGGCGTTGTAAGATGGCTGATTAACCAGCGCCAAAATCTCGCCGCTTTGACTATCGAGAATCACCATAGAACCGGAGCGCGCCTTATAACTTGACACCGCCGCTTTTAGTTCGCGATAGGCGATATATTGCAAACGCATATCAATAGATAAAGCCAGTCGCTGACCTTCGTTGGCGGCCTTAAGCAACTTGATATCCTTTATTACTTCATGATGCGCGTTTTTCATAACCTGCTTAAGGCCGGGCTCGGCAGTGAGGAGCGAGTCAAATGCCAGCTCTATACCCTCCTGGCCGTGATCGTCGACGTCAGTAAAGCCCACCAGATGCGATGCAACCTCACCCGCAGGGTAAAATCGCTGGTATTCGGTTTTAACAAATACACCCTCGAATTTTTGACTGGCAATGGCCTCGGCGACACGCGGCTCAAGCTGGCGACGCAGGTAAACAAAGTTATCGTTATTGGCTAGCCGTTTGCGCAGCAAGGCGGTTGACATATCGAGGGCGCTCGCCAGCGCCGCCAAGCTGTTGTCACTGTAATCAACTAGTGATGGCTGGGCCCATATCGACTTAACCGGCGTGCTAAAGGCGAGCAACTTACCGTTGCGGTCGACAATTTCACCGCGACTGGCAATGATGGTCTCATTGCGCAAAATTCTGGCGTCGCCCTGCTGCTGTAAAAAGGTGCGGCCACGATGCGCATCATCACTGAGCTGGAGCTGGCCAAGACGAAATACAATAGCACCCATGGCAAGCACCAGCAGTATCCACAGCGGATATACGCGCCACGACCATTTATTAAAGCGGTTAGCGCTGGCCATTAAGCGCCTCCTGCAGACTCAATTGCAGGCCTGACGGTCCGGCAGACTGCACCGCTGTGACGACAATACTGTCGTTGGCTGGCACCCGCATGCCCAGCTTATCACCGGCCACTTGCTCAATCATGGCCAGCGATGACCATGCGCCCTCTTCCAACAGTAATTGGCCGAGCTGAATCTGTTGGTGGGTGGCCTGATTTTGCAGACTTTGCAGTTCAATAAACAGCTGGCGGCTTTTGAAGCTCGAATAAACGACCGCGAGCGCAGAGAGCGTTAGCGCCACCAACAATAGGGCAGTCAAACGCAGCTGCGTATTTGACAAGGTCAGACCTGACATTTGTTTATGAATCCCCTCAGATTCGTTTTTTCAAGTGCGGTTATCGCAACCGTACCTGCCTACCTCTTTACGGGCGTTTTTTTGCCCGCGACTGCATTACAAGCGCTCTGCAGCTCGCAAAATAGCGCTTCGTGCGCGCGGGTTGTTCGCTAGTTCCTGCTCGTCGGCTCTATCCGCCTTAACAATCATTTTCATTCGTCGGTTTAGCGCCGCATCGGTTACTGGTATTGACGCCGGCAGCTTGTCACCTTTCACCTGGTCGCGCATAAAACGTTTAACAATGCGATCTTCCAACGAATGAAAGCTGATAATTGCCAGGCGACCACCGCTGGTCAGTAGCTCAACGCTGTCATCCAAAAACGTTTTCAGTTGTTCGAGCTCCTGATTAATATGAATTCGGATACCCTGAAAACTTCTTGTCGCCGGATGTTTGCCCTTTTCGACAAACGGCATGGCGTTATCAATAATGCTGGCGAGCTGATGCGTTGTTGTTATCGCTTTATCAACTCGCGCTTCAACAATGGCGCTGGCAATACGGGTAGCAAACTTTTCCTCACCGTATGCACGCAATACCTCGCGTATCTCTTCCATACTGGCAATGGCTAACCACTGCGCTGCGCTTTGCCCCTGGTCGGGATCCATACGCATATCCAACTCACCGTCACGCATAAAACTGAAACCGCGCTCTGGCGCATCTAACTGTGGCGATGAAACACCCAGATCCAGCAGTATTCCGCTAACCTTGCCCTGCCACTGCTGAGCCTCAACCAGGCTGCGCAGCTGGGCAAAATCCGATTGCGCAACCACCACTTGCTCAAACTCCTGCGCCAGTTGCTGCGCTACTACAATGGCCTCGGGGTCACGGTCGACCACTAGCAGCTTAGCCCTTGGCGAGAGCCGCTTGAGTAACAGTCGACTGTGACCACCACGACCAAAAGTGCCGTCGATATAAATGCCATCGGGGTCAGTAAACCAGGCATCGACTGTCGCTGTATCCAATACCGCCTGATGTTGCAGGTCAGCAGCCATTAGAGCGAAACGGTAAAAAGCTCTTCAGGCAATGGCTGATCTTGCGCCTGACCCAAACCACTTTCACGCTCGGCATCCCAGGCCGACTCACTCCACAACTCTAATTTTTTACCCTGACCAACCAGCACCACTTTTTTGCCCAACCCCGCGTGCTCGCGCAACGAAGGTGGTAACAGCAAGCGGCCATTGCCATCGAGTTCAATATCACTGGCATAACCTAATAGCAGTCGCTGAATACGACCGACTTCGGGCTTTAAGCTGGGCAGCTCCTGAATTTCCTGCTCAATCTCTTCCCACATTGGCAGTGGGTAAATCAGCAGACACTTAACCTGCAAATGAATCGTTGCCACCAAACGTCCCGCACAGGCGTCAACCAACCGATCGCGATACTTGCTTGGCATCGCAATTCGACCTTTGGCATCCATATTGATTGGATTAACGCCCCTGAACAATTCACTTCCCCAAAAAGTAAAAACGCCGCTGTTAGCGCGTTAGAAAAATTTGTTACAGTGGAGTAAAACCAGCACAGATGGAAAAGCAGCTTGAAAAAATAGCCGGCTGAAGTGACCGGCTCAAGATCTGCCTAATAACCGCTGGACAACAACCTGTTTAACAATTGACTACTGAACTTTTGCTTGCCGCTATTTGCCGAAGCTTCAATTGCGAAACACAAACTTGCGAGGATTTGTTAAGAAAAAGCACTTTTTATCCACAAATCACCACTTTACACCACATTCTCACACTATAGTGTGAGAAGCGCTCGCATGCAAGCCTTGCGTAATACAATTTTTATTATAAAAATCAATAATTTACTAGAAAGTTGGGGCTTATCTGGACAGCAGAAATAGCAGCTTTTGGAATGAATACATGAGGCTGAAATCCAAACTTAATGTCCTACATTAAGTTTGGATTTACATATATTTTTATTTGATTAAAAATTATTTTTTTATATCTTTATTGAAATGTCAGCAAACAATTGATCTTACTCGGAAACTTCCATGACAATAAAGGCGTTGCCTGGCTTCTGGTCAAACACACCGTAGCCTGACGTAATAAAGAGCTGACCATCGTCCAGGTACACCCCGCCCAGATCAATCGCTCCACCTTTGGCATCTTTGCCATTAACCGATGCAAATCGTTGCCGGGTATCGAACGCCCAGATATGCGCACCACTATGCGCATCAAAAACGCGTACATGACCATCCAGCGATGGTGCAAACACCAGATTCTCAGTCGCAGTAATGGCAGCAGACAAGCCTGGATAACAACCCTTAACCTGCTTTCCTTTATCATTGATACAAACATCAGGCGCCGGGGTAGCCCATAAGGTTTCTCCGGTTTTAATATCAAAAGCATGCAATGAAGGGTTTGGTGTGCCTGCAGGGTTATCACCCAGCGCTTTAACCGGGCGGTCGCTAATAGGTACGTATAGCACTCCGCGCTGCTGGTCGACAGCCATACTAAAGTGCACACCACCCAGCTTTCCACCGGTGCCGGGTTTGTGGCTCCATATCAGTTCGCCACCATTATCAGGGTCAAGTGCGTAAACCGCGCCATTCTTTTGACCTGCCAAAATATAATCGCGATTGGCTACTCGCGCTAAAATCGGCGGCGCACCAAAGTCCAGGTCCACCCCGCGCTCTTTGGGACAATTGGTTTCAACCAACACTTCACAAGACACATTCCAGGCATCGCTGGCCAAAAACTGCTGGTGCCAAAGCATCTCGCCAGTGTTTAAATCAAAAGCAATAATCGCATCGCTAGTGTCGGTGGCCGGGCTGGAATAATTTTCACCTGTGCCTACGTAAATCCGATTACGGCTGACATCGAGTGTGGGTTGCGACCATACGGGCGCACCCGAGGGGCCGCGCATATCGGGCAACAGTAAGCGCTTTTTGGTAACCGCCGCCGCCTCCTCAATCATATCAGCGCGCCACAAAATCTCACCGTTAGACGGCTGCAAGGCAATTAATGAGCTGCGAAAAGTGCAGCAACCATAAAAGGGGTTCATGGCATAGAATGCCTCCCATGACGATACCGGCTGGTAGATAATACCGTTGTGGTCAATCGAAGAACCCGAGACCATGGTTTTAGAGTGACTGTCGGCAACAATACGCCAGCGCTGCTGGCCGGAAATCGGGTCTATGCCAAATACTTCGCCCCCTGCAGTACCAAAGCTAAGCAGCCGCTCAGACTCGCCATTGGTATCGCGATAATTAACCAGACGTATCGCAGTACGCACAGTATTTTCTGCATCAAAGCGCCACTTTTCACAACCGGTTTCACGGTCCAGTGCATAAACTACACCCGGCTCATCACCAATATAAACAGTATTGCTTGTAATCAATGGCTGGCTATGTGGCGTTTTGGTATTGGGCATGGCAAATACCCATTTAATCTTTAGTTTATCCAGCGCTGCTTTACTAATACCGGCATCTTGCTCTGCTATAAATCGATGGTTACGGCGGTTGATACCCCAGCCATTAATTGCTGGCGTCAGATCAATAGTAGCTGCCGTCGTGGGTGAACAATCGCTTGCCGATATCGTCGATGCCTGAGTAAGCAACAAAGCCGTCAGCGCGATAGTGACTGGCGAAGATAGCGCCCGCTGTCGGATGTGCTGTCGGGTATGCTGTCGGGTGTACTGCCGTAGAAACTGTTGTAAAAACTGAAGTAAATCGATTAACTTTAACAAGGACGTCGCTCCAATAAATTACTCTACTGAAAAGGATAATTTCAGTTAGCAAAAAGCCGTTATAAAAATAGGGCTTTACATTAAAGCGAATTTAGTCAGGGTACGCCAGTATCGACAGTCAAACTATCTATATCGTCATAGTAGTTTTTTGTGCGGCAACACAGATTTTATTAAGAATAAATACCTGCAGCTTGAGGCTAGTCAGCCAGCAGTTGGCCCAACACATCAATCAGCTGACGGTTTTGCTGTTCGGAGCCAACGCTGATTCGCAAGTATTGCGCAATGCGCGGTGTCGCAAAATAACGCACAATAATATTGTGCTCGCGCAACTGCTCACCCAGCTGCCTGGCATCACGGCTTTTATGTTTAACCAACACAAAATTGGCCGCCGAAGGCAAGCTTTCAAAACCCAAGGACGCAAACGACTCAAGTAGCGCGTTTCGATTGGCTATCACCTTGGCTTTAACCGACTGAAAGTAGTCTTCATCCTGAAAACTGGCAATCGCCGCAGTTTGCGCCAGGCGATCGATGGGGTATGAATTAAAGCTATTTTTCACCCGCTGCAAGGCTTCAATCAGATGTGCGTTGCCAACCGCATAACCTACGCGCATACCCGCCAGCGCCCGCGATTTGGACAATGTGTGGACCACCAGTAAATTGTTATAGCTTTGTGTAAGATCGACAACCGAGCTCAAACCCTCTTGCTGCTGCTCGTCAATAAAATCGATATAGGCCTCATCGACAATCACCACCGAGCTGGGATTGGCCTCGAGCAACGCGATAATGCCCTGTCGCGACAAACCAATACCAGTAGGCGCATTGGGGTTGGCGAAAATAATTCCTCCATTGGCGCGCTGATAGTCGGCAACATCAATGCAGAACTGGGCGTTTAACGGCACCGTTTGATATTCAATACCATAAAGCTGGCAGTAAACGGGATAAAAGCTGTAAGTTAAATCGGGAAATAATATCGGCTGCGCTTGACGAAAAAAGGCATTAAACGCATGCGCTAGTACTTCATCCGAACCGTTGCCAAGAAAAATATTATCGCTAGTCATCGCTACCGAATCCGTTGAGAAGTATTCGGCAATTACTCTTTTTAGCGCCATCGAGTCTGGGTCGGGGTACAAACGCAGCTGCTCACCTAGCTGTGACTGAACAGCCGCCAGAACCGCTGGCGACGGAGGGTAAGGACTTTCGTTAGTATTCAGCTTGACCAGATTGGTATTGACTGGCTGCTCTCCCGGCACATAGGGTTCGAGCTGCTTAACAAAGTTACTCCACAAACCCTCTGCGTGAGTGCTGGTATTATCAGGTTGATCGCTCATAATTTTAAGGTGTTTATCGCCTTAGGACTTTTTCGGTGTTAAACGCATTTCAGCTGACCGCGCGTGCGCCGTTAGCGATTCACTGCGCGCCAACACCGATGCCAACTGCCCAATATCAGCCGCCGACTCCGCCGAACATTGAATCAGCGAGCTGCGTTTTTGAAAATCGTAAACACCCAGTGGCGAGGCAAATCGCGCAGTCGTTGAGGTGGGCAACACGTGATTGGGGCCGGCGCAATAATCGCCAAGCGCTTCGGGCGTATGCCGTCCTAAAAAAATCGCTCCCGCGTGTTTAATCGATGGCAGCCACTGCTGGGGATTATCGATCGATAGCTCCAAGTGTTCGGGGGCAATACGATTACTCACCTCAATGGCCTGATTCAAATTATCGACCTGGATAAATGCGGCGCGATTACTAATAGAGGCCGCTATAATTTCACTGCGCTCAAGCGTAGGCAGCAACTGGTTCATACTGGTCGCCACCGCATCTAAAAATTCAGCATCGGGAGAAATCAATAAGGCCTGAGCATCTTCATCGTGCTCGGCTTGCGAGAATAAATCCATCGCAATCCAGTCCGGGTCGGTTTTACCATCGCAAATCACCAGAATTTCGGATGGACCGGCAACCATATCAAGACCCACTTCACCGAACACCATTTTTTTCGCACAAGCGACAAAGCGATTACCAGGGCCAACAATTTTATCGACCCGTGGAATCGATTCGGTACCATAGGCCAGCGCCGCAATAGCCTGTGCACCGCCAATACTATAAATCGTATCAACCCCAGCCACGGCGGCAGCGGCGAGCACCGTTTGGTTAATCTCACCAGCAGGCGACGGCGAAACCATAATTATTTTTTCAACACCAGCCACCTTTGCAGGAATCGCATTCATCAATACGCTGGACGGGTAAGCCGCTTTGCCACCAGGCACATAGATGCCGACTTTTTCCAATGCTGTGACTTGCTGCCCCAGCGTGGCGCCGCTTGCATCGGTAAATTGCCAGGAGTCCTGCTTTTGTCGAAGGTGAAAGTCTGCAATACGCTGGGCCGAGACTTCCAACGCAGTTCTTAAGTCGCTATCGAGTGACTCCAAGGCAGCCTGAATAGCCTCGCGCTCAATGGTTAAGTCTGCCATTGTATCCACACTGTAGCGGTCGAACCGCGCAGTGAATTCGACCAGCGACTGGTCGCCGTTATTGCGCACCTGCAATAAAATATCGCGCACCGTTGTTTCAAACGCCGAGTCGGCCACTGCTGTCCATTGCGTAAGCTCAGCAAGCTCGTCAGCAAAGCCGGCCGCATTGGCCGACATTCGTCTGATCGCAAATAAAGCGGTATTAGACATAAAGGTACCCTGCTAGACCGCTGCGGCAATCGCATCGGCCAATTTTTTAAGCACCGCGTGCTTGACCTTCATTGACGCTTTATTAACAACCAGTCGCGAGCTGATATCGGCAATAAAATCGGCCTCGACCAGACCATTGGCTTGCAGTGTTTTACCGGTATCTACAATATCAACAATTTCATCAGCTAAACCCATAATCGGTGCCAACTCCATTCCACCGTACAGCTTAATAATATCCGCCTGCACGCCCTGCTCTGCATAAAAGTGCTGGGCAATATTGACGTACTTGGTGGCGACTTTTATACGCGACTGACTCGCGGGCGGATTGCGATCTTTTTGATACGCAGTCATCATACGACAACGGGCAATACCTAAGTCCAGCAGCTCGTATAATTGCGCGCCACCGTCTTCCATTAGCATATCCTTACCCACCACACCCATATCTGCCGTGCCATGACGAATATAAGTCAGCACATCAGCGCCGCGCAACACCAGCAGGCGAACCTCAGGATGATTGGTAGCAAAAACCAATTTACGACTTTTGGAAATATCCTCTTCGGGCACAATGTCCGCTGCCGATAACAGCGGTAAGGTGTCTTTTAAAATTCGGCCCTTGGTGAGCGCAATAGTAATCATGCCAGTGTCAACTTTGTTGAATTTAATTAATCAGTCATCTTTTTGCAGTCACGCTAATCGGGGACACGGCGAATACTCGCGCCGAGTAACTGCATTTTTTCTTCAATACATTCATAGCCGCGGTCGATATGATAAATGCGATCAATCAGCGTTGCGCCATTGGCGCATAAGCCGGCAATCACCAAGCTGGCCGAAGCACGTAAATCGGTGGCAATAACCGGAGCCGCGTTTAATACATCACAACCTTCAACAATTGCGGTATTACCTTCTATACGGATATTCGCGCCCATGCGATTCATTTCGTGGGTTTGGATCAGCCGGTTTTCAAATATCGTTTCAACTACCGTGCCAACACCCGTAGCCACGCTGTTCATCGCGGTAAACTGCGCCTGCATATCGGTGGGAAATGCCGGGTACGGCGCCGTGCGAATATCCACAGCTTTGGGTTTCCTCCCGTTCATATCTAGGCTAATCCAGTCATCCCCTACTGCTATGGTGGCGCCTGCTTCTTCGAGCTTAGCTATTACTGCCTCCAGCGAGTGCGGATCAACATCCTTGACCTTAATACGCCCTCTCGTCGCCGCTGCGGCAACCAGAAAAGTGCCAGCCTCAATACGGTCGGGCATGACGGCATAGTCACAGCCAGACAAGCTCTCAACACCATCGATTACCAATTTATCCGTGCCCACGCCAGAAATTTTTGCTCCCATGGCAATCAGGCAATTGGCCAGATCCACCACTTCGGGCTCGCGCGCAGCATTTTCAATAATGGTTTGGCCCTCGGCCAGCGTTGCCGCCATTAAAATATTTTCGGTGCCACCCACGGTGACTTTGTCCATAAAAATATGTGCGCCGGTTAAGCGCCCGTCAACCGAGGCTTCGATGTAACCGCCTTCAACAGCAACCGTTGCACCTAGCGCTTCAAAGCCACGCAAATGCAAATCGACCGGGCGACTGCCTATTGCACAACCACCTGGAAACGACACCCTGGCCTGGCCAAAGCGCGCCAGCAGTGGCCCTAACACTAAAATCGAGGCGCGCATGGTTTTAACCAGCTCATAAGGCGCAGTAAATTGTGTACCCGAGCCGGCCTCAACTTCAACGCCAAGTCTCTCATCAATCAATAACTCTACACCCAGGCAGCTGAGCAATTCAATCATTGTGGTGACATCGTGAAGATGCGGCAAATTGCGGATTTTCACCACCCCCTCGCTAAGCAAACTCGCCGCTAATATGGGCAGCGCCGAATTTTTTGAACCGGAAATACGTATTTCACCGTCTAGGCGCGATGGACCATTGATCAGGAGTTTATCCATTGAGTGTGCTTCTGCTTATTTTGTGTCTGCTAACTGGAAACCATTCACAGCCTATTGATTAAAACAATAGCTTGGCAAAAAATCGCCAATCCAACGACAATTATTTGGCTCAACGACTCGCTGAGCCTTACCCTGCCTGCCACTGTGATGGCGTTAATGCTCGAATATTCACTGCATGGATTTCACCTGAGGCAATTTTTTCATTCAGGCATTGATAGACGCGCTGCTGTTTTTTCACTGGCGTTAAACCTTCAAATTCGGCGCTAACAATAGTTAACGTACAGTGGTTACCAGCCATTTCAATATCTAGGTGCTCTACCGCGATCTGCGCGTGTATCAAACGGGAAATATCTTCTTGCATAGTTGATCTCGATGCTCGTCTATCAATTTATCGTTGTCGAATCCTGCCTCGGTGACAGACTTAGCGACTCTACTCGGTACGCGATCCTTCGCGCACTTCATTGCCGGATTCTTTGTTCGGTTCTACACTTTGCTCTGGCTCACTGGTATCACCACCGGCCACCACCCAGTTATCAATAACGCGATCGATATCACCGTTATAAACCTGATAGGCATTATCAAACTGGTTGCGATAAATTTTGCCCAGGTTAATCGACTCGACAACCATATTGCGTAGCTTCCATTGCTGTTGTTTATTTTGTCGCATCGAGTAATAAATTTCGTAGGGCGCTTCACGCTCGCCATAAATTAACTGCTTAACCGCCGCTTTGCCTGGTCGAACCTTTGCTTCTGGGTCGGCGGGTACAACTTCAATCCGTTCACCCTCAAACGCCAATAAACCCTTGCCGTAGGTTTGGATTAATGCATTTGAAAACACATCACTAAAGTGATCAATTTGCGCGTTCAGTTTTTCACGTCCGACCTCATCAAGTGCCGCCATTTTTTTTGAGCTGGCATGCTTACCCATTACCGCGCGTGCAAATGAACGAAAGTCGATAAAAGGCCTTAACAAACCATCGAGCTCAGCAAAAAAACGCTGTTCATCTTCGTCAACATATTCCTGCGCGCGTTGAATCAGCGCTAACAAGTCAACCGTGATCGCTTCAACCACCTGGTGCGCCGATTGTTCCATCGTATCGTTACTTGCCACTACAGTTGTCGCGGCCACTGTCTCGGCATTTACCCTGCCCGCTAGCAATGCCAGCAGACAAATCAAATAACCAGCTGCCCAGTGTTTGGTAAAGCTATTGTTGTTGCTTGAAAGCTTATACATTGATGGCTCCAATACTTTATTACTTTGATGCTTCTAATACGGTTCTTACTTGACTATTTATCTAATCGCAGCTGTTTTCTATTGGCGCTGGCTTTGAACGCTTACCAACTTAAAAAATCCGTTATGGTTGATTCACCTTAGGCCGCGGCAGTACCACTGGCTGGCAAACTGGCAACGGATACAACACATCGAGACTGCAACAGATCGCGCGCTAAGCTTATTGAGCCCGCCGCAGCGCTGCTGTATAGTCGCGCTGCCCAATTGAATGTCACGTTTAATGTCGCGTGCGTGTGCCCTGTTCAAACAAAGCCGATTTGACGCGTTAATTTACCGGTTTTTCTAATGTTTTGGCTACATGTGAAATAACAGATACCGGGTTATATCGTCAAAACCTCATGATCTCATGCCAAGGACTGGGATCACAAAGAGAAAATACCGGACAAATTAGCAGTATATTTGAGACACGATAAGCGATCAGCCAGCAAAACAACCATAAATCGACTTTATGCCCATACCAATCATTGCTTCACTTACCTTTATTTTTGGTTTACTCGGATTGATCTGGAGCGCCAACCTGTTCGTGAGCGGCAGCGCATCAATGGCAAAACACCTGGGCATGACGCCCACGATGATAGGCCTCACCATTGTTGCCTTTGGCACCTCCGCACCCGAAATGATTGTATCAGCCGGGGCGGCTTTAGATGGCATTCCCAATCTAGGCATTGGTAATGCCATCGGCTCTAATATCGCCAATATCGGTCTGGTACTAGGCGTCACTGCGCTAATCGCCCGAATCCCGGTCAATAATAGCCATCTACGCCTCGAGATCCCGCTATTACTGGGCGCAACACTGCTTGCAATACTGTTTTTATGGGACTTGCAGCTAACCCGAGTCGAAGGCCTACTATTACTGGTCGCCATGTTTGGCGTAGCCATAATACTGATAATTCATTCGCGCAATAGCAGCGACAACGACCCTTTTGCCGATCAAACCGAAGAGGAGATCCCAGACCTGAGTGGGCTAACATCGTTTATCTGGCTGCTTGGCGGCTTGATTGCGCTGCTGGTTTTCGCCGATTTACTGGTCTGGTCGGCATCCGCTCTGGCCGAACATATTGGCGTCAGCCCAATGATTATTGGTCTGACCGTGGTCGCACTGGGCACCAGCTTACCGGAGCTTGCAGCATCAATTACCAGCATACTTAAGGGACATCACGATATCGCTTTGGGCAATATTATTGGCTCAAATATGCTCAATATTCTTGCCGTTATGGCTTTACCAGGCATTATCGCCCCCTCCAAGCTCGACACGGCGGTATTACATCGCGACCTACCAACCATGGCGCTACTCACCGTTGCGTTGGCATTCATTATGTGGATTAAAGTCCGTGCCAGCAAAACCCGCCCCGGCCAAGACTCGCCGGGAACAACGACTGTGCCAAGCAGCGGCCAGCAAGGCCCATCCATCGGCCTGCCTACCGGCGTGCTTTTTCTTGGCTGCTACATTGCCTATTACGCAGTGATTATTATTTCTACAACAACTTTAACCTAGCTAAAGTTGTTTATCACCGCAGACCGGGTGAATCGCAATCGCTTAAAAGGCTACTTAATCACAAGTAAAATAGCGCCAAGCGAATTAAACTAGCAGACTGATGAAACAAGAAACGGCCCAACTCACCCGTTGCCGCTATTGCAGATTGTCTATTGCCATTCAAAAACAGGATCAAATGAGCAAAATTTCTTTTATCGAAGCTGGCAAGCGCACCGTCAAACTGGAACAAGCCGCGATTGAGGCGCTTGGCAGCCGTATAGACCAGGACTTTCATCGCGCCTGCGCCCGATTGCTCGACTGTGACGGTCGGGTCGTGGTCACCGGCATAGGTAAGTCCGGACATATCGCCAACAAAATTGCCGCCACGCTGGCAAGCACTGGAACCCCAGCTTTTTTTATGCATCCTGGCGAAGCTAGCCATGGCGACCTAGGTATGTTAACCAGTAACGACGAGGTTATTGCGCTATCTGGCTCAGGCAGTACTCAAGAAGTTATCACGCTAATCCCTCTGATCAAACGTATTGGAGCAGGCTTAATCGCATTTACCGGCAACGCCCAATCGGTACTTGGCCAAGCCGCCGATATTCATCTCGATGTATCAGTCGCACAAGAGGCCTGCCCGCTGGGACTTGCCCCGACAGCAAGCACAACGGCGGCACTGGTAATGGGCGATGCACTGGCCGTAGCGCTGCTAGAAGCGCGTGGTTTTAGCGCCGAAGATTTTGCCTTTTCGCATCCTGGTGGCGCCCTGGGAAAACGCTTACTGCTTAAAGTCAGCGATGTGATGGAGCGTAATTTCCCTAAAGTCAGGCCGCAAACCACCATTAGCGAAGCGTTAATGGAAATTACCCAAAAAGGTTTGGGTATGACCACCATTATTGCCAACGATGGCAGCTTGGCTGGCATTTTTACCGATGGCGATTTACGACGCGCACTCGATACCCGTCATGACCTCCACAACACTGCCATTGCCGACTTAATGACGCGACAATGTAAAACTGTCACCGCCGATATGCTGGCCGCGCAGGCGCTAAAAATTTTAGAAGACAATAGTATCTCGGCGCTGGTGGTTATTGACCAGGACAAACCCTGCGCAGTGCTTCACCTGCACACATTAATAAAGGCAGGACTCGCATGAACATCGATTCTATAGCGGCCGGATTGCTGGCCGGGCTAGATAAGCCGCAGCTTGAAAGGCTTCGGCAAATCCGCTTGCTAGCACTGGATGTCGATGGTGTGCTCAGTGATGGTAAACTGTATTACGGTAATAATGGCGAAGAGTTAAAATGCTTTAGCATACTCGATGGGCTGGGTATCAAACTGCTGCAAGACAGCGGTATTACGGTTGCAATTATTACTGGCCGCAGCTCCAATATTGTTGCTAGACGCGCACAAGAACTGGGCATTAAGCACCTAATACAAGGCCGTGAAGACAAAGCCATTGCACTGGCCGAGCTGCTGGATATAACCGGTGTCGGATTACAGCAAACCGCGTATATGGGCGACGACCTACCCGATCTTAGTGCGATTATTCTAAGTGGCTTTGGCGCTACGGTGGTTAATGGTCACGCGGTAGTAAAACAATATGCCGACTGGGTTTCGAGTTGCCGCGGCGGCGAAGGCGCTGTTCGCGAGCTGGCCGATGTATTGCTGGCTGCCAATGGTAAGCTCACTCAAAGCATCGAAGCATTTGTACCTGGTAGCTAATAAACCGGTGTTATCAAGCATTCGATACAAACGGTTAGCACTATGAGCCCAAAAACGCGCAGAAAACGCACCAGAAATATTCTAACGCTGGCAATTAGCTGCGCTATATTGACCTGGTATCTGATTGGCGTGGGGCTGGATAACTACCTGCCAAGCCTAAGCATTGAGACCAGTTTTGTTAACAATACACCCGACAATAGCAGCACAGGCTTAACCGTGCGCCGCTTTGATAAAACCGGCCAGCTGCAATATACGCTTCGCGCCAGGCAGGCCGACTACTTTATTGCCAATGCAAATACCGATAACATAGCGAGTCATGCTTCAGCCCTACAGCCCTGGGAAACAGCGCGGCCACACGACGACCTTATTGACATCCATATTATCGATAGCCATAACGACCAAATGCTAATGGAAGATTTTGACAACACTATCGATAATATTATGGACAGCGCTGTCGAGGATGACACGGGCAGCGACAACAACTCGGCGAACCAACGATATAATTATAACAAGGATTTTTTACGCTTAATGCAACCGCGTATAGCCGCCTATAACCAAGGGGTTAAGAGTACGCTACTCAATGCCAAACTGGCTTACCTGGTTGATAACGGCGATACCGCGGAACTAATTGGCGACGTGCAAGTCCATGACCTCGACGCCTTTACCCAGCTCAACACCCGAACCCTGACACTGAACATGGCATTGCAGCAAATATTGACCCAAAACGCGGTGACTATTCAAACAGAGACTACCATGACCCATGCCACCGGACTGCAGGGCAATCTCACCGACCAACGCTGGCAATTGTTGTCGGAGGTAAGAAGTGTTATTCAGCCTTAAGTTGATCGCAAAGCTATTATTGCTTGCACTTGTATTGCTTGGACTTGGGGCAGGCCCAGCTTTGGCACTGAATGGTGATAGCGAAAACACCGCGAATAACGGAGACAACCGTTCGGCCAATGCAAACGCATTTCGCGCACCCATCAGTATTGCCGCCGATAGCGCTGAGCAAAATGAAAAAAAGGGAGTGACCATTTATCGGGGTAATGTCGCGATTGAGCAAGGCACGCTGACCATTAACGCCGACACGGTCACCATTGAGACCGTCGATATAGAAAACCGGAGTAACGTTGATAATGCAAACTCTGTATCGACTGACAGTGTGTCACGCACAGTAACAACCATTGTCGCCAGCGGCTTACCCGCACGCTTCAGCCAAATATCTGAAGGGCAAATCACAACAATTAATGCCAAAGGCAATACCATTCGCTACGCTGTTGACTCCGGCATTATCCAACTCGAAGAAAATGCCTCGATAGACAAGCTCGGCTCTAAAGTTTCGGGTGAAAAAATCGAGTACTTTATTAACGAAGAGCTGGTCAAAGCCCAGGCTGACCCCAACGATAAAAACACCCGCGTGCACACGGTGATTATTCCCGGTTCGAACGCAAGCTTCCAAACCCAGGTGGCCTCCCCAACAGCGCCAGCAGCACAAACGGATACTGACACCCCTACCCAATGAGCAAACTCGTGGCCAGCAGGCTGGCAAAAAGCTATCGCCAGCGACAAGTGATTGTCGATGTCTCTATCGAAGTCGATAGCGGCCAAGTGGTTGGCTTGCTTGGCCCCAATGGCGCGGGCAAGACCACCTGTTTTTATATGATTGCAGGCATTGTTAAAGCTGACCAAGGCAAGATCACCATAAATGATACCGATATCACGCACAAAGCAGTGCACCAGCGCGCCAGGCTGGGGCTGGGCTACCTGCCACAAGAAGCGTCAATTTTTCGCAAGCTCAGCGTGGCAGACAATATTTTAGCTATTCTCGAAACCCGCCCCGGCCTCAAACGGGCCGACCGCATCACCAGGCGCGACTCGCTGCTCAAAGAGTTTAATATCGAGCATATTCGTGACAGTATGGGTATGGCCCTGTCGGGCGGTGAGCGACGGCGGGTTGAAATCGCGCGTGCACTGGCTAGTGACCCGGCATTTATGTTGCTCGATGAACCCTTTGCCGGTGTCGACCCTATATCGGTGAGTGATATTAAAAGCGTTATTGAGCAGCTAAAAAACCGTGGTATTGGCGTTTTAATTACCGACCACAATGTGCGCGAAACCCTAGATATTTGCGAGCATGCGTACATTGTCGGTGAAGGCCAGATTATTGCCGCTGGCGATACCCACGATATCCTGAGTAACCAGAAAGTCCGTGATACCTACCTGGGCCACCAGTTTCAAATTTAAGCCGCCTACTTATCATTAACCACTGTCATCAAAACCATAGGTGATATTTGCACCTGACCTCGAACAAAATCTAACCGCATAGAGACAATATCCGTAAAAAAGTCAAGTTTTTTATATTTTGGCATCAGTCTTGCTTTGTAGGCATCACAGGGCTACACTTCCAAATTGATGCAGAGACAACATAGTCATCCTGCGGGCGCCATTAAGCAACCGCTCAACCAAGAATACACCAGCAAAAAGAGCTTATGAAACAATCGCTTCAGCTAAAAATGGGTCAGCATCTGACAATGACCCCACAGCTCCAGCAAGCGATTCGACTGTTGCAACTTTCAACCCTCGACCTGCAGCAGGAAATACAGGAAATCGTCGATTCCAACCCCATGCTGGAGGTCTCAGACGAAAATGACACTACTGCGGCCAATGAAGATGGTAGTACAAGTGATAATGGCAGCGATGCTAGCAACGAATCCGATTTTGACCAGAATACAGCCAAGGGCTCGACAGCAGATGAATTCAATGCAGACGGTATTGAAAGCGAGGTAGGTAGCCTGTCGCAAAGCGAGACCTTTGACGCCGCCCATCAATCAACCGAACTGACCAATGCCGACGATACCAGCACCAGCGACGACTCCGACTGGCAAGACAATATTCCCGAAGACGTACCGATTGACAGCAAATGGGATGATATCTACCTCGGCAGTACCTCAGGCACCAGCAACCAAAATGCCGACTTTAATGAATTCAACGACCTGGATAGCCGCAATTCCGAGGCCGAATCCCTGACCAATCACTTAATGTGGCAGCTGAACCTGACACCCATGAGCGACACCGACCAGCTAATTGCCA
Organism: Pseudomonadales bacterium; assembly: GCA_965659815.1. Taxonomy (GTDB): domain Bacteria; phylum Pseudomonadota; class Gammaproteobacteria; order Pseudomonadales; family UBA7434; genus UBA7434. The sequence goes on from CBFHXO010000006.1 coordinate 51,697, forward strand.
CAGCGATTATTGACGCGCTTGAGCCCAGCGGCATGCTCGGTGTAACACCCGAAGATCTGCTCGAGTGCTTTGACCCCGAATTAGATATCGAACTGGACGAAATCGAGGCCGTGCGGCATCGGCTCCAACAATTCGACCCACTGGGCGTTGCCAGCCTCGACCTGACCGACTGCCTAATGGTGCAATTAGCCCAATTGCCAGCACAAACGCCCTGGCGCGAGCAGGCGGCACAAATTATCAATCGCCACCTGCCTCTACTGGCATCACGCGACTTTACCCAACTGATTCGGCGCACCCGACTTAAAGAACCTGAGCTTGCCGAAGTTATTGCATTAATCCGCAGTCTTAACCCGCAACCCGGCGACGCTTTTCAAAGCAATGCGGCTGAATACGTGGTACCCGATGTCTATGTGCGCAAAGAAAACGGCCGCTGGCTGGTAGAACTCAACCCCGATATCGCACCGAAAATTCGGATCAACTCCGAATACGCTTCACTGGTTAAGCGCGCCGATAGCAGTTCAGACAACACCTATTTGCGCGACAACTTGCAAGAGGCCAAATGGTTTTTAAAAAGCCTGCACAGTCGCAACGAAACCTTACTGAAAGTTGCCACCCGTATCGTCAACCACCAACGCGGCTTTCTAGAGCATGGTGAAGAGGCCATGAAGCCACTAGTCTTACACGATATTGCTAAAGACGTAGAAATGCATGAGTCCACCGTTTCGCGCGTCACAACGCAAAAATATATGCATACACCGCGTGGCATTTTTGAATTGAAATACTTTTTCTCCAGTCACGTTGCAACAGCCGAAGGTGGCGAGTGTTCATCAACCGCCATTCGCGCCATAATTAAAAAGTTAGTTGCAGCAGAAAATACCCGCAAGCCGCTGAGCGATAATAAAATCGCCTCCTTGCTCGACAATCAGGGCATTAAGGTCGCCAGGCGAACAGTTGCCAAGTACCGTGAATCAATGTCAATACCACCATCAAACGAACGTAAAAAGCTCGCCTAAACGGGCTTTTTAGGACTCAAGCGACAAGCCATAGCGCCGCGTAAAACCAGCGCCGGTGAATATATACGCCGTGCCATATAACGTCATGTTAATAAAAAAACCCGCCGGTATGAAAAAGCCTTCACACTAGCAACACAGAATCGACAGTTCGGGCTTGGATTGCGGGCCAATATAGGATACTCTTTTAATGAATAAAGGAGATTTCCAATTAACAACCCTATCAGTTTCATGGCTGTTAGCTCTTTAACTACTAGCCTTAAAATCCTTCTAACAACTAGGGTTTTTACAGTAGTTTCAGGCGCTTTAAGCGCTATCTTTTCGATCAAGTCACTATCTTACCGCTTCGCTTTAATTTGCAATCTTTGGTTTACACATCGCGCGATATCGCCGCTGCTGTTCTTTACATTTGCAAGTGCCACTATTTATGTAACCCATGGTCTACCCGAATGGCTTGTATGATTAATGATTACAGCAGCATGTTATTCACCGCTACGATAGGAACACGCCATCGCAGCCAAGCTCACCCCCTCACAAGCTACACTTCAGGAGTTGTCTATGCGCATTAATGTCAGTGGTCACCATGTTGAAGTTACCGACCCGCTTCGCGAATACGTTCTGAGCAAATTCAGTCGGCTCGAACGACACTTCGATCAAATTACCAATATCGACGTCACCTTAATTGTTGAAAAACTGGTTCAAAAAGCCGAGGCGTCGGTACACGTTTCGGGCGCAGATTTATTTGCCAACGCCCAGGATCAGGATATGTACGCCGCTATTGATGGCCTGGCAGACAAACTTGACCGGCAGATAATTAAGCACAAAGAAAAAGCCCACGGTAAACATCACCGCCAAAGCCTTAAACAGCACTCCGCCAATGACGAGCTTGATATCAATCAATCGGCCGAGCAATCTGACGGTTAAACTATGCTAGCTGAATTACTCAACCCACAACGAATTCAGCTAGATGCTGATATCAGCAGCAAAAAAAAGGCTTTGCAAGAACTGTCGAGACTTTTCGCCGACAGCAACAGCGCGCTCAATGCCAACCTGGTGTTTGATGCGCTAACCGATCGCGAAAAGCTCGGCAGCACTGCACTTGAAAAAGGCATTGCAATACCGCATTGCCGCATCACCGATTGTACTCGCCCTCTATTGGCAGTTTTAACACTGGGTATGGGTATTGATTTTGACGCACGCGATGATCAACCGGTGGATCTGATTTGCGCATTAATTGTTCCAGAGCAATCGACTGAAGAACACCTTAATATCTTATCGGCGCTAGCCGGAATGTTGAGTAATTCTGACAACTGCCACAGAATACGTGGCTGCAGCGATGCAAATCAACTATTAGCATTTATCACCGAACTGGAAACCAACTCACCAGCATACAGTGATCATTAAACGGCGCCGACAATTAGCCCGCATCGTTAACTATATCGATAACTACTGCGATAACTAAACAAATACATGGTACTTGAGATTACATGAAACTGGTCATCATAAGCGGCCGCTCGGGGTCGGGTAAAAGCACCGCACTGCATATGCTCGAAGACCTGGGGTTTTATTGCGTCGACAACTTGCCCGCCGGTTTGCTACCTGCATTAGCCACTGAAGCATTTGCGCCAAAAAACGAACGCCCCAAAGGTTCGCAAGACAGCATTAAAATCGCCGTCAGCATTGACGCCAGAAACATCCCAAGGGATTTATTACAGTTCCCATCGTTGGTTGAAAAAATTCCCAACGAAGTCGACACCAATATTATTTATCTCGACGCGAACAACAGCACGCTAATTAAACGCTTTTCTGAAACCCGTCGTAAACATCCGTTAAGTAACGAGCAAATTTCTCTGCAAGAAGCCATCGAGAAAGAGGCCATATTACTCGACGCCATTGCTGGCATGGCCGACTTAAGCATTGATACCAGCCAAATGAATTTACATGAACTACGGCACCTGGTGCGCAGCCGGGTGGGCGATAAATTTTCATCAGATATGGCCCTAATGTTTCAATCATTTGGTTTTAAGGGCAACATCCCCATTGATTCCGACCTGGTATATGATGTCCGCTGCCTGCCCAACCCCTACTGGGAACCCAAATTAAGAAAGCTTACTGGTCTCGACCAGGGTGTTATCGATTTTTTACGCGACGATGAAGACGTTAAGCAAATGATTACCGATATTACCGATTACCTAAGCCGCTGGCTGCCGCGCTTTAGCGCCGCTAATCGCAGTTACACCACCGTGTCAATTGGCTGTACCGGTGGCCAGCATCGCTCGGTTTATATTGCCGATGCTTTACACAAACATTTTTGTAACCAGTTTAATGTTGTGCAGGTCAGGCACCGCGAACTCAAAAACGATGGAGAATAGCCATTCGGCGCCCGTATTTCAACGTTAAGATATGATTTTCGGCGACAACCCCAACCCATAGATAACAGCCATGAGCCAAGAAACTGTCACAATCAAAAACAAACTGGGATTACACGCCAGGGCAGCCAATAAACTGGTTGACGTCACTACGCAGTTTTCGAGCAAAATCACCCTGGAATATCAATCCAATGCTATTGATGGAAAAAGCATTATGTCGGTTATGCTCTTGGCTGCAGCCAAGGGTTCTGAGCTAACCATTACCACTGAGGGCAGTGATGAACACGAAGCCATGCAGGCAATTACCGGGTTAATTGATAATCTGTTTGACGAAGAAGAATAACCGCTATTTTTTCAGCCCACCCATGACGCTGCTCGCCCGCTAACTTTCCAGCAAAACCCGTCAACATTAACCGATTGTTTATCTGCCATTGACCAGTTCGGCTATTGCCCATGCTGATATGATTGGTAAGAATCGAAGGACAAAAATCAGCCCCCAACCAAAACCGCGCGTAATGATACAGCGTGTAACCACCAAGAGAGTATAACCATGCTGGACTTAACGCCGGAAGAGGTATTATCGACCACACGCAGTGTGCGCAAGCGACTCGACTTTGATAAACCCGTAGCAAGACAAACCTTGCAGGAGTGTCTTGAAATTGCTTTTCAGGCACCTAATGGGTCGAATATGAATACCTGGCGCTGGGTGTTGGTTGATGACAAAGCCATTATAGAGAAAATGGCTGGTATTTATAACAACGCGATGGACGACTATATTGCCATGTTAGGTGATGCCGTTGGTGAAGACTATATGGGCGCATCCACACCAGGCTTTGAAAAAATAAACCAGTCGGTAGATTACCTGCGTGACAATATGCGTCGCGCGCCCGCAATCCTTATTCCGTTATTAAATGGCCGCGTTGAAAACGCCGGTGTATTTATGCAAGCCAGCAGCTACGGTTCAATTCTTCAAGCGGTGTGGAGTTTCTTTTTAGCGCTACGCGCTCGCGGTATGGGCAGCGCATGGACCACAGCACACTTATGGCGTGAACAAGAACTGGCTGAACTGCTGAATATCCCTTTTAACGAATACACACAAGTCGGTATGTTCCCCATTGCCTATACACTGGGTACCGAATTTAAAAAAGCCTACCGTAAACCGTTTGATGAAGTCGTGAGTTGGAACACGTTTAGTTAACTTGCCCAATTAGCCCACTACCACATCTGGAGTTTTTGCCATGAGTCAATATTCTGAACAAGAACAGCGCAACATCGATGCTGCCAACTCACTATTTGATGGCAGTTGTGGCGACCCTGCCACGCTATTTGCCGATGATGCCGTTTGGTGGAACGGTCTGCCCCGCCTACCCGGCCTTGAAGGTCAAACCGAACATAAAGGGATAGAGACTATTAAAACCATACTATACGGTGCGGGTCAGGATAAGCCCGGCTCTGGCACCGACTCCTACGATTTGTCAACCAATCGCTTTACCGACTTACTGGTGTTAGCTGACGGCGATTATGTGATACGTCAGCACACACAGCACAGCAAAACCAATTCGGGTAAGGACTACAAAAACGTATACTGCTTTGTGTTTCGATTTAACGCTGAGGGAAAAATACAATACCTGACTGAGCACTGGAACACCTGGTATGCCAATAAAATATTGCTGGACAACTGGGACCTCGAAGCTGCCCATCCGCTTAGTTAAGCTGACTACTGACACCTACTACCGGAGCATCGTATGGCCTGGGACTTTTCTACTGAACCGGAATTTCAACAACAGCTCGACTGGATACGCCAGTTTGTTAATGAAGAAATTATTCCTATTGAATTAATTCAGCGGGGACTAAATCAGGCTCAGCTCGACAAACTCTG
>CBFHXO010000007.1:0-39398 GCA_965659815.1 Pseudomonadales bacterium
CCGGACTGAGCGAAGCGGATAGAGGTGTCATTGAGAAGTAGTCGGTACCGAATAGCCAATGGGTTGTCAGATACTGATTAGTATTCGGTGGTGAGTTCGACGGGACTTTACTGCCCAGCGGGGCACCCCGTGCATCAAAAGCTGTAAGCAATCCTAAAAAATAGCAAAAAATCTCAATTCACCACCAACCAAAAGAAAAGTAACTTCCCGGCGGGACACCCCGCACATCAAACCCTGTAAGCCACTGAAAAAAATAACAAAACCCCCAAGCCAAGACATACCCTTTTATGATAGTAAGCACCAACACATCATTCCCCCCATCAATACTCCCTATTCGACTAAAACCGCTTGTAACTACCCGCCAATCGCGCTAAATTTTCAGTAATTTCTGAAAGTTCAGAATCCCCCTAACCACCAGCGAGCGCCCTCGATGAGCTTAAACGAAGACATGCAGGCCATTATTTACCACTTTGGCGAAATGGGCAGCCGCTGGGGTTTTAACCGCACCGTCGGTCAGATGCTCGGCCTGATCGTGCTAACCGAACAGCCACTCAGCGCCGACCAAATCGCCCAAAGCCTGAATATCTCGCGCGGCAACGTTAGCATGGCGGCCAAAGAGCTACAAAGCTGGCAGCTAATCCGCATTCACCGCGAGCCAGGCGATCGCAAAGACTACTACCTGGCCAATGGCACTATTTGGGAGCTTGCCCAACAAGTAATGTCCGAACGCAGCAAGCGAGAAGTGAACCCCACCTTGTCGCTGATGCGCGGCAAGCTGATCAGCGCCGAGCAAGACGGCGAACGCATGCCGCCTTACGCCAAACAACAAATTCAACAGGTCCACGACTTGCTTGAGCTATTTACCCTTTGGTTTGCCGATGTTCAGAATATGAAGCAAGAGCATATTAAAGCGCTAATGAAAATGGGCTCGGGGGTAGGGAAAGTACTGGAACTGAAAGACAAGTTGATACCGGGTAAATAATTGAGCTAGCTCAATAAGCCATCACGCGACAGGAGAATAATAAGCGGCCTTTTGAGTTCAACATTAATCGAGCCAACGTACGAGGTAGCCCATGGCGCACGAACTAATCAATGCATTGATGTTGTCGCGTATCCAGTTTGCGTTGAATATCAGTTTTCATATTTTATTTCCGACAATCACCATTGCACTGGCCTGGATATTATTTTATTTCAAGTTGCGCTTTGATCTTTCCAAGCATCCGGTATGGATGCGCGCCTACCGCTTTTGGGTCAAGATATTTGCACTGACCTTTGCGCTGGGCGTGGTAAGCGGCATCACCATGTCGTTTCAGTTTGGCACCAACTGGCCGGGTTTTATGGAAACCGTGGGCAATATTGCCGGGCCCCTGTTGGGTTATGAAGTGCTGACGGCGTTCTTTTTAGAAGCAACATTTTTAGGTGTTATGCTTTTTGGCCAGCACCGTGTATCGCCATGGGTACACACGCTGGCTACTTTTATTGTCGCAATTGGCACCACACTCTCGGCGTTTTGGATACTGGCATTAAATTCCTGGATGCATACACCAACAGGGCATAGTATCGAAAACGGAGTGGCTTACGCCGATAGTTGGATGGCTATAATCTTTAATCCTTCTTTTGGCTATCGGTTGGTGCATGTACTGCTTGCCTCCGGGCTGACAGCAGCATTTTTGGTGGCAGGTGTATCGGCCTACCGTATTCTCAAAGGTGACGCCAAGTACGCGCCGGTTATCGGTTTGAAAACCGGCGCAACCATTGCGGCATTGCTAATCCCGCTGCAAATCATTATTGGCGACCTGCACGGCCTTAACACGCTGGAACACCAGCCGCAAAAAATCGCCGCGATGGAAGGCATTTGGGAGACCGACACCAATGTCCCGCTATTGCTTTTTGCAATACCCGATGAAGAGCAGCGCAGCAATCACTTTGAAATCGCACTGCCCGGTATGGCTAGCTTTATCCTGACTCACGATATTGACGGTGAACTGCTTGGCCTAAATGATTTTCAAGGCAACCATCCGCCAGTCGCACCGGTTTTTTATGGCTTTAGGATCATGGTAGGTATTGGCGTACTAATGCTACTGGTGAGTTGGTATGTGGTATTTAAACAATGGCGCAAACAAGCGCTGGGCCCCAAGGCGCTAAAAGTACTGGTAGCAATGTCGTTTTCGGGTTGGGTGGCAACTTTAGCTGGCTGGTATGTTACCGAAATTGGTCGCCAGCCCTGGCTGGTTACCGGCATATTGACCACTGGCGATGCTGTCACAACGGTGCCGCCGTCTCACGTAGGCTTATCTCTGGCCTTGTATGCCATCTTATATGTGGTGTTGATGGTGGCCTATATTCATACCCTGTTCTATATGGCAAAACAGTCGGTCACGGTTGATGAGTACGAGACAGCACCCACAGTGACTTATACCAGCGAAGATGCAAAGCCGCTGGCGTCAGCGTAACGGGTTGTTAGTTTAGCGTTTTTCAGTTCAAGGTATTTCGATAGGAGCCAGCCAATGCTATTTGATAATTTACCCGCCGATCATCTGGCCTGGATATTCTTAACCTTAATGGGATTTGCCGCATTGGTGTATGCGGTGCTCGATGGCTACGATTTGGGCGTGGGCATTATTCTGCCTACTTCATCCAGTGTCCAGTCGCCAGCCGTGCTTGAAGAGCAGCGAAATCAAATGATTGCATCAATAGGACCATTTTGGGATGCCAATGAAACCTGGCTGGTGTTGGCAATTGGTATTTTATTAATTGCCTTTCCTGGCGCTTACAGTTTAGTGTTGCGTGAACTTTATATTCCTACCGTATTACTGCTGATTGGCCTTGCACTGCGTGGTGTATCGTTTGATTTTCGTGCCAAGGCAGTTTCACAGCATCGAGAGATCTGGGATTACTGTTTTAAAATTGGCTCAGCGCTGGCGGCTTTAACCCAGGGTTATATGTTGGGGCGATATGTGTTGGGCTTTGAGCACAGCACAGCGGCGTATTTTTTTGCCCTGTTAAGCAGCTTGTGCGTAACCGCAGCTTATGCCTATATTGGCGGCACCTGGTTGGTAATGAAAACCAAGGGCGACCTGCAGCGCAAGGCGGCGTATTGGGCAAGACGCGCGGGCTGGCTGGCCGCTTTAGGTATTTTGGCCATTAGTATTGCCAACCCGCTGATCAGTGAAGACATCGCTGCACGCTGGTTTACCTTTCCTGCGGTGATTCTGTTAATACCGATTCCTTTAGTATGCGGCGGGCTGATTTTTGCCATCGATCAATATTTAAAACATGTGCCACACACACAGGACTTTGCCTGCAGCTTTCCTTTTATTGGTGTAACCGGTATTTTTCTTCTGACGTTTTTTGGCCTGGCTTACAGCTATTTCCCTTATGTTATACCGCATCAAATGCTTGCCACCGACGCGGCCAGCGCCGCTGAATCTTTGCGCTTTGTGTTGTATGGCACTGCGCTGGTATTGCCAGTAATCGTGTTGTACACCATTTTCTCCTACCGCGTGTTTTGGGGTAAGACTACCGAGTTAAAATACTATTGATGACTACGCCTTCGGACAATAACCAGGTACTGCTGGTCTATGATAAAGAATGCCCGGCCTGCGATAACTATTGCCAGTTTGTTCGCATCCGCGAAAGCGTTGGCGAGCTGGTATTGGTCGATGCGAGAGAATCGACAGCGGTACTACAGCAGGTCACGGAAATGGGGCTCGATATCGACCAGGGCATGGTGCTAAAACTCAACGAGCAGATTTACTATGGTTCGGACGCAATTCATAAGCTATCGCTGCTTGGCAGTCGTTCGAATCTATTTAATCGGTTAAATTACTTTTTATTTCGATCAAAGCGCGCCGCAAATATTCTCTATCCCGTGCTTCGTAGCTTGCGCAATATTCTGTTAAAGTTTCTCGGCAAAACAAAAATAAATAACTTGTCGCTAGAAAACAATGATCGATTCTGAACTACAGCCAGTACTCTATATACCTCATGGTGGTGGTCCACTGCCTTTGTTGGGTGAGCCTGGCCATGCGCAATTGGTTAAATTTCTAAAAACCATTACCACTACCTTTAAAAAGCCCTCAGCTATTGTAGTGATTAGCGCGCATTACGAAGCTGCTGTGGCGACGGTTTTATCGGGTGCCAACCCTGAGCTGTATTATGACTACTATAATTTCCCTGCGGAAGCTTATGAGATTTGTTACCCCGCCAGGGGTAACCCTGCGTTAGCACAACGTGTGATCGAATTACTGGCTGATAGTGATATAAGCGCGGTTGCCGATACGCAGCGCGGTTTTGATCATGGCATGTTTGTGCCGCTGAAGCTGATGTACCCCGATGCCGATATTCCTTGTATAGAGTTATCTTTGCTGGAGGATATGAGTCCGGCCAGGCATATTGCCATGGGCCGGGCAATCGCCTGTTTGCGTGAGCAGGGCGTGTTAATTTTGGGTTCGGGCAGTTCCTACCATAATATGCAAAGGCTGCGGCCAGGCATTGACCCCAGCCCGGCTGAGCTATTGCAGTTTGATCAGTGGCTTATTGAGAGTTGTAGCGACGCTGATTTGACTAAATCCGATCGTGAACAACGGTTGCTGAATTGGTTAGCTGCACCGCACGCGCGTTTTTGCCACCCACGTGAAGAGCACTTGCTACCTTTACATGTTTGTCTTGGTGCGGCGCTTCAACACAGTAAAAACAATGGTGCAGCCGAACTGGTATTTAATCAGCCTATGATGGGTAGAGAACTGCAGGCCTTTTTATGGCGCTGATATTGTTAGCTAAGCGCTAAAGCGCCTTCATATTCCGCTCGCCCCAGTAAGCACGCATTGACGTGATTTTGCCTTCGTCGTTAAATTCCATTACATCCAGCGTTTCAATAACCAGGCTGTCTTCTGCACCTTTGGGTGATGCCAGCATTGCGCAGGCGCCAAAATTACTGCATACCCGAACATTACCTTCCAACGTCATTTTACTTACGCTCTCGCAAGCGACTTTATAAAATTCGCGCAATGCAGCGTGACCTTTATGTGGGTCGGAGCCAACCGGATCTTCAACAATGGCGTCTTCGGCAAATAAATTAATCACACCGTCGAGATTGCCGGCAGTAATATTATCGACATAGGCTTGCAGCGCATCGGCGATATGTTGGTCGGTAAGGGTACTCATAGATTGTTCCTGTTAAATTAACTAAGGGTAAAATTGAAAAAACAATTAAAAACTTATTAAGCGATAAGGGTCTGTGCCATCCCAACGTTCGGCTTCAGCTGCACATTGTTGGTAATTATCCAAAAAGCCTTGGTCGAAGGGCATTAATTCAATAGCCAGGCCAGATATCTGCGGTGAGCTCATATAAACATAGGCGATATCGGGGCTGGGTAGTATACGGCCAATTTCTTTCATACCGCGCTGTTCACATTGGGTAATCGCCTGGCTAACATCCGGTACCATGTAGGCGATCTGCTGCAGTACCTGCGCATCCTTACTGTTCTCGTAAAAGTAGCGGTAGGGCGAGGGTGCGTTATTGGTTTGGTGTATCAGCTCGATTTGCATGCCCTGGTGATAGGCTAAACCCACCGACATAACAATATCGCTTTGCTTGCCATCAACTTCGGCAACCGCGGGGATATTGCGGTAACCCCACCAGGGTCCCACGCCAAGCTGATTGATCCAGCAATCCATGGCATCGTCTAAATCCTTAACCAAATAGCCCCATTGTTTTACCGGGCCAAGGATGTTGTCAGCGAACATGAAATTCTCTCTGTGGCTTATTTCGTAAATTGTAATAGTAACGCGATCGACCTATCGGTATCGTTAGCTTATTGTTAGGCGTACCTGCCATACCTAAGGACATTTGCTTTTTGTTTGTGCTTACTAAGGTAATCATAAATATTCAGCGAGCAAGTACTCAACATTATGAAAATAAAATTATCGGTACTCGATCAATCGATGGCGCGTGGTGCCGATGCTGCAGCTGATGCCTATCAAGAGACCATTTCCATGGCACGCTGGTGTGAGCAGCTGGGCTATCATCGCTTTTGGGTCTCTGAGCATCACGCGTTTCCATCCGTCGTGGGAAGTGCGCCCGAGATTCTTATTGCTGCGCTTGGCGCTACAACAAAAACCATTCGACTTGGATCAGGCGGTATTATGTTGCCGCACTACAGCGCTTATAAAATTGCCGAGGTTTTTTCTGTGCTAGCAAATTTATACCCGGGTCGCATTGACCTTGGTGTTGGTCGTGCTCCTGGTGCAGATATGAGTACGGCACTCGCCCTGGCCAGCGATGGTCATCCTAAATTTGAGCGCTTTCCAGCCTTGGTAAAAACGCTTGGCGATTTTCTTTGGAATACTGAGGCAAAGCCCATAGTGAGCCCAAAGCCACCCGCTAATTTGCCCTTGTGGATGTTGGGTTCAAGCCCCGATAGCGCGCTGCTTGCGGCCCAACAAGGCCTACCCTATAACCTCGCCGCTTTTATAAACCCGCAAGCCGTCCCCGCATTTATTGAGTATTATAAGCGTGGCTTTCAACCGAGTGAGCAATGGCCAGAGCCTTATACTATTCTTACAATCAGTGTCTTTTGTGCCGATAGTGAAGCAACGGCCAAATCCTTACAGCTGACGCACGATATCAACCTTTACCGATTCTTTACTGGTCAGTCTAACGGAGCTTATATGTCGCCTGAAGAGGCACAGTTATATCCAGTTTCGTCGCAGCTTGCCAGTTTCATCGAAAGCCGTGACGCCATGCGCGCAGTGGGTACGCCTTTACAGGTTGCCAAAAAAATTAATCAACTGGTTGAGCAGTTCGGTGTCAACGAGATTATGGCGGTTACCAATATGTATTATTTTGAAGACCGTAAGCGATCATTTGAGTTATTGCAGCAAGCTGTTTAAACGACTTAAACAACATGCCATAACGCGTTTGAAATTTTAGCTAACTATCCACAATGTCATTCTAGCATCTGTGCTGAATGTTATACTTGTTGGCCGTTTAGTCGTTGCACTAGTCACGCTTCCCTCATTGCTTTTAATTGATGGTGTATCTCTGAACACGGTTGAAAAAAATGCTATCAAGAGTGTTTAAAATAAAAATGAATAAAGGCAAGCGATAATCCATGAGCGCACAGGACCCTTTAGGCTTGATCGAGCAAGCACAATCGATGATTTCGAATTTGATCGGGCGCGGAATGGAAGCAGACAGTATTCGGCAGCTACCATCGACAACCATAAATGAGCTCATCGAGAATAATTTTTTCTCGATTGTTGCGCCCAAGCGGTGTGGCGGCTTTGAATACGATCTCGATATTTTGTTAGCGGTGGTTAAACAGCTTGGCCAGGGTTGTGGCTCAACTGCCTGGGTAACATCGCTTTTAGGTACGCACAATTGGTTAGCCGGTTTGTTTTCAGCTAAGGCGCAGGATGAACTGTTTGCCGATAAAAATTATTTGCTCGCGCCCGCAGTTTTTGCGCCCACCGGTAAAGCCGTAAAAGTTAATGGGGGCTATCGCGTCTCTGGCTGTTGGTCTTTTGCCAGCGGTATCAGTCATTCTAACTGGATTATGTTATCTGCTTTGCTGTATGACAAGGCAGGGGAAAACGCAGAGGAAAACGCGAATGTTGTTGGTATGGAGTGCGTTGTCATTCCCATCGGCGATATTACCGTAAAAGATACTTGGGATACGGTGGGTATGCGTGGTACTGGTAGCCATGATATTGAAGTTGATAATGTCTTTGTACCGCAACATCGCAGCATACCTTTTGCCGATGTGCTTAGTGGCAATAGTCCCGGTGCCATACTGTCTGATAATCCGATTTACCGTATTCCATTGGTGCCTTACCTCAGCTATACCGCGGCGGCGCCAGCGCTGGGCATTGGCTTTGGTGCACTTGAGCAGTTTCGCACTAATATGGTCGACCGAGTGATGCTGGGCGGCGAGCAGCAACAACAAAAAGTGGCTTCGCAAATTCGCCTTGGCGAGGCGCAAATAGCACTTTCGGCTGCCGAAGCGTTAATGGACCGTGGCGTCAGGGATTTGTTAACTAAGGTGAAGGCGGGCCATACATTTAGTATTGAAGAGCGAGTGAACTATCGCGCAGAGGCATGTTATGTGGCCGACTCGGTTAAACGCGTGGTCGATAACTTATTAGAGGCGGCCGGTGCCAAGGCGCAATTTCACGCGCACCCGCTGCAACGCTTTCAGCGCGATATTAATAACCTTCGTGGCCATGTGGTGTTTGATATGGATTCAACCATGGAAATGCAGGGCCGGTCGATGATAGGTTTAGCGCCCAACCATGCATTGATTTAAGCAAAAAAAACCAAGCAATATTTTCTCCGTTAAATTTAAACCATCCGCCTTCGATATGATTTTTGGGTCGTGGTGTGTCCAGTGAGTCACGCCGCTTTTTTCGTTTGATTCCTAACGACCACGAATTAGCATATTGCCATGCTCATTGATTGGTGCGCGCAGCGCCAAGACAATATTATGTGCAACCAGCTGGGTGGGTAAACCTTTACGCACAACCAAAAAGCGTTGATGTTGTGAGCGTTTAGTATCATCAGGCGGTATACTGCAGCCTGATAATTATTATGGAATCCCATGGTTGAGCATTCCCCTAACAAAGCTGGAGATCGGAATTTCGACGATTTAGCCCAGCGCTTTGCCCATCGCGTTTATGGTGGGCTTAAAGGTGAAATACGGCTCGCCGTGCTATGGCGGGATATTGAGCAATGTATTCAACCGTTAGAGCGGCAGGGCAAAACACTTAGCGTGCTTGATGTGGGTGGTGGGCTGGGACAACTTGCTATTCGCCTTGCTATGCGAGGACATAACGTCGTCTTTAACGATATATCTGCCACCATGATGCAACATGCTCGCGAACAGGCGATGCACGCAGGTGTTGAAGGCGATATTGAGTGGCATCTGGGCGGTTATCAACAGTTACTCCCCGACTTAGGTCACCGTTTTGATTTGATTCTATGCCATGCAATGCTGGAGTGGTTAGCACAGCCGCAAGCGCTTGTTCCGTTGTTGGCGCCACAGTTGGCTGATGAGGCGCATTTATCGTTATGTTTTTATAATCCAGCAGCTAAGGTGTACCGTAATTTAATCCGAGGCAATTTCGACTGGCTAAAAGCACAGATCAGCTATCAGTCAGACGCAGGCAGCTTAACGCCAAATAACCCCAGTAGTATTGAGCAGGTACGGCAATGGCTTACGGCTGCACGTTTATCAACCGTTTGCGAGTCGGGTATTCGTGTTTTTCACGACTACGTGGTTGATAAGCGTGGTGGCCACCAATCCGCGTCGGATGTGCTGGCCATGGAGCTTGAGCATTCCAGGCAGCAACCATATAAGGAGTTGGGTCGCTATTTTCATATTTTATCTCGGCCTAACATCGATATCAGTGACGATATCAGTAACACTACTAACAAGTGAATAACCGTAATCAGACCAACCCAGGCGATACACTATGAAAACTCTGGAAGATATTCGCGAGCGGGCCGCTCGCTTTGCGCTTGAGCGTGACTGGCAACAATTCCAGTCGCCAAAGAATCTAACGATGGCGCTTAGCGTTGAAGTTGCCGAGCTGATGGAGCATTTTCAATGGCGTACTGAGGCTGAATCGCGTGAGCTTGACGAGCAAGTCCGATTACAAGTCGTGGACGAAATTGCCGACGTGCAGTTATATCTGGTGCGTCTGGCTGATGAACTCGATGTAGATATTTTCGCAGCGGTAGCGCAGAAGGCTGAAAAAAACGAAGAAAAATACCCGGTAGAAAAAGTGCGCGGGAGCACTAAAAAATATACCGCCTACTAAATTTGCTTGACACTTTCAGGTGCTGGATAACAGGCTATGCCAATCTATATTACCGTATTGATGCTACTTATCGTGATTGCGCTGGCAATCTACGCACTTGCTTTGTGGTTAAAGCTATTAAAGCAAAGGCGCCATCAAGCTAAACAGTTAGAACAACAAGCACAAACTGCGCAGGCTAAGCGAGTTGATGCCCAGGCGAGCATTGAAATACTATTGCGCTGCCTACTGCAAGACCAGGTTTCACTCACCGAAGCGGCTATTCGTGTATCGGGTCTCGCCAAAGTTTTGCGCAATAGCGAGGTTGAACAGTCGTTCTACGCCCCGTTTGATGCGCTGGCAATGGCTACCTCTCATATTCCAATTTTAGAAGATTGGAAAAAACTGCCAGCCAAACAAAAACGCGAGTTTGAGATTGAGCGCGCGACAATAGAAAGCGAGCATCGCGAGCTCGTAATCAACGCCGCAAAACAATTGATACAACCACAGTAATATTTAATTAATCACTAATAGAAACCACACTATGACTGTTTCACTTATCTATGCTCGTTCGTTGAATCATTGTATTGGTAAGGCCGGGCGTATTCCCTGGCATTTGCCTGATGAATTTGCCCACTTTAAAAAAACCACACTGGGCAAGCCTATTATTATGGGCCGCAAAACCTACGAAGACCACGAGTCAGCATTACCCGGGCGCCGCAATATCGTTATTAGTCGGCAATCCGACTTTCAGCCAGTTTCCGGTATTGATGTTGCGACGTCGCTAGAATCCGCGATCGCCATGGCTGAAGAAACCAGTGACGAAATTTTTGTTATTGGTGGCGTACACTT
This sequence comes from Pseudomonadales bacterium, assembly GCA_965659815.1. Classification (GTDB taxonomy): domain Bacteria; phylum Pseudomonadota; class Gammaproteobacteria; order Pseudomonadales; family UBA7434; genus UBA7434. The sequence continues at coordinate 10,651 of CBFHXO010000007.1, forward strand.
TTTTGTTGCTGCAATGCCGCTGGCTACCTGCGTTTACGAAACCGTTATACAGGCACGTATCAATGGCGAGGCTTTGTTGCCCGAGTTTGATTTTAGTGATTGGCGTAGTGAGATTATTGATGAGCATGAAATTGATGAGCGTCATGCTTATGCTTATAAGGTGTACCGTCATCGCCGTGACTAATGCCACAGGCAAACTAATCATAAACTAAAAAAATAAAACAACCAGAAGCAAAAAGTGCTTGAGCTGTTAACGATTGAAAATATCGCTAACCTTGGCGTGCTCATATTTTTGCAGGCCGTGCTAGGTTTTGACAATCTGCTTTATATCTCCATTGAATCGCAACGTGCACCGGTGCGGCATCAAGCGGCGGTGCGACGTTGGGTTATCTTAATTGCGGTATTGGTTGCAGTTGATACTATTCAGTCGGGTTATAAGAAAAAGCTCGAAAAAGTTTGCGCTCACGCGACCGGGTTAGCAGCTTTCATGCTACTGTTGCTCAAGCGCAATCAGATGCTGTTTGCGCTTAATGCCCCACTTGTAACCGGCCAGGCTGCCATCGCCACGAATCACGCGATGGCAGGGAATGGCAATGGCAATTTTATTATTGGCGCAGGCGCTGGCAACCGCACGTGCCGCAGCCGGTTTGCCAATGCCTTGCGCGACCTGGGTATAAGACTGTAGCGTGCCACTAGGTATACTTGTCAGGTAATCCCATACTATACGCTGAAAAGCCGTGCCATGGATATCCAGTGGCAGATCTAATTGTTGCGATTTTCCGGTGATAAAGCTATTGAGCTTTTGCATCCAGCCGTTAAAAGCTAGGCGGGCGTTTTCTGGCATAGCCGAATAATTGGCGTTGGGAAACTCGATTTTTAGTTGGGCCAGTAACTCGCGCTTGCTACTGCCAAATTGTAAAAAGCAAATACCTCTATCGTTTGCCGCAATCATGACCTTGCCGATAGGCGTTTGATCGGCGGCGTATGAGATCGATTCATTGCTGCCGCCTTTACGGTAATTGCCTGGTGTCATACCTATGTGGGCGTCGAGCTTTTCGTAGATGCGCGAGCTGGATTCATAACCGGCCTCATATACCGCATCGGTAACGGCATGTCCTGCTTTAAGCGCGCGTTTAAAATGCTTTAATCGATAGGCTTCCTGATATTTTTTTGGCGACATACCCATGGCTTTGCTAAAGCGTTTTTGCAAATGGCTGGGGCTCATATTGACATGACTGGCCAGCAGTTGAAGCGTCAGTCGGTGATTATGATGCTGCTCAATATACTGGGACAGCGCATGCATTTTAGTATCGGAATTCACAGCTGCCGAATGGTTGCTCGCTTGTGGTTTTGTTGCCATTGCGGTAGGTCATGGTTGTGGTTAAGCATCAAATAGGTATTTTGGTTAAAGATCATAAAGACCACTATCCGTTTCTTGTGTTCTTGCAGACTAATTTAACACAAAAGCACTCATACACTCTGTTGTTGCTCGAGAAAGGCGGAAATAATGTTAATATCGCTGCTCATATCAGATACAGGTATTAGTCGATGGCGTCTTTACAGGATCAGCTACTTAAAGCCGGAATGGTTGATAAGAAAAAGGCTAAGCAAATAGAAAAGGCCAAGCGCAAAGAGAAAAAGCAGCAGCCCAAAGGCCATGTGCAGGTGAACGAAACGCGTGAACAGGCTCAGCGTGCGCTCAATGAAAAAGCAGCACGCGACAAGAGGGCCAACGAGGCCCGAGACCAACGCGCCCAACAAAAAGCCATAGAGGCACAAATTATTCAGCTGATCGAGTTAAATAAAATTGCTCGTGATGGTGATATCGCTTTTCAGTTTGTCGACGGCAAGAAAATTAAAAAACTCTACGTAACGCCTGAGCTACAAGATAAAATCAGTAGAGGACAGCTGGCCATCGTTAAACTGCGCGAGCAATATGAACTGGTACCTTCGGCGGTGGCGCAAAAAATCAGCGAGCGTGATAAATCGGTTGTATTATTGCTAAATGACGCCGGTGGTATGGCATCGACACAAGGTGTAGATGAACAAGACCCTTATGCGGAGTTTGTTGTTCCTGATGATCTTATGTGGTGATCACGAGCGATTAATTTGCGGGCAGCATTTGTAATAGCTGTTAATGAAAAAATACTATTTAAAAATCATTGCCGATAATATTTATTTGCAGCGCGGGGTGGATTTGCCCATTGCGGGTTTTGTTGCGCCACGTATGATTCGTGCAAAAAATCAAGACGATGCCATTGCGCTGGCTAAAACAAAATTGCTAAAAGAGTGAAAGCAAACCTTTAACCGCGACAATAAGTCTGGTACTCCACAGTTAAGCATCGCCCAATGCCAGCGAATTAAGAACCCCTTGTGTTGCCTTCAACAAAGCGACGAGTATATTTTTTATGGCAGCGAGGATGAAAAGCAAGCTGCTATCGATAACACGGGCAAAGCTTTTGCTCGGTGGTTTGTTATACCCTCTATTGGCTTAGTTAAACAATAAACGGAATCAGCTTTTTACTCGCGATTTATAATCTCAGTAGTCGTTTTTAAAGCATTCTATAACCGTTTCCATGCTTATTTTTAACCGTATTTCCCGCGCCTCTGATGACACGTTAGCCGGCGATTAAGCGTTTAAAGGTTGTGGTACGTGAACTGTTGCGCAATTAACGGTGGGTTAAAATCTTTAAGTCGCGCACTTGTAATACATGGCCATCAAACAGCGGTAGCACACCAGATATATTCGGCTTCGTGATCGGAGAGTCAGTCAGAACTCATATCAATGCAAACATCGCTAAGCACATTCAATGGGTAGGGACCGTGATGCTTTGTCCTTAATCGCATTATCACTGGTCGGCCAATGATTTATTCAGTGAATTGATCGGATTCTTATACAGCTGGAATGGTGTCGGTTTTTGATGTGTATTTACGCCAAAGCATGAGCACCAGTGCACTACTGAAAAAACCAAGTGATGCGGGAAGCGGTACTATCGCAGGCGGGTCAACGAGCGGATGTGCGGTGTATTGACCTGACAAAAACAAGCGGTCTGCTCTGCCTGTATTGTCTTGTAGCTGGGCGCGAATCACCATCATACGCGTCGATGACTTCGCGTATTCCTGCATAAAATCGAAGCCGAGATTAATTTGGAACAAGGCGTCGGCAGAGCGTTTCCCTGCTATTTGATCTTTGACTTTAACTTTTGTGCCGCCCAGGTCAAATACCTGCACACTGCCATCCTGGCGTTCGATATCAATTTGGAGATGTTTGAAACTAACATAATTAAATTTGCCGCGCTCGTTAGCACTAAAGCCGAACACCAGTGAATGGGTTGAGGTAATACCGCTTTTGAGCAGTGTAGTGTAAATCCTGTCGAGTTTCACACTATTGCTGGCAGACCCCTTACGCGTACGTAACAGATTTAACGTTCGCCCTGGCTTGCCAGCTTTTACCCCTGAGCCAATTGCGCCAAAGTCGCCTATATCCGTTGCCAGCTTTGTGCTGCTGTTGATAACAATGGTAGGGCTCACCATGGCGGCATAAGCTGGAGTTGCCATTAAGATAGCTATCAGATAAGAAAATAGTGCGTGCATTGTCCGTTTCATCGTATGGGCCATAAACCTTAAAAAATTACGTGTAGCTATAAGGTATAGGCGATAATCGGACGCCCGGCAAAGAACAGGCGAAAGTTTAGGCTTGATTTGTTTAAAGGTGAGACCCCGGTCCGTTTATTGCCCGCAATGGCGTCCGCCGATTTGCCATTGGTGATATTCAAACAAGTGATGACTAAATTAGGTGTTTGAAATGCCTAACGGTTGTATGATGGCGGGATTATTTTCTCCAATACGAACTTCGTTATGTTTAGCAATACTGGAACCACTCCCAGCACGATTCGAGTCGGGCGTCGTTATCGTGCCAATCGGTTGTGTACTGGCTACGATGCACTGGTTATCGGCTCGGGTATTGGTGGTTTAGCCGCAGCTGCCTGCCTGTCTAAAATGGGCAAAAAGGTTTGCGTGCTCGAGCAGCACTACACCGCAGGTGGTTTTACCCATAGCTACGACCGCCATGGTTACGAGTGGGATGTGGGTGTGCACTATATCGGCGATATGGGCAGTACCCGAACGCTAGGCCGACGACTGTTCGATCATATTACCGCGGGCCAATTGCAATGGGCAGCGATGGATGATGAGTTCGACCGGGTATTTATCGGCGATCAAACCTTTGGCCTGATCAGTGGTAAAGACGCTTATCGCGAGGCGTTGGTTGATGCCTTTCCTGAAGAGGAGCAGGCAATTGATCAATACCTTGCCTATATGCGAGCGGCTAGCCGCGGCGTACAATCGTATACGTTAGATAAGATCCTGCCGTCCTGGGCGCAAAGAGTCAAAGACGTTTTGTTTACGCGCTTTATGCCTTCGCAACAGCCGCCACCGTTTTTTAACAAAACCACACGCGAAGTGTTAGAAAGTTTGACCGACAACCAAACCCTGATTGCGCTGATGACCAGTCAATGGGGTGATTGCGGTATGCCGCCGGCCGAATCGAGTTTTATTATCCACAGCATGATAGCCCAGCACTATATGAATGGTGCTTATTACCCCGTGGGTGGTGCATCACAAATGGCCAGAACTATTATTCCCGTTATTCAGAAAAGTGGTGGTGAGGTATTTACTTATGCCTCGGTAGAAAAAATTCTTGTTGAGAATGAACAAGTGCGCGGTGTGCAAATGGCCGATGGTCATACGATAAAATGCCCCATTGTTATTAGTAACGCCGGTGTTTTTAACACCTTTGATAAATTATTAGATACACGGTTGCCGCTGCAGCGACAATACAGTGAAAAGCTGCAGCAAGTCAGTCCGTCGATGGCCAGTATTTGCTTGTATATTGGCATACAGGACACGGCCGAAAACTTGCAGCTGCCCAAAACCAATTTCTGGATATATCCAAACGAAAACTATGAGCAAGTGATTAGCGAGTTTAAAACTGAGACACGTTACACTGGTAATGCAGCCTTTCCCATGGTTTATATTTCGTTTCCCTCGGCAAAAGACCCAGACTTTCTCCGTCGCTACCCGGGGCGTGCGACAGTTGAGATCGTCGCGCCTTGTCTGCATTCGTGGTTTGAGCAATGGCAAGACCAGCCCTGGGGTAAACGCGGTAATGACTACGAGTCATTAAAAGAAGCGCTATCGCAACGCTTACTTGCCGAGCTCTATAAGAAGCTACCGCAGCTAGAGGGGAGAGTTGATTACTATGAACTATCCACCACTCTATCTACGGATTTTTTCTGTCGCTATAAGCAAGGTGAAATTTATGGGCTAGATCATAGCCCGCAGCGTTTTGACCAGAGTTGGCTAAAACCAAAAACCGAGATCAACGGTTTATATCTCACAGGTCAGGATGTGATGACCTGCGGAGTGGTTGGGGCGATGGTCGGCGGTTTGTTAACCGCGGTACAATTGGGCGGTTTAAAAGGCATGAGACTTGCCAAAGATATGTTTAGTAAAGCCTGACGCCTAATTCCAGGCGCGGTTGCGACAGAAGCACAAAGCTCTGCTTTGAAAATCAATCAATTCATTTATCAACTTTTCGAGATACTTTCATGAGCCAGCCACAATTTGACATTATCGTTTTCGGTGCCACCAGTTTTGTTGGGCAAATTCTTTGCCAGTACCTGGTTGACCATTTCCCAGCCGACGAGCTTAGCTGGGCAATGGCGGGGCGCTCCGAGTCCAAGCTGAGTGAGGTTAGGGAATCGCTGGGCGAAAAAAGCGCAGCGATTCCAATGCTGGTTGCCGATGCTAGCGACTATGAGGCGGTTAAAGCTTTATGTTTGCAAGCCAAGGTGATTATTTCAACCGTTGGTCCTTACGCTTTATATGGTGAGCCGATGATTAAAGCCTGTTGTGAAACTGGCACGGATTACTGTGACCTAACAGGTGAAGCGCATTGGATTAAACGTATGTTAGGGCCTTATGAAGCTAAGGCAAAAGCCATTGGTGCACGGATTGTTAACTGTTGTGGTTTCGATTCGATTCCTTCAGATTTGGGTGTGTACTTTTTACAGCAGCAGGCGCAGCTGACGTTTGGCACGCGCTGCAACGATATTAAAATGCGCGTGCATCGATTAAAAGGTGGTGCTTCGGGCGGTACTATTGCCAGTGTGGTAAACCTGACTAAAGAGGCGTCCAAAGATCCTGCACTGCGTAAAGAGCTCGCCAACCCTTATTCAATATGCCCAAGCGACCACAGTTTTAGTGCTAGGCAAAAACATATTGAGGTCGAGTATGATGAGCGAGCACCGGGTTGGATAGCGCCTTTTATTATGGCGGGTATCAACACTCGTGTCGTGCATCGTTCAAATGCCTTGTTGGGTAATGCTTACGGTGAAGATTTTCTCTACGAAGAGGCGACCTTAGTCGGTGATAACGACAAGGCGAAAAAGAATGCGAAAAAATCGGCGCGTGCAGCAAGGTTATTTGTTATGGCTGCGGCAACAGCGCCTACGCGATGGTTATTAGAAAAGTTTATTCCGCAGCCAGGCGAGGGGCCTACGCCCGAGCAGCAGTTAAAGGGCGGTTTTGATTTGCGCTTTACTGGCACTACCGCGGCGGGTGATAGTATTAAAGTGAAGGTGACGGGTGACCGGGACCCGGGGTATGGGTCTACTGCTAAAATGCTTGGTCAGTCGGCGGCGTGTTTGGCGTTTGATATTGAGGGTGATTTGGCTGGTGGTTTTTATACACCGGCGAGTTTGTTGGCTGAGCCATTAATGCCGCGTTTGCGTGAGCATGCGGGGCTTACTTTTGATGTTATAGAGTAAACAGCTCTGTTTGGAATGAATGGGTGGTTTTGTTTCTTTGAGTGGTCAGTGCTACTTTTTTGTGTTTTAGTTAATTGAAACATTGTTTTTGTCCTGTAGCCAAACCTCTTTTAAAAAGCAAATTGGGCGCAAAAACGTACCGCTGGTTTATCGCTTGTCACGTCGACACTGCTTTAATTGATAGCCTTCAACTCAAAGATAAACCATCTCCACGATCTAATCATTTTCCTTCAGGAGCTAGGCTTTTCGATTAACGGTTCGCCATCAAACCGAATACCCAACCAGCCATCAAGAATAAAATTACGAATATTGGCGTGGTCTTCACCATCAGGGTTATTCATTACATCATCTCTATAAAATGTCCCAAATAATGCGAGAGTTTCCATTTCACTAAGCGCATTAAGCTGCGCAAAAGCAAACAGTTTACATGAACCTTCGTTACTCCCTGCTTCGTTAACGACAGGGCCATTAACAAAGCGTGTGGGTGTATAGTTATAGTGCCGGTCAATAACCGCCATTACTTGCTTAAAATCAATACTCTCGGGCGTTTTTCTCAGTTGTTCTAGTAGCGCTGCTTTCATATTTTTTAGCCTTTCTAAACTTTATTTTGCTGTACTTACTTTTGTTAACAAAATGACATGCTGCTCGTGTTAAACCTGCTATCGCGCCGGTATAATTTAGCAATACGCATAGCAATTAATATAGCCCTTACGATACTAAATTATTTTGGGACGCCAGACCATGGATTCAAAAAAAATTGATAAAACTGCCCAAGTTGAATTAGCTGCTGCTTTTAACCAGATGCTCGAACAGTTATCGCAAGCCCGTGACGCGATTGATAACCCAGCATTAAAGCCCCCTCCAGCCACTGCGCGCAACCTGGCCGAAGGTTATCGTTATCTGTCTGGTTATTTGTTTGCCGCCAGTGAACGTGCATTTACTGAAGACCCCGACTTCCCCTATTTTCGTCGCGCGATTCAAACGCACAATAAATCCACCTGGGATAACGCCGATAATTTGTACTTGAGCGCGGCTATTGATGCCAATGCAACGTATCGAATACGTTGCCGTGGTTTAGACAGTAGTCATTGGCGTGGTGGTGAGCAGGCGCTACCCAGCGCGCCCTGGTACGTGATTTTTACTGCGATTACACACTATACCGGTGATACCGGTTCGTTGGCCGAACTAACACCGGCAACCACTAACAATGGAGGCTCCCTTGATGGCTCTCAGTTACAAATTGAAGCCGATGGAAGTTTTGACATTATTCTTGCGCCAGTGAAGCCTGAGGGTTATACCGGTAACTACATTTGTACCCATACCGAACACGAAGGCACCAAGCAATACTGCAATTATATTATCTGCCGCGAGCTGTTTGCCGACTGGGAACACGAGCACGCATTAGATTTACAGATTGTTCGGCTTGATAAAGTGGGAGCAGCCCAGCCACCAATGACACCTGCGCAGGTTATTAATAATTTCGATCGGCTAGGCACCTTGGTTAATTCGCAAATGTGTTTCTGGAATGAATTTTTTGCCACCATTCTCGATGGTTATGGCGATAGCGAGTTTAAAACGCCTGTGGCGTTTCCTGGCCCTAATCAGCCAAACCAGCCGGCACCACCCACAGCCCAAGTGGGAGCAGCGCAGGCGACTAATATTTATTCGGGCGGCATGTATGCGTTAGAAGACGACGAGGCGTTGATTATCGAACAAAGTATTCCGGTAGAGCCAAACTACACCGGTTTTAATCTTAACAATATTTGGGGTGAGTCGTTCGATTATGCTAACTACCAGTCGAGCTTAAATAACGCGCAAACCACCACGGATAGAGATGGTAAAGTGCGCTATGTAATTGCGCATCGTGACCCTGGTGTTAACAACTGGTTGGATACTACCGGGCACTATACCGGCATGCTTAGCCAGCGCTGGGCTTACACCGATTTGCCCGAGGCTTTACCCACGCTTAAGGTATATAAAGTGAAATTTGATGACGTTCTCAGCTACTTACCCGAAGAAACGGTTCGGGTAAGCGTTGAGAAACGGCGTGATGATATTCGTATTCGGCAGGAGCATGTGCAGCGTCGATTTCGACAGTATTAATACGATAAACTCGAGGTGCTCAATAAGTCATAGCCAGGGCTTAATAAGCTCATGTACATTAACCTTGGCTTGTAATCGACTGGCAAGCAAAAACATACCGCCAATTTTACGATGCAAGTACAACACATCGGTTGGCGGTGCATGCCAGAATTCCTTAAAATTATTAATATCGACGCTGAATTCAGCCAGCCGCTCAGGGAGTTGGCTATTGGCGAAATCGTATTCGTTGTCCTCACGTAGCGGCTCTAAAGCGAGATAAAACAACTTGAGAATCAGTGACTGGTACTCGGCACTGGCATTATCCAGTTGATAACCCAGTTTTTGCGCTGCTTCGATCAGCTGCGTATCGTTACCGTTAATGGTGGCGTTGGCTAGCTGGGCATAGCTTTTAACAAACCGCACTTTTAACTTTCTGCAAGCGCCAAAATCCAACAAAACAATTTTTTTATCGTCAGGGTTATATCGGTAGTTGGCAAAGTTAGGGTCTGACTGTATTAACCGTAATTCAAATAGCTCGCGCAATGCCAGTTCAAGCAGGTTGGCCATTACCCGGTTGCGTTCTTGTTGCGGTAGGGTCGAAAGTATTTCAATATCTTCGCCTTCAACAAAATCCATAGCCAATATATGCTGGCTGCTTAAATCACGGTGCAGCGCCGGGACAGTAAAGCGATTATCAGTGGCCAGTACCTCGTAAAAGCGCTGCAGGTATTTAGCCTCGTGGTAGTAGTTAGCCTCCTCGTGCAATTGCTGTTTGGCATCTTTTAGCAGTGGTTTAATATCAATACTCTCCGGCAATAATCCGGTAGCACTGAGCAACGTGGCGATATTATCAACATCACTATCAATGCTTTTACCGATACCGGGAAACTGAATTTTCAGTGCCAATTGCCTGTTATCGGATGTTGTTACACGATGCACCTGGCCTATAGATGCAGCGGCTATGGGGGTGGGGTCAAAGTGGTAAAACTCGTAGCGCCAGTCTTCACCATAGGCTTGGACCATGGCCTGCTCTAATTGCTTGGCAGGCATACTATGAGCGTTAGCGCGAAGCTGACCAAGAATATCCGCCAGCTCTTTTGGTAAAAACTGGTCCGACTCCATTGAAAGTATTTGCCCCACTTTCATTGCCGCACCACGCATGGCCGATAGCTGGTCGGCTACCCGTTTGGCATTGCCGGGCGTTAATAACATATCCTTTACTTTTGGTCGCTTGCCCGCCGCTAATTGTCGGGTACCCTCAGCCAGCATACCGCCGGTGATGCCACCGGCCATTTTAGCCATTCGTAAAAACCGGCCAGTGCGTGAGGCAGGTACCGCTCTTACTTGATGCTTGTTCGTGGGTTTATCATGGTTGGTTTTTGACATATTAACAACCTGGTTTATTGTGCTGTTGCCACTGGGTAATATATTTTTCGGCAATGGTGTAACCATTAAATTCAGCATCAAGTACCGCTATAAATGTAAATACACCGGTAAGCTTGCGGGCGAGTAACATAAAGTCGCGCGCTGGTGGCGAGAAATGTCGGCTACTGGCATTGCGCGCCCCTTGCTTGCCAGCGCGCTGTATTAACTGTGATTGCGACCAGCAGTATTCGCCAGCTTTATTTAAGTACGCCGCTGGCAGTTGCTCGGCCGGGCGTAGCGGCTCGAGTAGATCTATACAAAAACCCGCAAAGGTTTCGCGCGCATGATCAGAGGCATCGGCTTTAAGCCATCCGAGCGCTTGCAAGCCTTTGATCAGTTGCGGCATATTTTGTTTTAACCCGGCGATAATGACTTGTTGCAAGGCGTGTTGTGTTTGGACAGGCAATGTGACTGCCGCGCCATAATCGAGCAGCACCAATGTATCATCGGCTTCACGCTTGCGACGATCTTGCAGTTGCAACAGGTAGTTACCAAAATTGGGGTCAGTTTGCAGCAAGCCCCATTCAAACACCTCGCGAAAAAATAAGTCGAGCATGGTTTTTGCAATCGCGTTGCGGCGCGGCTTTGGCAGTTGCTGCACTTTAGAGTCGTTCACTGACACGCCTTGAATTAACTCGAGCGCCAGTAGTTTTTCGCCACTGTACTGTGGGTACACCTTGGGCACATGTAAGCGAATACAGCCTGATGAGCGTTGCTCGCGCGCGGCGACCGATTTTGTCAGACTGGCGGCCTGTTGGGTTAGTTTGGCTTCACGCAAGTAATCAATTTCTAAGTGCAGTTGTTCGCGCATAGAGGCAAGCCACTCGTCTAACTCCTGACCAGCTTTAAGCCAGCGAGCGAGCACTAGCAGGCGTACCACAGTATCGAAATCGGCGTCGATAACGGCGGCCAGATCGGGGTACTGTGCTTTAAGGCACAGCGTTTCACCGCTGTGTTTTATCGTCGCGCGATGGGCCTGGGCTAGTGATGCGGCGGCCAGCGGTGTTTGTTCAATGGCTAATAGCCCATAGTTTTCACCCAGGCGCGCGACAAGCTCGGGTTCGATACTTTGCCAGTCTATCGGTTGTGCGCTGTCACCCAATTCATGCAGCGCCTGGGTTAACGGTGCGGGAAGAAAGTGCTCACCAAAGAGCGCCATCATCTGGCCGATTTTTACATAGGAGCCTTTTAGCTTGCCCAGCTGCCGGGCAAAGCGCCTGGCCTCGCGCAGTGCAAAGCGATCATTCTCACTGGCGTTATTTCGTAGCGTTTTGTTCAACGCAGAGTCAACAGCCAGTGCTCCACCAGCGCGTATACCAGCCAGTGAGGCAGACAGGCTTCTTTGCCAAGACTGGGTGGGAATTCTCTTAGAGGATTTTTCCATAGCGTTGATAAAACCGTAGAGTCATGTAGTGATTCTACGATGCTGGCTGCGGCTCGGATTATATCTTATCATCGTGGTGTTTTTAGCTGGCATGTGATGAAAAAGATTAAAAATAAAAATGAGCTGGTAAATAAGCCATAGACAAGCGCGTTGAACACGGTAAGGCGCGTGGCGTGGTTGAGTTTGAGCTCACCGTTCGGCCCATGAAAAGCTGTACCATATTTATCGCTTGCTGGTCCATCACAAAGTAATACAACCCATGCCTGAGGGCCATTTGTCGCAAGAGATGGTTCGACACAAGCTGGCGATTTGGGACTCGAAACTAAAACAAATGCCAATCGGTAACCGCAATGCGATTGGCTGCGCACGAGACAATGATTATGACTAATGCAGTAATTGATAAATCGGCAATTCGACCCAGCACCGTTGATGAAATAAATATTTTGCTAAAGTTCGATAAGCACTCGATGCAGCAGGGCATTAAATTGCATTCACAGGCCAGTGAAAAAAATCGCGCTGCCGCGCAACGGCTATACGATAAAGGTTTAATTTCGCAGAGCGATGGTGGCTACCTAACCGATAGAGGCGTAGAGGCGGCGAGCCACTGTGAGCATCTTATCGACTTGTTAGAGTGCTAGCTTTTAAATATAACTGGGGTCAATAGCATGGTCGGTTTTGGCGACCCAATTGGCGAATGCTTGCTCGCTCTTGATATTAAATACATTAACCAGCGTGGCAATTCTATTGTCGGCCAGTGTAACTATCGACTTGCTTTTAAGTATAAGGCTGGGTAAATCCGTTTTGTGAGAAGTCGCTGCCCAGCTTGCGTTTCGCCCGGTGTCATCGATTGTTAAATCGTCGACCACTTCAATCTCGCGCTTTTCAAAGCGACGGTTAAATCCATGCAGTGATTTTTTCACCCCGGTAAAAAAATGCACCAACACGCAATCAGTCTATACAGTATCTGCTTGCACTGCCGTTATTGCTGATTTTATTAGGCAGGGCGGTTAAGCCGGGCATTCACCAATAACATTTCCTGATAGGTAAACCACTAACTCAGCAATCTAACCAAACTGTTAAGTTGTCGCTTTATGCCCGCTATTAACGGCTAATTAATATCCAAAACTCCCCTCAATTAATGCGTGTTTTACGAACTTCCTGCTCGGGCTATATTGGCTAAGTATAATCGTTAGTCTTATACCCGCTATAACCGCTTCTATGGGTGAAATTTAACGACAGTGCTGTGTGGTTCGATTGCCATCCGCTGCAGGTTTTCATCATTGGGAGGAATGTCGTACAGCTATCAGCGACATTAATGGTTAGAACCATTTAAAAATTATTGATTAAAAGCAAAACCAATTCAAAGGGGTGATGTTATGGTTATAAAAAGCTCATGTAGTGGGCCGAAAAAATTATTGCGTGCGATCTCGACAATCGTAGGTGCCGGAGCGTTTATGGCACCGTTAGTCTGGTCGCTGCCGGCAAACGCTGAGAAAGGCGCCATCGAAGAAATATTTGTTTCAATTGGTAGCCGCGTGCCCGGTCGTTCGGCTGATGATTTACCGGTACCAGTTGATACGCTTAATTCTGATTCGTTATCTAAAACCGGTCACTCAGAAGTTGGGCGTATGCTGCAATCGCTAGCGCCTTCGTTTAACTTCTCAAGCTCTTCTATTAGTGATGGCACCGATGCGCTTCGTCCTGCCACCTTGCGTGGTCTGGGGCCAGACCAGACGTTGGTATTGGTGAATGGTAAGCGTCGCCACACCAGTGCTTTAATTCACGTTAATACCTCGGTGGGTCGTGGTACTGCGGGTACCGACTTGAATGCGATTCCAGCTGCTTCTATTAAGCGTATTGAAATTCTGCGTGATGGTGCCGCGGCGCAATACGGTTCGGATGCAATTGCAGGGGTTATTAACATCGTGCTAAACGATGCTGACGAAGGCGGTTCAATTAGTTTGTCGCGTGGTGAATACAGCCGTGGTGACGGGGAAACAACCGTTATTGATCTGACCAAGGGGTTTCAGTTTGGTGAAGGTGGATACCTGAATACGACGTTTAACTACCGTGACCGCGGTTCTACTAATCGCGCTGGTTTAAGCGGCCAGTGCCAATATCTGGCCGGTTGTACGGATGGTCCAGACGCCGATACGATTCCTGAGGCGGGCGACCCTCGTGAGGCAACATTTAACCGCAAAAACTTCCGAATAGGTGATGCCGAATCAGAACAGTTTGCAGCAACCTTAAACGGTGGTTGGGAATTTGATAAAGGCGAACTATACGGTTTTGTTACTTATTCAGCGCGTGATAATCAATCGGCTGGATTTTATCGTCGTGCAAATGCAACCGGTGATAATCCTACTCTGGCCGACGGTGATGCTTTTGCTCCGGACGGTTTCCTGCCACAAATCAATACCGAAATCGATGATTTATCGATTGGTATTGGCTACAAAACTGTGTTTGATAATGACATGACCATGGATATTTCTTACACCTATGGCCAGAATGATTTTGCTTTTAATATCAGTAACTCGGTGAATGCTTCATTTGTCAACCAGCAGTTACTGGGCGTTGGTTTGTCCGATGCAGAGATTCGCGCGACTACCGCGCGAAGCGCCGATGCTGGCGAGCTCAGCCTGGGCCTGCAAACCATTAATCTGAACTTCAATATGCCGGTTGGCGCAGTCAGCCTGGCATGGGGTATTGAATTGCGTGAAGATCAATATGAGCTTAAAGCGGGCGAAGAATATTCATACTTTGATTATGACACCGACGCCACTGGCGCATCATTATTCGCAGCAGATGGGGATGCGGGAATTCAGGTATTTCCGGGCTTTCAACCCATCAATGAGGTTGATGAGGATCGCGATGTTTATTCGGCCTATATTGATGCGGAATACGACCTCACCGAAGACTGGTTGATTAGCGCTGCGGTTCGCTATGATGATTACGATGACTTTGGTGATACCACTAACTACAAGGTTGCCACCAGCTACGACTTGACCGATAGCGTGACACTGCGTAGCGCCTACAGCACAGGCTTCAGGGCACCATCGATGCAGCAGCTGTACTTTAACAATATCAGCACACAGTTTGTTTCCGATGGTTTGGGTGGTTTGGTTGCACAGGAGCGTGGTACTTTTCGTAATGATAGTGCGCTGGCCAGGGCAGTCGGCATTCCCGAGCTAAAAGAAGAGGAATCAACCAACGTGAGCGCAGGTATTGTATTGCAGCCTACCGATGCTTGGAGTATCACCCTCGATTACTACACCATCGATATTGATGATCGTATTGTGCTCAGTGGTGGTTTAACTGCAGCGTTGGATCCTGGCGGTCCGCTGGACCTTGGTCTGGCAGCGGCAGGTGCCAGCAGCGGTCAATTCTTTTTGAATGGCGCAGACACTGAAACAGAGGGTTGGGATCTTGTTACATCCTATGAGGTCGATATTGAAAAAGGTGACCTGTCGGTATCGTTGGCAGCTAACAAAACCAATACCAGTGTTACCAGTTTGTTCACTACTGGCGGCCTGGCGACATTGGAACCTTCGGTGGTTTTCTCGGCCCAGGATATTTCGATCATTGAGGACTGGCAGCCCGAAGAGCGGTTTAACGTGACCTTTGACTACAGTCTTGGCGGTTTATCAGCTGTAATGTCGGTTAATCGCTATGGTTCATACAGTGTATGTGAGGGCTCATGCGGGCCTGCAACAACACAAAATTTCAGCGCCAAGATCCTGACTGACTTACAGGTCGCTTATGACTTTGGCAATAACCTGACAATTAAGGCCGGTGGTAATAATATCTTTGATGAAAAGCCAGATACCAACCGCGTAGGCCAAAGCCGTGCGGGTACCATTGAAGATGCGGCGGGCAATATTATTGTCGATTCGGATGGCGTATTTCAGTTCTCGCGTCGTTCAGCACCGTTTGGTTTTAACGGTGCCTATTTTTATGTTGGCGCAAGCTACGACTTTTAGTCGCTAGTTTAATTTCTTTTAACAACGGGTAAAGCAAGGCCCTGTCGATTTATCGATGGGGCCTTTTTTTGTCTGTTAGGTTTAGCTTTTGTAAAGTTAATCCTATGCGTTGCTATTGCTGTTATAAGATGGCTATACAAGCATCACAAAGTTTAGGTAACGCTTATGAGTCTTAAAGTCGTTCAGTGGACCAGTGGCGGCGTCGCACGTCAGGCAGTGCGGGCCATTATCGCGCACCCGGCGCTTGAGCTAGTGGGTATGTATGCCCATAGCGAACGTAAAGTCGGTATTGACGCTGGCGAGTTGGTTGGGCTTGAGCCTTTGGGTATTAGCGCAAGCAATGATATTGCAAAACTGATTGCGCTTGCGCCCCATTGCGTGAGCTATAGCCCGCTGTATCCCGATATCGATCATTTAGTGCAATTGCTCGAAGCCGGCATAAATATTGTCACCACCTGCAATTTTATTACCGGTTGGGGCGTGAACCTGCGTCAAGAAAAATATGGGCCGGATGCTTGCGCACGTATAGAGGCCGCTGCACAGCAAGGCGGCGCAAGTATTTTTGGCACCGGCATTAACCCCGGCCATATCAACTATATGGCCTGCATAATGTCTGCTTACTGCCAGGATATCCAACAGATTAAAGTCACCGAGTCGGTAGATGTGTTTAATTTTGTTGGCGACGCCAATATGGATGATATTGGTTTTGGCCTACCGCCCAATAGCCCTGGTCACGATGAAATGATTCGCCGTGAAACGTCTGTTTTTGGTGATGCCATTCAACTTATGGCGCGAATGATGGACACTAGGCTCGATGACATCTGCTGTAAAACCGACTATGCGTACGCCACAGAAGATATTGATGCACCTGGTCGTTTTATTGCGCAAGGCCATGTGGGTGGCGTTAAAATTCGCTGGCAGGGGTTGGTCGACGGCAAGGTAGTATTTGAAAATCGCCAGGTATGGATTGCCGGTACCGCCATTGATACCGACTGGAAGGTACAGCACGGTTATATTATTGATATTCAGGGCAACCCCAATTTACATAATGTGATGATTCCGATACCGCAAGGCGACTTATCACAAATGAGCTACCAGGATTTTAATGCGCTGGGCATGCGGATTACCGCGCTACCGTCGATTAATGCTATAGCGGCGGTCTGTGCTGCAGCGCCTGGTATCGTGACCTATAACGATTTACCGCCAATCACAGGATGCGGGCGGCTAGCCGCGCATTCTTCTTGACGCGGCTGCTGTGACAAGACAGTTTTTATCACACTATTGGCCAGGCGCTTGCGCTGTTGATCTGTAGACGTCGGTAGCACGTACGAAAGTGATATGAGCTTAATGCAAACTCTAGGGAACAGCGTGTTATGAAAACCATTGCACTATTTGGTGGTACCGGCTTTGTAGGTCATCGGGTAAAAGAAAAGCTACTGACAGCAGGCTTTAGCATTTGCATGTTGGTGCGAGATAGAGAACACGCCTGGGTATTGGCAGAGCCGGGTAGAGTACAAACGGTACAGGGCAATATTGAAAATGCCGATGCCGTCGCGGCAACGCTTAACGGTTGTGACGCTTGTATTGTGACTACCGGTGCCAGATCCAATAGCCTGGCGGACATGCAAGCAATTGTTCAAGGCACCCAACTTATTATCGATACTATGCAGCGCCAGAAAATAAAACGCCTGGTCAAGCTGTCGGGTGTTTCGGTGCGGGTAGGCGACGAGCCTTTTGGCTTAATGCGCAGGCTGCTCGATATTGGTTTAAAGATTGCCATGCCCAACCCCAGCAAAAGCAAATATCTCGAGCAGGCAATGATAGAGGCGTCAGGCCTGGATTGGATTGTGGTGAGACCACCGGTTGTCAGCCCGGAGCCTCTCGATAAACCCTTTGCTGCCCATGCACATCAGTATCTGGGTCTTAAGGTGTCGCTTGACGATTTGTCTGATTTTATCATCGCGCAGCTAGACAGTGATCAATGGCTGCATCAATGTCCCACCGTAGGTTATGGCTAACGATGATTAATGACGTGATACTTAGCGGCGATTTTACTATAAAGGCTGTTAACCGCTGATTGCGCAGCCTACGGCATTCACAGCTTTGCTAAGCGCTCCAATTCAGTGTTGAATCGGCCCGTCATGGGCAGTCGAACACCATCGGCTACGATGGTGACAGTCCCGCAGCGCTCAAACCCGTTGCTCGCTGGTATTGGCTATGGTGGGTTGTAAGACTAAAACCTGCTTATCCCTAAGGTGAGTTCTGCCAATACGAGACATCGCTGGGTGATGACCGGTGTTTGGATGAGCGTGAGGGGTTTTGGGGGTATGCGGTACGGTAGCTTTAAAAGGCTAAGCGTACTGAAAGAAAAAAGTGTTTTCCTTGATACATTTTGCCGAAAAAGGGGATTACAAGTAAATGGTGCCCAGACGCGGAATCGAACCACGGACACGGGGATTTTCAATCCCCTGCTCTACCAACTGAGCTATCTGGGCATATCTGGCTTGACGCTAGCACGGGGCGGGGGCGGCAAAAAAAGAGGGCGTATTAAACCCGCACTTTTAAGTATAGTCAAGCTACGAAATTTGCTGGCAAAAGCGCACTATCGGGTGGTCAGTTGCGTCGAATTGGCCAAAAGCCGCACATCCAATGCCGCAGCCAGGCCGTAAAATCATTATACCTTGTCAAACTCGCCCGGAGAGAGCCATTGCCCGCGACAAAGTCAATGGCAACGCTACTTACCATGCAAAATGCCACGCACATTCAAAGCAGACCCGATTT
The DNA here is from genome assembly GCA_965659815.1 of Pseudomonadales bacterium. Lineage (GTDB taxonomy): Bacteria > Pseudomonadota > Gammaproteobacteria > Pseudomonadales > UBA7434 > UBA7434. Next base: position 29,133 of record CBFHXO010000007.1, read on the forward strand.
TGGGCCCAGGGCTTCGGCTTTACTGGCTGATTTGCGCGGATTTGTTGCCAAGCACCCTAAATTGCTGGTGTTAACTGGCGCGGGTATTAGCGCCAAATCCGGGATTTCGACCTATCGCAACCCGCAGGGCGACTGGCAGCACAGCAGGCCTATACAGCATCGTGAGTTTTTAGACAGCACAGAGCATCGCCAGCGCTATTGGGCTCGCAGTGCCGTGGGTTGGCGCACCATGGCCGAAGCAAAACCTAACGATGCACATAAGGCGCTGGTCACTCTAGAGCAGCGTGGAAGTGTGCCGCTGCTGGTTACCCAAAATGTCGACCGTTTGCATCAGCAGGCGGGGCATAGCGAGGTAATTGATTTACATGGCAGGCTAGACCAGGTGATTTGCCTTTCTTGTTCGAAAACCGAGCCACGCAGTGACTTACAACATCGTTTAATTACAGATAATCCGGTGTTAGCTAATACATTGGCTGAATTGCGGCCCGATGGTGATGCTAATGTCGACGGTGCGTTGGCGCGTAATGTGCGCTGCCCGAGTTGTGTGTATTGCGGTGGTGTGGTGATGCCCGATGTGGTTTTTTTTGGTGGCACGGTACCGAAGGCCCGGGTGAATCGGGCGATGGAAGTATTGGAGCGGGTCGATGCTTTAATGGTAGTGGGTTCAAGTTTAATGGTGTTTTCCGGATTTCGATTTTGCAAGGCGGCACAAAAAATGGCTAAGCCGATTGTTGCAATTAATCAGGGGGTGACTCGGGCGGATGATATGTTAACCCTAAAAGTAGAGCATGATTGTACTCAGGTGTTAACGGCGTTGCTTTAGGACGGTTGTTGGTTATGTTTGGTGCAAAGTTAACGGTATTCTATGATGGTGGTTGTCCTTTATGTAAGCGGGAGATTGGTTTTTACCAGCGGCAACGGGGTGCTGAATTGATTCAGTGGCTTAATGTTGCTGATAATAATCCTGAGCCTGTGGATGAGTTGCTGCCGCAAGGGTTGAGTCGCTGTCAGGCGATGGCGAGGTTTCATGTGATGGATTCAAGTGGTGTTTTGTTGTCTGGTGGAGATGCATTTGTGGAGGTTTGGCGGCTGCTGCCGAGGTTCAGGTTGTTGGCGGTGGTGTTTTCTTTGCCAGTGATGAGGGGGTGTGTTAATTGGGGGTATGAGGCTTTGTTACGCATGCGGCCGGCGATGCAGAAGGGGTTTTTTTGGGTTTTTGGAGAGTAGATTGAGTTTAAGGAGTAGGTGGTGGAGATTTATTCTTAGTTTATCTTTTAACATAGCCGTGTTTTTGTCCTGAAGGTCAGTCACTTTTTTTGCTACTGAAAAAAGTGACAGCCCAGCAGGCCACCCCGTGCAGTCAACGCTATAGACAATTAAGAAAAATAGCAAAAACCCCGTTAAAAACCATCACTCCCCCGTCGGAACATACCCCTCCACCTGCTCAAACGCCTCCCCAGACAAAAACTTCTCCATCTCCTCCTGCAAAAACTTCCTCGCCTCTGCGTCGCGCATATTCAAATGCTTTTCATTAATCAACATCGTTTGATGCTTTTGCCATTCCTCCCAGGCTTGCTTGGATACCTGATTAAAAATCTCTTCTCCCTTCGGTCCAGGGTAGGGCGGAACATCCAAGCCCGGCAATTCCTTTTGGTATTTACGGCACTGTACTGTTCTGGTCATTACTGCTCCTGCCAATTTAATTTTGTTAGTAAACCATACTATAGGATAGTATCTTCATTTACTCATCGCTTTTAATTGCTTGAGTATTTTACTTACCGGCGCCGCCAGGCCAATTTCCGCCGGCTTGTTAAGATCGTACCAAAGCCACTGCTCCGGTTCCATTACCGCGGCTGAACTATTGGTACTGTATTGTATGGGCGTAATATCAAGATGAAAATGACTAAAGGTATGACGCATCACCGGCCAACGATCGGCACCTTTTAATTTATACTGCATCGGCGCGATTTCACCTTCAGGAATACTCCATAAACTAGCCCAAATGCCCGTCGGCGGCCGCTTTTGTAATAACACCTGACCATGCTGGTTTAATACAATATGCATAGCTGTCGCTTTTACTGGAATTTGTTTCTTGGGCTTTTTGCCTGGAAAATTCGCGACTTCATCTTTGCTAAACGCAACGCAACTTTGCTGCACAGGACAACTGGCACAGTTAGGCTTACTACGCGTACAAAGCGTTGCACCCAAATCCATCATCGCTTGAGTGTAATCGGCTACCCGCGCCTTGGGCGTATGTTCTTCGGCATAGTGCCATAGCTGTTTGGCAACGGCCTGCTGCCCCGGCCAACCCTCAACGGCAAAGTGTCTGGCTAATACCCGCTTTACATTGCCATCAAGAATGGCGCAGTGCTTACCAAAAGCAATTGCTGCAATCGCTCCCGCCGTAGAACGACCAATACCCGGCAATTCAATCAGCGCATCAACCCGGTTGGGAAATACCCCCAAATGAATATCACAAACCTGCTGCGCTGCTTTATGCAGGTTGCGTGCACGAGAGTAATAGCCCAATCCACTCCAGTAATGCAGTACATCATCCTGACCGGCAGCAGCGAGTGTTTGAATATCGGGAAACCGCGCCATAAATTTTTCATAGTAAGGAATCACCGTTTTTACCTGCGTTTGCTGCAGCATGATTTCCGAAACCCAAACGCGATAGGCTGTGATATCCTGCTGCCAGGGCAGGTCTTTACGACCATGCTGGTCAAACCAGCGCAATACCTGTTTGGCAAAGCGCTTGTTTGATTTGACTTTGAGTTCGCCCGGTAATGCAGGGCCAAGGTTGACTTTACTCACAAATAATAATGCCGCTTTTGTAATAGGAGTGATTGCTGTGTGGCCTGCTACCAAAGGCAATTGCAATCGTTAAACATTTACTTAAACAAGCCCTCCAGGCCACCTTTAATCAGGTCTTTGATGCCTCCATCAAGTTTATCGCCTAGTGCTTTATCAACTTGTTTTTCTACCGCGCGCTTAACTTCTTTTTTTGCTGCGGCTGCCAGTAAAGCGTTAATCGCCTTGCGGTCTATTTCGCAGCCACCAGCTGTTGCGCTGCTATCGCTGAATGCGCCGCGACAAATAATCGGCCATTGAATATCATTATACTTTTCATTAATTGTGCAGGCGGGGTCGGCAAGTTTGCCTTCGCGCTCAGTATTATTCTGATCGGCTTCACTTTGCGTTTCGACTTTTGCGCCCGTGATAATTGCTTGCAAATGGAGCAGGTAACGGCTGGTAGGCAGGTTGACTGTACCCGTGCCGCTTAAATCAATATTGTGTAAGCCAACATTAAGCGCTGTCAGCGTGCCTATACCGTTTTGCCAGCGTATATTGGCGGCGACATTGTTAAGCTGTGTTTCGCGCGGCCAGTCGCTGCCAAGTCGTGTATTGCGCGCCAACGCAACCGCCTGGCAAACCCGGTGTTCAATATTGTCACTATGGTAAATGCCGTCGCTGAGCGAAAACGCCGTACGCCCCTGTATACTGTTTTTCCAGGCATCTATGTTGCTGCCTTGCATTATCAAGTCCGATTGCGTGGCTGCCTTGCCACTAAGTACTTTGCGGTTGCCGCTGTCTTTCAATGACGCTTCAATTAACGCGGCAATATCCAAATCATGGAGTGTTTGCTTGACTTTGAGTATCGGTGTGGTTTGATTTTTACGTTTAAGCGATGCATCAACGGCAATGGTTGCAGCATAAAATTTACCGTTGAGTTTTGCATGCTGTAAATCACCGTTGTCTATTTCAACGATTGTCGTTACATCGCTGAACAAATAACCGTTAGCTATTAACTTCGCTATGGATACTGTCGCCAGTAAGTTGGCGGCATCCATTTGCTCCAGCGGTAAATCAGCTGGGGAGCTTGCGTGTTGTTCAGGTGCGTTTGCCGCTGTTTGCGCCAGTTGACGTTCGGACGGGAGGTAGCGGTCGAGATCGATCGCATCAATATTAAGTCGTGTTGACACCGTAGGCTGACGATTTTCTTGTATCAGCACACTGGCTGCGCCAGTGATCCTGCTGTTATCGAGTTGGGCGTCAATTTTTGCCAGTGATAGCTGCGTTTGCTTGGCAATTTTTCCACCGATATCCGCCGTTAATTTAAAGCTTTGCAATGCCTGGGTATCGGCTGTGTCGATTGCCGATTGCCCCAGTGCGTTAATCTGTTGCTGGATATTGTCAATGGCGATATCAATGCTGCCAATGATATCCAGTGCTGTTTCACTACCGGCTGCATTAGTGGGCAATGCATTAAGCGTTAATGCAACGGTAGAAAATTCACTACTTAATGTGAATGCGTCAAGTAATAACGCCTGGTCTTGCAGCCGATAAACGGCATTGCCGTTAATGGTAAAAGCACTGCTGGTGTTTTCACCAGACTGGTCGTTAAGTAATTGAAATTCACCCTCGATATCCGATGCGGTAATCTGCCTTGGGGCGCTAGCCTGGTCGGCGTCATATTTACTGAGTAAAAATCCACTTAATGCCAGTTCGGTGTCAAGGTCTAACGCAAAACCGGTTTGCTTGTGTTTATCTTGCTGTTGCTTGCCATTGAGTTCGATAGCGCTACTGATAGAAAAGGGCTCGCCTTGCAGGTTAACGTTTTTTCCTCGTAGTTGCTTGATTTGTATGATTTGATTTTGGGCGCTTTGCTGATCGTGAAAGTGAATATCAATGGCATTGAGTCTCAGTGTATCCAGTGTTAAGGCGTTGAGACTAAACGAAGCGTGGTCAGTTTCACCACTGTCGTCTTGTTCAACGGTACTGGTACGGCTATTCGCATCTACAGCATCTTCAACGGCACCAATCGTTGCCCAGTTGCCTTTGCCCGTTTTATCTTTGACTAATTGCAATGCCAGCCCATCAATGGATAACTCATCAGCCCTGATATGCCCTTTAAGAAGTTCGCTTAATGAAACGCCCAGTGCAAATTGCCTTATGGTGCCAAAGGGTGCGGCGCTGGCTTCACCGCGGGGCATGTTGGCCAGCTGTTCCAGTGAGGTATCGAGATAGGCGCGCGTTTCGCCAATACTGATAGATAACGATGGCAATCCGCGCCAGTCAAAGACCCAGTCGATTGGACCATCTATCGCCAGTGCGATATTGCTGCTGCGATAAACCACATGCTGGATTTGTGGTTTCAGACGGTTTAAGTCAAATTGACTAATAAAAATAGCGACACCTGCGGCCGCAGCCGCAATCAGTACAATCAAACCCAAACCAATGTTTAACACTCGCTGCATATTTGCTAAGCCTTATTTCACTATTTTACCTATTTCGATTTCATTGTCTGGCCACTTGCCAAAAGCCTACCGGCTTGGAGTAGCGTTAGTGTACAAAATTCCCCGGCAATGGTGTGATCTGTCGATCGACCGCCTTAGCGCGGCTATGGCAATTCATTGCTTAAATACGTCTGTAAAAGTAACGTCGGGCGGCGAGATCGCGAAAAGCTCAGGTATAATTGCGCTTTTCCGCCGCGCGGCTTTTTACAACCCCGTGTTTTTTTTACACCGCTTTTGAGGATATCCCTATGTATCAACTGGTGCTGATTCGCCACGGCGAAAGTATCTGGAACCAGCAAAACCGGTTTACCGGTTGGTATGATATCGATTTGGCCGAGGCCGGAATCGAGCAGGCTAAACAGGCAGGCCAGCTGCTCAAGGCCGAGGGTTTTGAGTTTGATATTGCCTATACCTCGGTACTCAAGCGGGCTATGCGCACCTTGTGGCTGATGCTCGATGAAATGGATCGCCTTTATTTGCCGGTTGAACGCAGCTGGCGATTAAATGAGCGACATTACGGTGCGCTGACCGGTTTGAATAAGGCCGAAACGGCGGAGAGGCACGGTGATGACCAGGTTAAAATATGGCGTCGCAGCTTTGATATTCCACCGCCGGCAGTTGAGCTCGACAGCGAGCATTTTCCTGGCAGTGATAGCCGCTATCATGGTATTGATCATGCTATTTTGCCGCGAGGTGAAAGCCTGGCGCTCACCATCGATCGGGTGTTACCTTACTGGCACGATGTGATTCGGCCGAGCATTTTGTCCGGCAAACGGGTGGTTATAGCCGCTCATGGCAATAGCCTGCGGGCTCTGGTCAAATACCTCGACGGCATTAGCGATGAAGATATTATCGGCGTTAATATCCCCACCGGTATTCCACTGGTATACCAGCTCGATGCCGATCTAAAGCCCATTAGCAGTGACTACCTGGGCGATCAGGATGCGATTAAAGCAATGATGAGTTCTGTTGCCAATCAGGGCAAGGCAGCTAAATAGCATTCTGTGAGTTAGCGCTTACTATAGCTAAGCGCAAATAATAATGGGTTTGTCTGTATAATTGCCTGCTATTACTGCTACGAGGTCGAAGCGCATTTTACTATACTTAACCCAATATAGACCTGAGCCCAGCTAAACCTGAGCGCAATTAGATGTAAGCCCACAAGCGTCAGTCGATGGGCGTTAATAAATTGAATGATGAGACTCCCATGAGCCAGCCGAGCAGCACCGCCGCAGCGCGCACCGCCAGTGTTTCGCGTGATACCCTTGAAACTCAAATCACAGTATCGCTTAATCTCGACGGTACCGGTGCCGCCCAGTTTGATACCGGTATTCCTTTTTTAGAACATATGCTCGACCAGATTGCCCGCCACGGATTGATTGACCTCGATATCAAGGCCAACGGTGACCTGCATATTGATGACCACCACACAGTGGAAGATATTGGCATCACCATGGGGCAGGCCTTTGCCAAAGCAGTAGGCGACAAAAAAGGGATTCGCCGTTATGGCCATGCTTATGTGCCGTTAGATGAAGCATTGTCGCGCGTTGTGCTCGACCTGTCTGGCCGACCTGGCATTGAATTTCACGTACCGTTTACCCGCGCCTCGGTGGGCGGTTTTGATGTCGACTTGTTTCATGAGTTTTTCCAGGGCTTTATCAACCATGCCCAGGTGACCTTGCACGTTGACTGCCTGCGCGGTGAAAATAGCCACCACCAAATTGAAACCGTGTTTAAGGCTTTTGGCCGTGCCCTACGTATGGCGTTAGAGCCCGACCCGCGCATGGCGGGTGTTATGCCATCGACCAAGGGTTCTCTCTAACCAATCGATTACTTCAGTTCACTCAGGATTAAATAAGCCAGTGTCAAAATCTGTCGACGTTGCGGTTATCGATTACGGCATGGGTAACCTCCATTCCGTATCCAAAGCTCTGCAACATGTTGCGCCCAATAGTAGCGTTTGGGTGGGCGATGACCCCGATATCATAAAAAACGCCAACCGCGTGGTTTACCCCGGCGTGGGCGCGATTCGCGATTGTATGGGTGAGGTGCGTAAACGCGGCCTCGACCAGGTGATTACTGAAGTCGCAGCGACTAAACCTTTGTTAGGTATTTGCGTTGGTATGCAGGGCATGATGCGGTTCTCCGATGAGAACGATGGCGTTGAATGCCTGAATTTATTCCCTGACAGGGTACGATTTTTTGCTGACGCACTGGACCCATCACAGCATGAATTAAAAGTCCCGCACATGGGTTGGAACCAGGTAGTTAAAACCCGTGACCATCCACTATGGCGCAATATTGATAGTGGTGCGCGATTTTACTTTGTGCATAGCTACTTTGTTTCGGCCAGCGATTGCAATGCGGTTGTTGGTGCAACGCATTACGGTGTTGATATCGCAGCAATGATTGCTCGCGATAATATTTTTGCTGTGCAGTTTCATCCCGAAAAAAGCCATAAAGATGGCCTGCAATTACTCGATAACTTTATGCAATGGGATGGCGGTTGTTAAGCATTATGCGTCCGCTATTAGTAAAACTAAAAAAATTGGGCAACAAATAAGCCATGTTAGTGATTCCTGCAATAGATTTAAAAGATGGTCAGTGTGTCCGCTTGCGACAGGGCCTGATGGATGATTCCACAGTATTTTCCGATGACCCGGTAGCCATGGCCGCTAAATGGGTAGATGCCGGTGCGCGTCGATTGCATTTGGTTGACTTAAATGGCGCCTTTGATGGCAAGCCGGTTAATGGTGAGGTTGTTACTGCAATTGCCAAAGCCTATCCGGATTTACCGATTCAAATTGGTGGTGGTATTCGTTCGCTGGACACTATTGAAGCGTATCTCGATGCAGGTGTTAACTATTTAATTATTGGTACCAAGGCGGTGAAAGAACCGGACTTTGTTACCCAGGCATGCAAGACCTTTCCTGGTCATATTATTGTTGGCCTCGACGCTAAAGACGGTTGGGTGGCTACCGATGGTTGGGCTGAGGTATCGAATATACAGGCCAGTGAACTGGCCAAGCGCTTTGAGCAAGACGGCGTTAGCAGTATTGTTTATACCGATATTGCGCGCGATGGCATGATGCAGGGGGTTAATGTGGAAGCCACTGTTGCAATGGCGCAAGCCTCGACAATTCCCGTTATTGCATCAGGCGGTATTACCAATATTGAAGATATAAAAGCCTTACGTGCGGTGGCAGAGCAAGGGATTTGCGGCGCTATCACTGGTCGGGCAATTTACGAAGGCTCGCTGGATGTTAGCGAGGCGCAAGCCTACAGCGATAATTATTCGAGCTGATTTTTTATTTTTGGGTGTTAGCAAAATATGGGTTTAGCTAAACGAATTATTCCCTGTCTTGATGTCGAAAACGGCCGCGTGGTAAAAGGCGTGCAGTTTGTTGATATTCGCGATGCTGGCGATCCGGTAGAAGTTGCGCGTCGTTATAACGAACAAGGCGCTGACGAAATAACTTTTTTGGATATTACTGCCAGTCATGAAGGGCGCGATACCACGGTAAAAACCGTAGAAAAAATGGCGAGTGAGGTTTTTATACCGCTAACCGTGGGTGGCGGCATTCGCGAGTGTGATGATATTCGTCGAATGTTAAACGCTGGCGCCGATAAAGTCGGTATTAACACTGCTGCCATTTTTAACCCCGATTTTGTCAAGCAGGCAGCCGAGCGTTTTGGTTCACAATGTATTGTGGTTGCTATTGATGCTAAGCAGGTTGAAGCCGCCAGTGAAAACAGTCGGGGACGCTGGGAAATTTTTACCCACGGCGGCCGCAAGCCCACCGGCATTGATGCGGTTGAATGGGCGGTAAAAATGACTGACTTTGGCGCTGGTGAAATTCTGTTAACCAGTATGGATCAGGATGGCGTTAAAAATGGTTTTGACCTGGGCTTAACCCGATCAATCACCGATGCGGTATCGGTACCGGTTATTGCGTCGGGCGGGGTTGGCAATTTACAACACCTGGTTGAAGGCGTTACCGAAGGACATGCAGATGCGGTATTGGCGGCGAGTATTTTTCATTTTGGCGAATATTCGGTAGGTGAAGCTAAGCAGTATATGGCCGAACGTGGCATTGAAATGCGGCTTTAAAACCCAAAGCTAGCCTTCCATCGATTCAACCAGCTGTTTTTTGATTTTGGGTTCGGCCAGGTTTAAAAAATCCAAAAAATCTTGCAAGCCAACAACCGCCTCCTCGTGAGTTTCAAATGGCCCCATAGGTGCACCTTCACGGGTGGCAAAGAACCAAAGGCTTTCCAATAAATAAAATCGATCACTGCGGCTTGGGATTGGGCCGCTCTCACCTTTTCTATGTTGCTGATTCATACCGGTCACCCTGCCTAGTGTATTACTGAACCGAATTGCTCGCGCCAGTTTTTGATATTATGATTCCAGGCTGCATATTATCGTCGCCGTTTTGAAGCGATCTTATAGTTAATGCTATCGTGACGCAAGCGGGTTGGCGCGAGCTTGAATACATTGAATGCCGAAAAAGCCAGGGAGATTTAGTACGATTGTTGTGCGGTAATTGAGCCGGCCTGATTATTTGAGGCAGCGAACACCTTGTGCTATTTATGTAAAGCCTGTTGATGCGATGCGGTTTTGTAGCGCGTTTTGGTTTGCAATAAAAGCGCCTCGCCTGCACTAATCAGTGTGACATCACTATTGGCTAATTGCGGCAGTGCTTTTTCAAGATAGTCGAGCGTGCTGGTGTAGGGGTGACCAATAACAACGGCAATGCCTTTTTGTCGCGCCAGTTGTAGCGCGTCATTATAGGCTTTATCAATAGCGGCAGGTGAAGGGTCGTGATCGAGAAAAATATCGCGCGACAGATAAGGAATTGTTCGCGTAGCGGCGGCGTTTTGTGCAGAACTGTTGCCCGTGGTTTTACTGTCGACAAAATAAAATTCGCATTTGCCAAGCTCGGCCATTAACCAATCCATGCGATCG
>CBFHXO010000007.1:39407-51262 GCA_965659815.1 Pseudomonadales bacterium
CTGTTGCCCGTGGTTTTACTGTCGACAAAATAAAATTCGCATTTGCCAAGCTCGGCCATTAACCAATCCATGCGATCGGGCAGTGCCGTTAGCTTACTGCCCATATGATTACTCAAACCACTGGCAAAGGGTATTGCGGCAAAGGCTTTATGCAATGTTTCGACAAAGGCTTGCTGGTCGTGATGGGTTTCCAGGCCGCCTGGCCCCAATCGTTTATTTTGCACTGACGCCATTGGCATATGAATAATAATATCCTTGCGCTGGTCGAGCTGGGTAGCATAGAAGGCCAGCTTTTTTGCCAGTGGGGTGTGCGGCAATATTGCATAGGTGAGTGCGCCGGGTAACTCGACGGCCCGCCTGCCGAGCTCAAGGTTATTACCCAGGTCGTCGATAATAATGACCAGTTGAGAATGATTGCCGCTATCAGCAACGGCCTGTGCGGCTGTGAAAACACAGCCTGTTAGCATAGCAAGTAAACCAATAGCCGATAGCAGGCAGCGACGCATAATGGCCAGTTGCTTAAATAATTCAGAGGTAAACAAGTCACATACAGACAATGGCATACAACGCATAGTGCTTAATGGTTTTTCTATGGCGCCATCAGTGGCTGATTGCGCCGTTAATTGATCTGGTTTATGCCATGGTCTATTTATTACCTGGCTTATTTATTGGCGCTTAATATATGAATGCCTTTAAGTAGCGTCAGTGCTTCATAAAGCTGGTTGTCTTCAGTGATCAGCGCTTCTTCGGTTCTGTTGCCATCGGATTTCGCGGTTTTATTTTTATTGCCGTTTTTTAAATGACCGTGTAAATCAGATTCTGATATGCGCCCGATGGGGTCGAGCTTGGTAATATTGGCGCGCTCCACAACGATATCGGGCACGATGCCTTCGGCTTGAATGGAACGGCCGCTGGGTGTGTAGTACAGCGCCGTGGTGAGTTTCATGCCGTAGTCGCCGGGCAGCGTTACCACGGTTTGTACAGAGCCTTTGCCAAAGCTGTTGGTGCCTAAAACAATCGCGCGTTTATGATCCTGTAATGCACCGGCAACGATTTCCGAAGCCGAAGCCGCGCCGCCATTAATTAACACGATTAAGGGAGCAGCAATGGTCTCCATACCTGGCGTTGCCTGGAAACGCGACTCAGACTCTCGAATACGTCCTTCGGTATAGACAATCAGACCCTCGTCAATAAAAGTATCTACCACCTCAACGGCAGCTTGCAAAACGCCACCAGGGTTATTGCGCAAGTCGAGAATAATGCCTTTGAGCGAATGCTCGGCTTGCATGCGCACCAATGCCTTGCGCAAGTCGGCACCGGTATTGGCTTGGAACTGTGCAATACGCAAATAGGCGTAGCCGTCTTCTAAAAAGTGGTTGCGAACACTGACTACAGCAATTTCATCGCGTATTAATGTCAGTTCAATGGGTTGTGCAACGCCCTGGCGCACAATACTTAAATCGATAGAACTGCCTTTCTCGCCACGCATCAGCTCAACGGCTTCGCCAAGGCTTAAGCCTTTTACCACTTTGTTATCGATTTTAATAATCAAATCGCCGCTTTCGATACCGGCTTTTTGTGCAGGGGTGTCGTCGATAGGGGCAATGACTTTAACAAAACCGTCTTCCATACCGACTTCGAGGCCCAGCCCACCAAAGGCGCCGGTGGCGGTCACCTGTAAATCATCCAGCTGCGCGGGTAGCAGGTAATTAGAATGTGGGTCCAGCTCCGTTAACATCCCCCGAATGGCATTTTGTAGTAGTGTTTTGTCATCAACCTCTTCGACATACGCTGTGCGGATATTGCTAAAGGCGGTCACAAAGGCGCGCAGTTCTTCCAGTGCCAGTTTGCCTTCAAAGGTTTCGGTTGTCTCCGTAATCGATTCCGCGATAGATTCTACAAGGGGTTCAGCCGCAGTCGTTGCCGTGCTGCCGTGACTGTCGTTCTCTTCATTGAGTGTTTCAGCAGGCTGGCCGAATGTGTTCAGTGGTAACAGCAACGCGGTTGCCAGGCTAAGTGCCGTAAAGTGTTTACTATGCCGCAGTTGGCAAATGGCAGCGGTAATAAACGCGGTGCTATTGGCTGGAGTCGATTTCAAAATTCGTTGCTTCCTGTTGGCGTGGTTTTTGGCTTTGATGGCATTACGCGTGTCAGCAGTGGTTAACTGGCATGGCTAAGCATAGCGTGTTGCTGGCTAATATGCGACCAGCCGAGCCAGCAGTATAAAGGAGTTTTAACCTTTGCTACACCAGCGGTTGGGGTCGCTGGGTGCGCCATTATGGCGAATTTCAAAATACAGTGCCGCCAATGACTGGCCACCACTATTACCAACGGTGGCTATGATCTCGCCGCCTACAACCCAGGCGCCTGCCTCGCGTAGAAGGCTTTCATTGTGTCCGTACAAACTCATATAACCATCGCCATGATCGACAATCATCAATAGGCCTTGGCCCTGGAACCAGTCGGCAAAAATCACCCGGCCCGGATAAATCGCTTTAACTGGTTCGCCGGCACTGGCGGCAATAGTTACCCCTTGCCAGCTAACATCGGAGCCGGGCCGGTGTTTGCCAAAGCGAAAGTGTTGTTTGCCATTCACCGGCCAGGGCAGGCGGCCTTTGGCCTTGGCAAAATCACCATCAGACAGAGTATATGCCTCGGCAGGATCGCGGCTGCGCTTGTCGGGTTTGGCCGCTTGCTCAGCCTGTCGTTGCGCTTGCTGTTGTTTTGCGCGGCTGACCTGCTCGGCCAGTAACTGGCTGACCTCATCGAGTAGCTGCTGTAAAGCCTTGCTATCAGTATGCAGTAAGGCGATACGTGATTCATCGCCCTTAATGCGATCGCTGAGTTTGCCTAACTGGGCGGCGCGCTTTTTTTGCAGTTTATCAAGCGCCTGTTGTTGGCGGGCAAGCGCCAAACGGGTATCTTCGAGCGCACGCATTTTGTTGCTCAATTCGCTCGCCAAGCTGTTGTTTTTGCTTAACCGTAGCGGCGTATTCACGAATTTGTTGGGCGCGCGCCTGATTAACATAGTCAAGGTAGGTCAGCTGCCTATCGATATCCTCGGGGCTTTGCTGCTCTAAAAAGAGTTGCACTGCACTTTGGTTGCCCAGCTGGTAGGCCTGGCGAATATGCTCGCCCATGACTGCTTGCTGTTGCTCCAGTTTGCGCTGCAAACCTCGCTGCTCTCGCTGCAAAGCGCCAAGCTCGCGGGTCAGCTCAGTTTGCTGCGCGCGGCTGCGATGGCGGTCGGCGGCTAGCTGGCCAATTTTGATTTCGGTTTTGCGGTAGGCCTGGTCAATATCGTTGTGCTTGGCAATATCCTTATTCAGCCGTTTCTTAATCGTATCCAGTTCGCTAAGCATTGCTTCAAGATCCGCCTCGCCTGCCGCTGTATCGAAGTTGCTGTTATCAAGCTTAGCGGTATCAGCATGGACTGTGCCAATAGAGATTGTGGCAATCAGGATTGTGGCAATAACACTGGCGATTGCAATTGGCGGCAATAGTCGGTGGAGCGATTGGCCGCAGAGGCCGCGAAGCACGCGCAGGCTATGACTGATTGTAGGGGTTAATTGCATAGGCCTCGCTTTCACCGGCGCCCGCTTTGCGGCGTCAAATACTGAAAAATTGTATATAAAACAGCTGGCTAGCTTTATGTCTATCATGCAGGGTAGTGGCTTTGCATCCTAAGCCTATGATATTCGGCAGTTATCGAGAATGACAGGCTTGGAGGTGTGTAAAGTACCTATAGCAGCTACTGATGTCAGTGACTTATTACACGCGGCCTATGCACAGCACCTATACATTGCCTAAACATATTACTTAATCATATTACCTATGCAAGCTGGCTAATGGCTGCGAGCCGTTATTGCCGACCGTTGCCAGGGGGCTAGCCATGTCGGGCTGGCAGTGTATACTTGGCGCCCGCTGAAAAAAGGTGGCTTGGCCACTCAACGCTTATTATCGAAAAATATTGTCGAAAAAGAATCATCGTATGCAAAAGTTTCTGATATTTGTCTCCGAACAGTGGCTGCTTATTACGCTGCTGGCAGCTGCAGTTGCCGCATTGGCCTGGTTGGAAAACCGCCGCGCCGGTAAAAGTCTAACGCCGCATGCACTGACTACGCTGGTCAACCGCGATAATGCGGTGGTGATTGACTTACGTGACAAAGCCGATTTTGACAATGGTCATATTGTCGATGCGGTTAACCTGCCTTTTAACAGCTGGCAGTCACAGGCGAGCGCAGGTGGTAAAACCGATTTGGATAAATATCTCGATACCGACGCAGATAAGCCGCTAGTGTTGGTGTGCAAAATGGGCCAGCAATCGTCACATGTTGCCAAGCGAGTGTCGGCTAATCGGGCGCAAGGCGATGCGCCTGCTGCAATTTATCGTTTGGCTGGAGGCTTGATGGAATGGCAGAACGCGCAGATGCCGCTGGTTAAATAACACGATTAAAGAAACCTTTAAATGCATAATGAATAGCAATAACAATTCTCAATCAGCGGGTAAGTCGCCAGATGTAGTCATGTATACCACGCGCTTTTGTCCTTATTGCATGGCAGCGCGCAATTTGTTGAGTGACAAAGACGTAAACTATACCGAGATTGCCGTCGACTCAAACCCCGAGCTGCGCGCTGAAATGACGCGGCTCAGTGGCCAGCGAACCGTACCGCAAATTTGGATAGCTGGCCAACACGTGGGTGGTTATACCGATTTAGCGGCCATTGAGAGTAGTGGCGAACTTGACCGTTTGTTGGCCTGAGTTGATACGTGAATACGAGTTCTGGTTTAACCATTAATAGTAATGAAAGGGCCGATTTTTATTGGCTAAAAACAAAAAATGCCCCGAGGTAATTATGGCAGAGAATGACAACCAAAATGCAAATGCAGGCGCGCAGGCACAAGCAGAAGGGCCGCAGTTTGCTATTCAACGTACTTATGTAAAAGACTTATCGTTTGAAACGCCAATGGGGATAAAAGTATTTACCCAGGCATTTCAGCCGCAGGTCAAAATGGATGTGAACACGCGCGGTAACCAGGTTGCCGACAATGTTCACGAAATAGTGTTAACGCTCACCATTACTGCCAAGGTTGAAGAAGAAACGGCCTACTTAGTGGAGCTGCAGCAAGCCGGGATCTTTTCGATCAACGGTTTTCCTGCCGAGCAGGTACAGCATGTGTTGGGTGCGGTGTGTCCTAACTTTTTATTCCCTTACGCGCGCGAAGCGGTTGACAGCCTGGTCGTTAAAGGTGGTTTTCCTCCGTTGTCATTGTCGCCCATTGATTTCGATGCGATTTATCGACAGTCGCAAAACAATGCAGCGGATCAAGGCCAGTCGCTTAACTAATAGTGCCTGGTCAATGCCATGCTGAAAAGCGGTGTGGAAATAACTGCGGGTTAGCCCCAGCAGTTTTACTCCGCTTTTATCGCGCTTTCTTCATCATCGCAGTTCACCGTTAGCCGAGCTTGGCGGCGCCAGTAAATCCCAACTGGCGCCACGCTTCATAGGTTGCAACCGCAACGCTGTTAGATAAATTCAGGCTGCGACTATCCGCTACCATTGGTAGCCGCAGTTTTTGTTCTGGTGGCAAACTGCTTAGCACATCATCGGGTAAGCCCCGCGTTTCCGGACCAAACAACAGACTGTCGTCGCTGCGATATTCGCATTGGTGGTGCCCGCGCCGCCCTTTGGTGGTAAACGCAAACAGCCGCGAGCTGTCGCTCAACTGCTCGTAGTATTGAGCAAAATTCGACCACCGCTTAACTTCAGCCCACTCCCGATAGTCCAGCCCGGCGCGGCGTAATTTTTTGTCATCCCAGTCAAAACCCAATGGCTCAACTAGGTGCAGGTGAGCGCCGGTATTTGCGCATAAGCGAATGATATTACCGGTGTTTGGTGCAATTTCGGGTTCAAACAAAACGATATTCAAGCTCATTAATCGACGAATTCTCCTTGGGTTTCCAGCCAAATTGGGGCGGTGCGCTAGAGATGAGCAGAGAACGGTCAATATTTTGGTAAAGCCGTTTACTCATCATGCCTTAGTGAACAAATAATATGGGCGTATGAAATGGAGCGCCTTTGCATTCAAAGTGCGAGTCCTTGTATCAATCATACAACGTGCGGTGCTGCCTCGCTTTTTTACTATATTGATCATTTCCAGGCGGCTTCCTAACAGGGGTCAGCGGATGGGTTTCCGACATGTATCGCAATTGGTAGCGCCAATTGGCTAGCCGAGGGTAATTTAACATCGACCATAAATACAGCAGCGTTTTCAATCAATTTTGGCGGTATAGAGTTTGATGTCAGCTTACTTGGTTGGCCCGATACTGTGACGCAATTCTCAAAATTCGAATGTTAGTGGCAATGGGGAAACGGCTATCGACCGTCGGGCGTGTTTGAATATACCTTGCAAAGTCCATCAATTAGTACAGTTCGTACCGATTTGATCTTGCCGTAGAAGGCTCAGTACGCAGTGAGCGAGGTTGATGGGGTCAATTTTGAACGATAAAGGTGACAATGACGGTACTCAACACCCCGTAAAAGATTTGCCCACAATGTTGGAAAATATACAAAAATCAGCCACACTTATGTCAAATAGACGTATCTTTTTGGGAAAGTGGCCATGAAAAACCAATCCGGTTTTACGCTGATAGACCTAGTAGCATCAATTGCACTGCTGGTTTTGCTAGCGGCAACTGCGCTACCAAGGTTTGGCGAGCTACGTGCTGAAGTGCGACGCGGAGTTCTTGAAAGTGCTGCTATATCGATGCAAAGCGCTGCGGTCCAGGTATATGCAAAGGCGCTTATGCAAGATGGTCTTGCCCAGGCCGATATGGTTACTAATAATGGCAACATAATTGAAACGCGCTTTGGCTACCCACAAGCAAACGCTGCGCATTCTGCGCATGATGACATAAGTGATCTGGTTGATATCAGTGGAGATCAGTCTTTGGCTTTCCAGGCTGGCGGTGGAGCGATGCGACGCTTAGGCTACGATACCGATGGCGATGGTAGGGTGACGGATGACAACTGCTTTATTATTTACAATGACTCCGACGGAATTGGTGAATTACCTGTGATTGATATACTTGATGCGAATTTGGCAGATTGTTGATAGCGTTACGCAGTAAAAATATTTGTTAAAAAGAGGGCTCAAAGTCCTCTTTTTTTGCCGATTTAACGGTCCGAAATCAGTGTGAGGACTTTTATGGTATGCCGATAATTCCCGCTGTTCGGGGCCAGGAACGGCACCTAATGCAGTTTATCTTTTTATAATTAGATGATGCGAGTGAACCCTGCATATGCGATCAATCAAGTGAGATTTACGCTGGTTCAACTGGTTGCAATCATTATTGTTATCGATATTTTTAGAGTTAACGTTGCTGCCGAGGTGTTTCGATCCTGCGCGTGGTGGAGAGTGTGCATTTTTCGATTAATTAATTTTAGTGGCTTAGCAGGACCAGTAACTGATAATTGCTCGTCAGTGGTATGACCAGATGCGAGGTGAATGTAAGTTGCGCATTAACCCAAGTCGACACCGACAGCGATGGCACGCTGGAAGATTATTTTACCTTGCGCAGCGAAGCCACTTGCGGCCCTGCGGCAGATCGCGCCTTTCGCATTGTCGAAGTCCAGGCTCGCGGTTAGCGTGCTGCCATTTCCAGCTCCTGCATTTTTCGCGTCAGCGTATTGCGCCCCCAGCCTAGCAGCACCGCGGCATCACGCTTACGCCCGTGGCTGTGTTTTAAGGCGATTTCAATCATGGTTTTTTCAAAGGTAGGTGTTGCAGAATCCAGTATTCGGCTTTTGCCTGCGCTGAGTTCACGGTTCGCCCAATTGCGTAGTTGTTCTTCCCAGCTGGCGTTTTGCTCATTTTTATTGCTTGTTGGGTTCAGTAAATCAGACGGCAGGTCTGAGGGTTGAATTTCATTGGCCGACGCCATCACTGTTAACCAGCGACAGGTATTTTCCAATTGTCTCACGTTACCGGGCCATTCCAGTGAGCTAAATTGCTTGGCGACTTCTTCGCTGAGTATCTTTGGTTCAACTCCCAGTTCCTTACTGCTTACCTGTAAAAAATGCGCTGCCAGTTGCGGGATATCTTCGCTGCGATCGGCCAGTCGCGGCAAATGCATACGAATTACATTGAGTCGATGGAATAAATCGTTGCGGAATAGCTTTTGTTCTACCAGTTCTTCCAGGTTTTGATGCGTTGCCGCAATAACCCTAACATCCACTCTAATGGGTGTATGGCCGCCAACACGGTAAAACTCACCGTCAGCTAATACACGTAGTAGCCGGGTTTGAATATCGGCAGGCATATCGCCAATTTCATCGAGAAATAAAGTACCGCCACTGGCTTGTTCAAAGCGACCGACACGTTGTTGTGAGGCACCGGTAAACGCGCCTTTTTCATGGCCAAATAATTCTGACTCGACCAGGTCTTTAGGAATGGCTGCCATATTTAAAGCAATAAACGCGTGTTCGCGCCGCGGGCTATGCCGATGCAGGGCTTTGGCCACCAGTTCTTTACCGGTGCCCGACTCGCCGTTAATCAGTACATTAATATTCGACTGCGACAGTCGGCCAATAGCGCGAAACACCTCTTGCATGGCCGGTGCGCGGCCAATCATTTCAGTGGCTTCATCGTTGGTTGTATCGACAAAGTCATTATCATTTTCGTCGGCGTAGTCGAGTGCGCGGCGTGTCATTGCCACTGCGTCGTCAATATCGAAGGGTTTGGGTAAATACTCAAACGCGCCGCCACGATAAGACGACACTGCATTATCGAGATCGGAGTGTGCAGTTGTCACGATAACGGGTAGCTTGGGGTGTTTTTCTACCACCTTGGCTAACATTTCTAGGCCATCGATACCGGGCATGCGAATATCACTGATAATGACATCGGGCATGCCGGTTTCCATCCGGCTTAATAAAGACTCAGCATCGGTAAATACATCCACATGAATGCCCGATCGTGTTAGCGCTCGCTCTAGCACCCATCGTATCGATTTGTCGTCATCAACAATCCATACATTGTTTGCCTTGGTCATATCAGTTCTCCTTTAGCCGTGCTGTTCTAGCGGCAAGTAAATCGAAAAGCAGGTATTGCCAACTTCGCTGGTGAATGCAATTAGCCCGTGGTGCTGGTTTACAATCGATTGGGCGATAGATAAGCCCAGGCCTGAATTGCTGGCGTGTCCACTCACCATAGGAACAAAAATTTTGTCCTGTAGGTCATCGGGAATACCTGCGCCGTTATCGCTAATATCGATGCGACACACCAGCTTGTGGTTATGAGCACCAATGGTAAATTGTCGAATAATGCGTGTTGAAATAAGAATAAATGCCTTATCTGTCTGCGCTTTATCTTGATCATTATCGTGACGAGTGTTTTTGGATTTCAGCGCCTGCACAGCATTGCGAGTGATGTTTAAGGTCGCTTGTATCATGCGCTCACGATCTACGGTCAGGTCGGGAATGCTGGGGTCGTAATCGCGAAAAATATCAACGCTGTCGCCCGCCTCAGCTTCGGTGAGTTGCCGTACCCGCTCTAACACTTCATGTATGTTGATGCTGGAAAGGTGCTGCGGCTTGGCAGGCCCTAGCATGCGATCTACCAGATTTCTTAGTCGATCCGATTCATCGATGATAATCTGGGTGTATTCTTTTAGTTCGGGGTCTGCCAGTTCCTGTTCGAGTAACTGGGCCGCGCCGCGTAAGCCGCCGAGTGGATTTTTTATTTCATGCGCCATGCCTTTTAGCAGTGCATGGGTCGACTCCTGTGCCGAAAAAAGGGTTTTTTCGCGGCTAATACGCAGTAGCCGGTCGATGGGTTGGATCTCGACAATCAGTGCGCTACCGGGAATATCGTCGATCGGCGTAATAGTATAGTCGACTGTCGTTTTACCAATCTTACCGCCGTTGGTGGTGGTAAGCGTAGCTTCGCGGCGCGTATGCGGTCGGCCACTTTCCAGGGTTTCTCGCAGCGTGACCAACGTTGCATCGGCATCAACCAGTAGCTGGCTAATCGGCTCGCCCAAATGGCGGGCACCACTCAAGCCCAGCAGCACTTCGGCCGCTGCATTAATATGGCTAAGGCAAAGCTCGCCGTCGAGCAATACAATGGCTGTGCTCAGGTTTTCCAGCAGCCGTGTATGTAATTGTTCAGAAATCATAATTTATCCGTTGTCGTTATGTAGTCATAGCAAGAACTGTGCACAAAGCGATGGCAGGCTGAAAGAAACGACAAAAAAAGTTTTAATCTTTTAAAAACAAACACTTAAAAACTCAGGTCTATGCCGAATGCTAGATCACAAGGCACTGATGCGGCGCTTGCCCTGAGACTGAGCACACCCAGTATAGCTTATGCACAACAATGGTGCATTATTTGTTTTTGTCGTATAAAGCTGTTGCGGCGTTGGGGTTTGGTTTTATGATTCGAGTCAATTTATATGTCGCTGTGACTGAACGTAGTTTTGTTGTGAGTGTTTACTGTTTAAGGAGATTCGATTGCGTCGATTTGTAGAAGCGCTGTTGCTGGCATCATTGGGTTTAAATATCTGGTTGTTGGCCGGTCAATCGCTGCCTGGTTTCGGTGGTACGACTGCGGTTGATAGTGATGATTTGGGCTTTGATGCTGAGTCTGTGTTATCGCGTTCTAATCTTGATCAGGTTTTTCGCGGTGACGGCAAAGCGTTAACCGCGGCTGATGTTCAATTGTTATTTGACAGTGGTGAGTTTAGTGATGCGATTGTTGCTTGGCAGTTACTGGCTAAAGATGATGCGGTGGAGGCACAGCGTTTAAAGCAGAAATGGATTGCTATTGCGCGTGACTGGTTAGCGCAGGATATTGTTGATTTACCGGAGAGATTATTGGCTGCCTGGTTGCAGAAGTATCCTTATGATCTTACTTATAGTGAGTTGCAGGCGCATTGGCTGGTCGCAACGGGGCAGCGTTTGGCAGCCATTGAGCAATACTATGCGTTAATGGGAGAGGTGCCGACTAACCAGCAGGGGCGTTATATTAATCCGATTAATACGCTGGTTGATGCTGAGGTTAAGGCTTTAAGTGAGCAGCAAGCCTGGCGGCCGTTAATTCGTTTCTTGGAGCGTTTGTTATGGCATGAGCCGCAGCATCCGCCGTATATTTTGATGTTATCGCAGGCGCATATTGAATTAGCAGAATATCGTCAGGCGCAGACATTATTACGTTCGATTTTGTTAAATGAATTTTTTACCAGCAAGGCAGAGGCTTTGTTGGAAAAAATTGAGGTGCTGAATTTGCAGGCGTTGGCGATTGAATTAACGCCAGTGCGTGAGCATTATTTGGTGCGGGGTGAAATTGATCAAAGGCAGGGGGTGGAGCTGTTAATTGATACTGGGGCGTCGATATCGGTGTTATCGCGGCGGTATTTTGAAACCGTTGAGCGGGGTTTAGCGCCGGAGTTTGTCAGAATGGGGAGGATTAATACGGCGGGTGGGATGGTTGAAGCGCCTATTTTTCGGTTTGAGGAGTTTGCGGTGGGGGATTATCGGGTTAGGGATATTGAGTTTGTGGTGATGGATTTGGAGGAGCGGTCGAGTGGTGATGGGTTGTTGGGGATGAATTTTTTGAGGGTGTTTAGTTTTCAGATTGATCAGGGGAATAATTTGCTATTGTTGGAGCCCCGATAAATAAGAGTTTGCTTTTGTTTTGTTTTGTTTTGTTTTCTTTTGGTTGGTGGTGAATTGAGATTTTTTGCTATTTTTTAGGATTGCTTACAGGGTTTGCTTCACGGCATGCCCTGCTGGTCAGTCACTTTTTTTCAGTAGCAAAAAAAAGTAACCAACCTCTTGTTTTAAAAAGAATG
>CBFHXO010000008.1:0-48037 GCA_965659815.1 Pseudomonadales bacterium
GCCATGGCACCACCGATGATGCCAAAGGCGCCGAGAATACCTACTAATGTCGCTAAATCCACCTAATGCTCCTTAACTACTCAAGCCGTGCACCGGCTCAAAATCGATAGCCGGACTGCTCACGTTTACGCGAACGCTACTGATCACGCACTGAGTCTGGTCAGCCCGCCCGCCTGTAATTACAGGACACGCACCTATAGTCGATAAATGCCCAGCCTAACTGTACAAAATAAGTACTGCGCAAGACGGCAGACATGGCGCCCAACGGGTAATAGAAACTCTTTCTTAGTCTAGTCTCAAATCGGCAGAAATCACGATAACTAAAGCGATTAAGCGCCGAGGTGGCAATAGTGATGAGAATCGTGATTGAGCGCAAAACACGACTGTATATTGAGCAAAAAATTGATACTATCTGATTTATATAGCTGCCTGCACTCCATAGCTGCCTATAAGAGCTTCGCCCACGCGCCAGCCAATTTTACCAACGGATTTCAACACCCAATAGAACACACCATTTTCATAAAACAGGCAATCCAATATTTTTTATGGCCAGAACCAAAAAACCGGCGAATTTTGAACAGTCACTTGAAAAACTCGAGTCGCTTGTCGATGCACTTGAAACGGGCGATTTAACGCTAGAGCAATCACTGAAAAGCTTTGAAGAGGGCATTGCTCTCACGCGCGCCTGCCAAACTGCGCTGAACGAGGCGGAGCAAACCGTCAAAGTACTCACCGAAAAAAACGGTGAGCCAGTGTTTGAAGACACCAGCTTTGAGCCAACGGAATCTGACGATCTTGACGACTGAAACATTGATCGACGCAGGCACAGATGACCCGCTAGAGCGATTCGTTAGCCAATACAAACCGCATTTCGAACAATTTCTCAGCGACCGTTTAGCACAATTAACCCAGTCGATTGCCAGAACCGAGCAGGCTGGGCCGCTGGTTGATGCGCTGGCCTACAGCAGCTTGGCCGGCGGCAAGCGCATTCGGGCCATGCTGGTTTATATGGCTGCCCAGGCCTGCGGCACACCGCAGCAGGGAAATGGTATTGCTGACACTGCCGCCGCCGCGGTTGAGCTTATTCACTGCTACTCACTGATTCACGACGATTTGCCCGCCATGGACGATGACGATCTGCGCCGTGGCAAGCCAAGCTGCCATATTCGCTTTGGTGAAGCCACCGCAATCCTGGCCGGCGATGCATTACAGGCGCTAGCATTTGAACTGTTGGCCTGCGATGGTGAAGCCAGCGCTAATTTACGGCTTAATCTTGTCCGCCAGCTCAGTCAAGCCGCTGGCGCCAACGGCATGGTAGGAGGCCAGGCGATAGACCTGGCGGTTGTCGACCAGACGCCAGACTACGAGGCGCTGGTTAATATGCACAGGCTGAAAACCGGGGCATTGATAGAAGCCGCCACGCTGATGGGCTGCCTATGTGGTGGTGGTAATGACAGCCAGGCCCGGGCGCTACGCCAATACGCCCAAGCCATAGGCCTGGCTTTTCAAGTGATAGACGATATTCTCGATATCGAGGGCAAAACCTCAGAGCTAGGCAAACCGCAAGGCACTGATATTCAAGCAAATAAACCGACTTACCCCTCTATTATTGGCCTCGATGCCGCCAAGCGCGAGGCACTAGAGTTACATCGCCAGGCACTGGCCGCACTGCAAGGCTTTAATCAGCAGGCCGACCCACTGCGGGCGCTGGCCAGCTTTATTATTGAGCGCGCCGCCTAAAACCGGCGTTTGCTCTCCAGCTAGCCGCAGATTGCCGTGCACTTATTGCCAAAACCGGCTGCAATTGAAGTATTACGCGGGTTTCTGAGGTAAAATCGAGTCCTCAACAACAACATTTTTGTAGCTGTAGGCTGCGAATCTGCCAGGCTCGCTAACCCCCAGCCTAACCACGGTCAGTCACTCTTTTTAACGGTTATAGCACTGCATGAAAAACCCTCGCCAGTACGATCGCTTTCCTGACCAGCGGCCCAATACGCCGCTGCTCGACTTAGCACCCGTACCTGCCGAATTGCGTAAGCTTAACGAAGAGCAGCTGCCGCAACTGGCCAATGAGTTGCGCGAGCACTTGCTCTACTGCGTTAGCCAATCGGGCGGCCATTTTGGTGCAGGACTTGGTGTGGTCGAACTCACTGTTGCCTTGCACTATTTACTCGACACCCCGCGCGATAAGTTGGTTTGGGATGTTGGCCACCAAACCTATCCGCATAAAATTCTTACCGGTCGTCGCGACCAGATGCACAGCATGCGCCAGGCCGAGGGTTTGTCTGGTTTTCCCAAACGCAAAGAGAGCGAGTACGACACCTTTGGCGTTGGCCACTCCAGCACCAGTATCAGCGCTGCCTTGGGTATGGCACTGGCGCACCAGGGTGAACAGCCACCTCGGCAAACCGTGGCAGTGATTGGCGATGGCGCAATGACTGCAGGCATGGCTTTTGAAGCGCTTAACCACGCCGCCGACACCAGTGCCGACATGCTGGTCATTCTTAACGACAATCAAATGTCGATTTCCAAAAACACCGGCGGGCTTGCCACCTACTTTGCCAAAATCTGGGCCAGCAAAACCTATATGCAATTGCGCGAGGGCTCGAAAAAAGTGCTGTCAAAAATTCCACCGGCCTGGGAGTTGGCAGCGCGCACTGAAGAACATATGAAAGGCATGGTTGCACCCGGCACTTTATTTGAAGAGTTGGGCTTTAACTATATTGGCCCAATTGATGGCCACGACCTATCGTCGCTGGTGCCAACACTGCGAAATATGCTGCTTATGAAGGGGCCGCGCTTACTGCATATTAGCACCGTGAAAGGTAAGGGCTTCGCACCTGCCGAGGCCGACCCGGTGGGTTACCACGCAGTTAATAAAATTGAAAAACCCGAAACGACAAAGCCAGTCATTACCGATGTAATCGAGCCAAAGAAGAAAACTAAGTACCAGGATGTGTTTGGCCAATGGCTATGCGATATGGCCTCGCAAGACCAGAACCTTTTTGCGATTACCCCGGCGATGTGCGAAGGCTCTGGCATGGTACAGTTTGCCGAACAGTATCCCGAGCGTTATCACGATGTCGCCATCGCCGAACAACATGCAGTAACGTTGGCCGCCGGGCTCGCCTGCGAGGGCAAAAAACCTGTTGTTGCCATTTATTCGACGTTTTTACAGCGTGCCTACGACCAATTAGTGCACGATGTTGCACTGCAAAATCTCGATGTCACCTTTGGCATCGACCGCGCGGGTTTGGTGGGCGAAGATGGCCCGACCCATGCGGGCAGCTTTGATTTATCATTTTTACGCTGCATTCCCAACATGCTGGTTATGGCGCCGTCAGACGAAAACGAAACCCGCCAGCTGCTGTATACCGGCTACCAGCATAATGGCCCTGCGGCCATTCGCTACCCGCGCGGAACCGGGCCCGGCAATGCCATTGAAACCCATATGCAAGCCCTGCCCATAGGCAAAGGTGTACTACGCCGCGAGGGCAACCGTGCAGCAATTTTAAATTTCGGCACCTTGCTCCCGGCAGCCCTGGCAGTAGCTGAGCAGCTGGATCTTAGCGTAGTCGACATGCGTTTTGTTAAACCAATTGACGAAGCAATGATAGACGCCATGGCAGCGCGCCATAGCTTAATCGTTACGGTAGAGGAAAACACAGTGCAAGGCGGCGCTGGCAGCGCGGTGAGTGAATTCATGAACCTGCGCAACTGCAAAAACGCCATGTTGCAATTAGGCCTGCCCGATCGCTTTGTCGATCATGGCAAACATGGCGAGTTACTGGCAGAGTGTGGGCTAGATACCCATGGAATTCACACGGCGATTAGTGAAAAACTGGCGGACATCGCTTTAGCTGAGAACCACACAGAAATGCCGCAAAACCAGCGCCCCAGGCTACATTCGGTTAACGATGAGAGCGATCCAGTTATCGATGCAAGTGAGCCACGGCAGACAGACCGATTTACAGAAACGCTGTAACAGCAAGCCATCGGCTAGCCAAGCAAAACCGTACTAATCTTCCGACAGTAAATGGCCCAGTTTTCCAGCTTTGGTGGCGAGATATTTTTCGTTATGCGGCGACTGCCCGGTTGTAATAGACAAACGTTCATCAACATTTAACCCAATCTGGGTCAGTGCAGAAATTTTATTGGGGTTATTGGTCATTAAGCGCAAATGATTCACGCCTAAATGCGCAAACATGACTTTGCAAATAGAGTAATCACGCAAATCGGCATCAAAGCCCAGATGCTCGTTGGCTTCAACGGTGTCGGCGCCCGCATCCTGCAGCTTGTAGGCTTTCACTTTGTTAAGCAAACCAATTCCACGCCCTTCTTGCTTTAAGTACAACAATACGCCACGCCCCTCTTTGGCTATTGCCTCTAACCCGTAGCGCAGTTGCGGACCACAATCGCAACGCAAGCTAAACAGCGCATCACCGGTTAGGCATTCGGAATGCACCCGAGTCAGCACTGGCTCGTTGGTCGAGAGGTCGCCCATTGTCAATGCAATGTGCTCTTTTCCGGTTTCATCATCTTTAAAGCCATGCATTTCAAAATCACCCCATTGGGTGGGCAGTTTGCACGATTCAACAAATTTAACGACCAATACCGGCTCCTGGGCAGCACACTTCGAAATTAAGGGCGGCGATTCTAACACGCTGGTAACAATATGCGACTGACTAAAAGAGCTTAATAGTCCAACTCCCGAAGCCAGACGCTAGGCTTATGATTCGCTATGGTTAAGACAAAGCATTAATATAATCAGTGAGATACCTGCCATGGCTGAATTTCATGCAAGAATGGGACACCACGCACCCTATATTGCGTATTGCGCCTTGCAATATAATCAGCATTCCGCTTTCCAATACCTCGTTCAAGACCACCGGCAATACCAGTTGCTATTCCCTCCGACGACCAAACCCTAAACCTAAGCCACCTAGAAGGTATCCGGGGTTAACCGGCTCGTAACACTTATATGACAAAAAGAACTGTACGCTTGATTTACAATTTGAGTTCAGCAATGCTCAAAACGCCGCGGCAGCACACATCCAATAGTGGTTGAGTGACGTAAAATAATAGCAAACTGAAAAGTACAACAATCATGACGACAGTATCCCCTTCAACAACTGCGACAACCCCCAAGCGTCCCTCACTATTACAACGCCTGCGGTTGCCCATGCTGTTTACCATTTTAATCGGCCTGTATTTTTATGCCCGTGAGAGTGGCGTAATTGAACAAGCGAACCCCGAACACATTCGCGCCGTTGTGCAGGACTGGGGTGCATTGGGCGTGGTGCTGTTTATCGGATTATTTACTGTGGGGCAGTTACTGTATATTCCGGGCTTATTTTTTGTGCTCGCCGCCAGCTTGATATACGGCGGCATTACCGGGTTTATTATTGCATTTATCGGAGCACTGATTGCTATCACTGTATCATTTTACGCAGTACGCGTGATTGGCGGCTCACCGCTAAAAAAAACTGATAAACCGTTTATTGGTAAACTACTGAATGGCTTACATGACAAGCCCATTAGTAATATCGCAATCATGCGCTTGATTGTTTCGACTGCGCCCTGGCTAAACTATATCCTGGCGCTATCAGCAGTTAAATACCGGCAGTATTTAATCGGCTCCGTGATTGGCATGACGCTGCCCATTGCTGCCACCATTTATTTCACTGACTATTTGCTGGCACGCATTTTTGTAAATTAAGTTACAGCCCGACGCTGGCGACGCGCCGGGTCTGCGGTTACAATGTTGTTGCTTCCTGAGGGGTGGCTAATTAGCCTGAGATGCCCAGTGGCTTTCTATGCAAGCGCAAGCAAGCATAAGCAAGAAACTGGCGAACCCTTGAACCTGATCCGGTTAGTACCGGCGTAGGAATAGGAATTTGTTTTTCGCCGGTATTTATTATCGCTTAGCGCTCCGGCTTCACAACCTTATCCCTCGTTCGTCTACCGGGTTTTCATTATTGTTTATGGAGACTCGAATGTTATCTAAAACCATCCCCCATCGTTATCTTGCTTTCCTTATAACCAGCTTTAGTCTCAGTGTTATAAGCATGGCAAGCAATGCTGCATCGATTGAAGAGATTGTTATCCAGTCGACGCTCAACCAGGATACCCCCACTGACTTTATTGGCAGCGCCAGTGTTCTCAGCGATTTCGACGCGCTTGCACGTAATGCCCAGAATATTGATCAGTTGCTGGCAACCGTACCTAGCGCTAATTTTTCTGGCGGGGCGTCGCGAGGACGCTTTGTGCAGATACGCGGCATTGGCGATATTGAACAGTTTGTCGACCCCAAAGCCTACCCCTCAGTGGGGCTTGTTATCGATGGCATTGAGCTCAACGGTTTGTTTGGCGCAGGTTTATTATTCGATGCTGAGCAAATCGAAGTACTGCGTGGGCCACAGGGTACCCGACTGGGTTCAAGCGCATTGGCAGGCTCGATTAATATTATCTCTGCCGACCCCAGCGAAGAATACGATGGCTACCTGGAGGCTGGTATCGGAAAATTT
Organism: Pseudomonadales bacterium; assembly: GCA_965659815.1. Taxonomy (GTDB): domain Bacteria; phylum Pseudomonadota; class Gammaproteobacteria; order Pseudomonadales; family UBA7434; genus UBA7434. The sequence continues at coordinate 6,528 of CBFHXO010000008.1, forward strand.
GAAGCATGGCAAGTCGGTGCTGTCTTCAATGGCGCGCTCGCCGAAAACATCAAAGCTCGCTTTGCTGTGCAGCAATACAATAGCAACGGCTATATTAGCAATAACTTTTTAGCTAGTGATACTACAGGCGAATTTGATGAGATTACTGCAAAAGCAAAACTTCAATGGCAACTTAACAATGACAATACACTTGGCCTGACCTTACTGCACGTCAACAATGATAATGGCTATGACGCATTCTCACTCGAGAACGTAAGTAATACCACTTTCAGTAATGAGCCTGGCCGCGACGAACAGGAAATCTATGGGATCGCAATCAACAGTATCAACCAGATCGCCGACAAGCTCAGCCTAAAAACAAAACTGAGTTTTTTAAATGCACAAACGATTTACGGCTTCGATGAGGACTGGACTGACCCCACTATTTGCGTGAACAGCGTCTGTCCGTTTGGTGGCTTCTCCAGCTTTGATCAATACGAGCGGGATAGAGATGAAACGGTGCTTGATGTGCGAATCATCAGCGAAACACTGGTGTTAGGCCTTTATTTCCAAGATAGAAAAACCGAGCTCGATCGTAATCGGCGCGGTGATTTCCCATTGAGCTTAAACAGTGATTACGACAGTGAACGCTATGCTGGCTATGGCCAATGGACTCCACAGTTAAGCGATCAGGTACAGGCGACGTTGGGCGCACGTTTTGAAACGTTCTCGGATGACTACAATGATTCGGACTTAACCCGTTCTGATTCGAGCGATGACCTGTGGTCTCTCGATGCCGGGTTGCGACTAGACCTGACGAACAATAGCAATTTGTTTGTACTTGCCTCTCGCGGCAATAAAGCAGGCGGCGTAAACACTGACGCCAGCACTAATATTGGCGCAATTGACCCCACGTTTCGTGGTGAATTACAGGATCGCTTGCGCTTTCAAAGCGAGTCACTCACCAACGTCGAACTGGGCGTCAATACAACCACACTGCAAGACCGCATGCAGATAAAAGCAAGTCTCTTTTATAACAAACGCAACAACCCGCAGTTTGAAACATTCCTATACGATAGTATCAGCTCCTTCTTATTTGTTGGCTATCAGGACAACGCCGATAGCGCAGAGAGTAGTGGCGCTGAACTGCAAATCGACTGGCAAGCAACCGACGGAATTAACGTGACTGGCAATTTCTCTTTTATCGATACTTCGATAAAAAATCTACGTGTATATGATTTCGACCAGTTTGCATTTATCTCAATCAATCAGAAAGATCAACCACGGGCGGCCAGCTACCAGTACCATCTGGCGATCAACAGCCAATTATCTGAAAAGGTTTCCGCCACGGTACAGTTTGAGGGCCGCGATGGCTACCAGTTTGCCTATTACTTTAACGAAGAATCGGGCAACAGCAACTTGATGCACGCAAATATTCAATATGCTAGCGGGCCTTTAAGGCTAAGCGTATGGATGCGCAATATGCTGGATGAAGACTATCCCGTGCAGGGCCTATATTTTGGTAACGATCCTCGCGACGGTTACTTGAACAATTTGTATACTCAAGCTGGCGAACCGCGCAACATTGGTATTACCGCACGCTATATCCTTCAAGACTAATACCTTCGCACACCGGAAAATTGAGCCAACAGAGGACATGTGATGAATATTACCGCTGAGCTAAGCTTGTATCCTTTAAGCGATAACTATATCGCGATTGTTAAAGGCTATCTTGTCGATCTTAATGCAATTAATGGTCTCGAAGTGCGCACCCATGCGCTAAGCACCGAAATTTTTGGCGACTTTGAAACTGTTATGGCAGCGATTCAATCAGCCACTCGTGCTGTGTTCGAGGCAGACCCGGCCGCAGTACTGGTAGCCAAGTACCTTAATCGGGATCGACGCGATAAGGGCACTCTATAGCATGTACAAGCTGGGCAATAACAAACATGCTTAGCCTGATTTGGGCAGAGCTTAGCGTTTATTCGATTCCTGAATTCGTTGCGGTTATTGCATCACTAGCCTACACGCTGCTGGCGGCGCAAAACAATCGCGCTTGCTGGCCTGCCGCTTTTATTGGTTCGGGTATTTATGTTGCGGTGTTTTGGCAATACCGGTTGTATATGGATTCGCTACTCAACGTCTATTACGTCGCAATGGCAGTCTATGGCTGGTTTGCCTGGCAAGCAGTGACAACCGCAACCAATAACACTCAACCGGTAGAAGCGCCTATTGTGCAATGGCAACCCGGCAAACATTTTCAATGGCTGCTGTTAATAACGGTATTGACGCTATGCTCAGGCACTTACCTAAATCAGTATACAGATGCGGCGTTTCCCTACCTCGACTCCTTAACCACCTGGTCTAGTCTGCTAGCCACCTGGATGATTGCCAACAAAGTGCTGGAGCATTGGATTTACTGGTTTGTTATCGATTTTATTTCCATGCTGCTGTATATCAATAAAGGTTTGTACTTTACTGCTGCTCTCTTTGCGGCATATGTCGTTATTGTTGTGTTTGCCTACCTGCACTGGCGCAAACTGTTTCAACAACAAGCATGACCAATTCTTCGCAGCGGCTGTTAAACTTTTTTCTTGCCGACTGGCAAGAATGGGGCATCGCGCTGCTAGAAAAACCACAGTTAGTCAAAGCGCTCGAAGGGGGAACCACCAATAGCAGTTACTTGATAGCCGCAACAACCAAGAGCAAATCGCAATGGGTATTGCGTGTTCATCAACAAAACCTGCTATTTAAAACCAACCGAGAACACGAACTTGCCATTCAACAGCTTGCCCAGCAATTACAGCTGGCACCGCAAATTTGCTATCAACATCCACAGGGTAATTACCAGCTCTACCCTTATATTAAAGCCCCAACCATCAGCAAACAACTTCCTATTACCCAGGTTAGGCTGACAACACTCTGCGCTCAGCTACATCAACTGCACCAGGCCAAGCTCTCCCTCTCCGATCCGCCGTTTTCGACCTATCTGTACTCCGACCATATCAATCGCTACTGGCGATTTCTGCTGCAAAAAGATAGCCGAGAGCCGGAGTCTGTGGGTTTAAACGCAGCTGATAGACAACGCTACCAGGCAATGCTGGCAATGACGCTGGACTATGAAAAAAACCATGGACAACAACGGGTACTCTGTCATCACGACCTCAATGCTGAGAATATCCTGGCATTGGCCAGTGGCCGCTGCTGTATTTTAGACTGGGAGTTTGCCGGTGCCGGTATTGCCAGTATGGACTTTGCCTGCCTCGCTACGGAACTGAGTATCGACATTAAAGAAATGTCAGCCTTGTCCGGTATTAAGCAAAACGAATTAGACTGTGCACAGCAGATATACCAATATACCTGCGAAGTATATAATCGGGCGCTAAGCCATCTCTCAGTCTAATTTTTTGCATACAAGCACGCCATGACAGGATTCTCTGAAAAAGAGCATTTACGCTACACCCGGCATATACAATTACCTGGCGTGGGTATAGATGGCCAGCAAAAACTAAAACAGGCGCAAGTCCTCATTATTGGTTGTGGTGGCCTGGGCGCACCGGTCAGTTACTACTTGGCCGCTGCCGGTGTAGGCAAGCTGACCTTGGTTGATGCCGATACCGTAGACTTAAGCAATTTGCAGCGGCAAATTATTTATACTGAAAATGATATTGGCAAACCCAAAGCCAGCTGCTCACAGCAACGCCTAAAACAACTCAACAGTGATATTAGTATTGACGCAGTTTGCGAATCTCTAACGCCCACTAATGCCGTTGAATTAATTAGTGATGCAGATTTAGTGCTCGATTGCACCGATAACTTCAACACTCGCTACCTGATTAACGATGCCTGCAAAGCGCTGGGCAAATATTGGCTATACGCCAGCGTTTACCAGTTTAGTGGTCAGTGCGCGCTGTTTAGCCCTGGCGGCAGTTGCTTTCGCTGCTTGTTTCCTAGCGCGCCCATCGATGCACCCGACTGTAATGCCGCGGGTGTGCTAGGTGTATTGCCAGGGCTGCTGGGCACGCTGCAGGCAACCGAGGCTCTAAGGTTTTTACTTGGCCTGCCAACAGCAATTGAGAACAACTTAATGCTGATAGAAACCGAGACCCTGCAGTTTCAAAAAATGGCATTACAGACAAAAGCCAGCTGCCTTTGTTGCCAAAAGGGCTTTAACTTCAACCTACACAAATATGACCACACCGACTACAAACCTGTATGCAGTAGCGACAAGCCCGTTGATACAGCCAGCATTAACGCTGAACAGTTTGACGCACTATGCCAACGCGATGATATCCAACTGATTGATGTACGAGACGATAACGAGCGCGCGGCATTTCATCTGGGTGGCGAGCATATACCACTAGCGAAAATCAATTGCGAAACATTTGACTGCTCATTATTAGATAAACAGAAAACGCTGCTACTTTATTGCCAGTCGGGCGTACGCAGTCAGTTAGCACGCGATATTTTATTAGACAAAAACCTTAAAGCACTATCAATAATCGGTGGCATTGCGCAAATTCTTAAATGCCGTCAAAACCATAATAGATAACAGGAAAAAATCATGTCAAACACCAATGAGATCGTAACCGGGTTTATTAGTTGCTGGGAAAAAAAAGACCTCGACGGCATTATGGAATACTTTACGCCCGACGCAGTGTATATCAATATCCCCATGGACCCACCTAACGAAGGTACCGAAGCCATTCGTGCATTTATTGAAGGTTTTATAGGTATGGCTTCGAAAATTGAATTTGTTGTTCATAACCAAGTCGACAATGGCGCCGGCATGGTGATGAACGAGCGGACCGACCGCTTTTTAATTAATGATGACTGGGTAGAAATTCAGGTGATGGGGATCTTTGAAGTTGTCGATGGCAAAATTGCCCACTGGCGCGACTACTTTGATATGGCAAAATTTAGCGCGCAAATGTAGCCAATAATCACAGCAAAAAAATAAGATAAAAGCCCTTAACGAAAAAATCGAAGGGCTTTTAATTAAAGTCTTATCGGTTAATTAAAAGCGATAACTTAAACCGAGTGAAATCACCGGGTATAAATCAAATTCATCGGCATCATCCTGCAGCTCCTGCTCTTCGCGTTCGACCTCGGCGATTAATAAGGGGTTATCAGAAAAGCTGCCACCTACTGACTGTAGGTTTACTTCGGGTTCGCCCTGAAAAACCACACCCAGATCCAAGCTCACGCTTAAGCCATCGGCCACTGCCCTGCCCCAGCCAATCCCCAAATAAGGCGCCAGTGAATCGAAACTGATATCACCTTCGAGCCGACCCACCTGGTCACTGGTAAAAACACTATCACCGACCTCTACCGTTGCGCCGCTAATTTTACTTTCTGCGGTAATTTCGTTGTTATTAGCCAAAGCACCCGCAGTAAACCTGAAACCATTATCGAAGGCATGCCAGTCGAGCAGTAAACTCACACTACTAAGGTCCAGGTCGTATTCATAGTCAACGCCGTCAGTCTCACCATCGGCGTCATAACTCGCACCACTATATGCCAGCTTAATATTGACATTATCGGTTAACGACTGCGCAATACCTAACTGCAGCCCCAACGAACTGGCACCAACATGAATACTGGTGCCAGCGTAGGCACTCATTGACACAAGACTCATGGACGTAAGTAAAGCACTGGCGGTGACCACATGGCTGATTTTCGGTAAATAGAACATAAGGCTGTCTCCATTAAAAATTAATGATTAAAGCATAGACCATGGCTACCCAAGCCTGCACATGCCGCTGTATAACCCGTCACAGTTTTGCCTACAGGAGTTTTAGCCCCAAACCAACAAACCGCAATAAGTACCACTGAGGCGAAGTGCATGAACAAACAGTAGGCATGGAGGCTAACAACATTGTGTACGATATCAGCCCTTAGTTGATCGCTAACGGGCAAAAAACCTATGTACGATATTATTATTCGCAACGGTACGCTGATAGACGGGACCGGCGCAGCTGCAGTGACAGCCGATGTAGCCATTACCGGCAGCACGATTAGCGCCATTGGCAACCACATAGACCCCACACAAATCGCTGCCAACACCCACGATATTGACGCCAGCGGCAAACTGGTCACGCCGGGCTTTGTCGATATTCATACCCATTACGATGGGCAAGCCACCTGGGACTCGCAGCTCGCACCCTCCATTTACAACGGCGTAACCACCGTGGTAATGGGTAACTGCGGGGTAGGCTTTGCCCCGGTAAAACCGCACCAGCGTGATTGGCTTATCAGTTTAATGGAAGGTGTTGAGGACATTCCCGGCACTGCACTGGCCGAAGGTATCGACTGGCAGTGGGAGAGCTTCCCGGAATTTCTTGACTCGCTCGATAGTAAAGCGCATATGATCGATATTGTTGCCCAACTCCCCCACGGTGCGCTGCGCACCTATGTGATGGGTGAACGCGGCGGTGATCATTTAGAAAAACCCACCAGTGCTGAAATTGCACAAATGGCACAATTGGCAGAAGACGCCGTAAACGCAGGCGCCATTGGCTTTACCACCTCGCGAACGGTAAACCATAAAACCGCCGACGGTGAACATACGCCCAGCCTTAGCGCCACCGCTGAGGAGCTATGGGGTATTGCCGAAGGCTTAAAGCGAGCCAATAAAGGGGTCATTCAATTAGTTTGCGACTTTGAAAACCACGATGCCGAGTTTGCATTAATCCGCGATATGGCTAAACGCAGCGGCCGCCCGTTATCAGTAACGCTAAACCAAGACCCGGCCAAACCCAATGAATGGAAAACTACTCTCGACTGTATTAGCCAGGCCAATAGCGAAGGTATTAAACTGACTGCACAAGTGGCACCACGACCGGTAGGCGTTTTGCTAAGCCTGCAAAGCACTTATCATCCCTTTATTATGTGCCCTGCATTTCAAAACATCGCAGGCCAGCCACTTGCACAACAACTCGAGCAATTAAAAAATGCCGACTACCGGGCAACGCTAGTTAATCAGTACCCCGCTCACCCCTTGTTTGATCTTGAACAAACCTTTGTTATGGATAACATCCCCAACTACGAACCCGATACCAGCGAGAGTATTGCATCCCTGGCCGCCAGCCAGTCAATACCACCGGCGCAATTGGCGCTAGAGGCAATGATGGACGATCAAGGCCGTGGCATGCTGTACTTTCCCGCACTTAATTTTGCAGCAGGCAATTCAGATATTTCTCACGATATGCTTACCCACCCACACACAGTGCCCGGCCTGGGCGATGGTGGCGCACATGTCAGTTTTATTTCGGACGCGAGCTTTTGCACTTATCTATTAACGCACTGGGCGCGCGATCGTGAACGCGGCAAACGTATCCCGTTAGAATATTTAATTAAAAGCCAAACCCGTGACACCGCCGAGGTGGTTGGATTGTTTGATCGCGGCTTAATTGCGTCTGGGTTAAAAGCCGATATTAATATTATTGATTTCGATAAGCTCGCTATTCTTAAGCCGGATATGGTCAACGACTTACCCGCCGGTGGTAATCGCCTGGTGCAAAGAACCACAGGCTACGAAACCATGATTGTCAGTGGTCAGGTGGTTATGCAAAACGGGCAAGCTACCGGATCTACACCCGGCCAGCTGGTACGCGGCAGCCAGGGCAAACACTAATAGCGAATAATAGGCGCCTTGCGCAGCCACTCATTGCTGTCAATCATCGACAGCATAGCGTGGGCCACATCGGCAAAACTAATCCAAGACATACCACTAAACGGTATAAAACCCATTTGGTAATGCCCAGTTTTTGGCGCCTTTTTAATTTGCAATGGTCTAACACCCACCCAGTCGATATCGGAATACGTTTGCAGCAATGCATACTGATGATCTTTATCGCGGTGGCGCAAGCCAAGAAAGTGCCTAGCATAAAAATTGACAAAGCGCGCACCAAAACTTAACCGGTCTTCTTCAACCTGGGTGCTACCACCACCGCACCAGATAAACCGGCCACCGCCTTTGGCGCGCAACACTTCCATTACATGACGGGTAACGTCGGTGCATAAATCTTCGGGCGATTGTTTGTCAACACCAATGGCAAATACCACAGTGTCAATATCAACTAACAATTTGTCTATATCGGTTTTTTCAAGCGCATTACCCTCTAGCACCTCTACCTGCTCGCGCAGCTCGGGCGCTAATTTGTTCGCATCGCGAACCAAAACGCGCACCGCCAAACCGGCTTCGAGTGCCTGACTTAAGCATTCACCACCAACCGCACCGGTAGAACCTAAAAGGGCAATTGTTTTCATAAAGCGCTCCAGATAATGACAAGGGGATTATGCAAGACCTGCAAAAAATGCAGGCACAATTTCGGTGGCATTGCCGTAAATGGTTTCATCAAACCGACTGGCGGTATCGCTAGGTGCCAAATTCAACTCTACCGTTTTTGCACCGTAGTGCTGCGCCAGTTGCTGAAAACCTGCCGCAGGATAAACGACCCCGGAGGTGCCGATTGATACAAAAAGTTCACACTGTTGCAATGCGGACTCTATGAGATCCATATACAAAGGCATTTCACCAAACCAAACGATATGTGGCCGCAGGCAATCGTTTGTCAAACACTGGGGGCAAACGCTGTCGCTGGTAATATCGCAATCCCATAGCAGCACAGCCTTGCAATGCAGGCAGCGCGCTTTTCGCAATTCACCGTGCATGGACAAAATCGCGCTCGACCCCGCGCGTTGATGCAAATCATCGACATTTTGCGTTACTAGTGTCAGGCTATGCTGCGGCAGTAACCCAAACTCAGCAAGCGCTGTATGTGCCCGATTAAAAGTAACATCGCCCGAAAGCAATTGCTGGCGGCGTAGATTATAAAAATGCTGAACCAGTTCGGGATTTACTGCAAACGCCTCTGGTGTTGCGACCTCTTCCATGCGATACCCCTCCCACAAGCCGCCATTATCGCGAAATGTTTTTAAACCTGACTCTGCCGAAATTCCCGCCCCGCTAAGCACTACTATATTCATCGCATATCAATCTTTTATATTCATTTTTCCTGATTATCTGTCATTGCCAGCTTAATCGCTTAAGGCAGGAATTGTAAGCACGAAATTTAAGCTAAAAAAAAGCCTACAACAGCAGGCTTTTTTTTAGCTTTTAATACCGGTGTAGAGTGAATCAAAAGTTATCAGCTACCCGATAGCGATAGCGATATCCAGTTAAGGTTCCAACCTCCACCGATGGCATTGAGTCGCAGCGTATGCTCACCCGCAGGTAATACCACAGTGGAGCCAGCGGTATTGGTAATCCACGATTGCCAACCGCCAGTATTGCCCACCGTTTGGCTATCAATCACAACGCCATCAAGGAGCACTTCAAATCCTCCGCCACCAATCGCGCTGGCAACCCGGTATTCAATGTCATAACTGCCTGCACTGCCAATATCAAGGGTGTACTCCATAAAGTCACCGACATCGATAAATCCAACGTTTTGGCCACCACCAATATCAGTGCTTTGCTCGGTTTGAATACCCGACATAGCAGTAAACAGCTCTGCCTCTGCAGTGCCGGGTACCGACACGATCTCACCAATGGGAAGACTGGCGCCGGTTTCATCAAGATCATCACCCAGCGTATCGATGTCCTGATAGGTCAGACCAAAACCGTACGCAAACAATGGGTCGTAAACATCATCATTACGATTAAGTATTTGCTGGTCGGCAAATTTAGGCCATGAAAACGATAGCTTACCAGTGAAGTCATAATTAATATTACCTGCGGCATCGGTAAACAGCACATCGGCGATACCCGCCCCTTCACTACCTGGCAGCCACGCAGCGACAAACGCATCGGAGGCATTTAATTCTTTGTTCATCCACAGCGGTCGGCCAAATAAAAATACTGCCACCACTGGAATGCCCTGACTTTTAAAGCTGTTTAATAACGCCAGGTCCGATTTACTACCTACTTGGTACTCAAGTGCATTTAAGTCTCCTGAGTACTCGGCATAAGGTGCTTCACCAAACACCACAATCGCAACGTCTGGTGGCAGCGATGGATTAAACGAGCCGGTGCGCGAATAGTTCACAACACCACCGGCGGCAGAAACTGCCGACTGTATGCCCTCGAGCACAGAAGTTGCTTGTGGAAAATCGGCATTAGTAGTGGCAGTGCCCTGCCAGGTTACCGTCCAACCACCACTTTGGCGGCCGACTGAATCGGCCGAGGCACCAGTCACTAAAACATAGCTGCCAGGGTCGATTGGCAGCAGAGAATTTTTATTCTTTAACAACACCAGCGACTCGCGCACCGCCTGCCTGGCAAGAGCTTTATGCGCATCGGATGCCAACAGCGCAGTGTTATTGGCATAGGTTCGGTCAGAAGGCTTGGTGGTATTAAATAAGCCAGCACGCATTTTTGCGCGCAGTATGCGGGTTACCGCGTCATCGACCCGCTCCATGCTGATTTCGCCACTTTGCACCTGTGCGATAGTGTTAGTAATAAAATCACGCCAGTCCCAGGGAACCATCATCATATCGACACCAGCATTAAATGACTGCGCACAACTATCGTTAGCGCAGCCGGGTACTTGCGCATGACCATTCCAGTCGCCCAGCACAAAACCATCAAAGCCCATTTTTTCTTTTAACACATCGTTCAGAAGGTAACCGTCACCATGCAGCTTGGATCCATTCCAACTATTGTAAGAGGCCATCACCGACAGGGCACCTGCATCTAATGCGGTAAAATAACCCTGCGCATGAATATCGCGGAGCTCTTCTTCAGTAACTTCGGTGTCACCCTGGTCGTCGCCATTGGTTGTGCCGCCATCGCCGATAAAGTGCTTGGCTGTTGCCATTACGCGCCCGGCGCTAAACAATTCGCCGCTATTAGGATCGCCTTGCAGACCAGCGACAATTTCACCTGCGTAGGCATTGACGATCTCGGGATCTTCCGAATAACCCTCATAGGTTCGCCCCCACCTGTCATTGCGAACCACTGCCAGTGTAGGGGCAAACACCCAGTCGATACCTGTTACAGCCACTTCTAATGCGGTTGCCTCACCAATCTGGCGCATCAGTGCAGGATTATTTGCCGCACCCAGGCCAATGTTATGCGGAAAAATCGTTGCGCCAATCACATTGTTATGCCCATGGACAGCATCGGTACCCCACAACACAGGGATAGCCACGCGCCCACCGGTAGAATCGATGCTGGCAAGGTAAAAGCTATCGGCCAGAGCCACCCAATCAGCCACAGAAGCGTTTTTATTACGATTGGGCCAAGAGCCCCCGCCATTAAGAACCGCGCCTAAATGGTAGTCGCGCACATCGCCGGCATCCAGCGTTTGTATCTCTGCCATCACCATTTGGCCGACTTTTTCTTCCAGCGTCATGCTGTCGAGCATAATCGCCACATCGATATCGACATCGGCATTAACCGCACTGTTTATGGCTGGCCAGCTAAGTCCGTTATCGGGTGTCGTGCCGCTAACGGGTTCAGCTACATTGTCACTATTATTGTTGCCGGCATTGTCACAAGCCACCAGCCCCAGCAGCAAACACGCGCTGACCAAATTTTTAAGCAATCAAAATGGCAACTGCAACGACAATCGCAACAGCAACGGAACGTTAACTACATGTTTTATATTAAACGTATTATTATTAACCCGCTTCTGATACATAGAACAACCACTCCTAAATTATCCTATTTATTCTGAACGCGCGCGCCGTCGCTGTATATGCGGGGCTAAGCTACTCATCGCGAATCCGCAGCCAATAACCGCATTGCATTTAACACTGCTATTCATAGCAGTGCGCCAGCACGGATGGTAAGGCGCCAATACTAGTGGTGATGACCGCCCAGGCCGTGGGCATGACCATGAGCGAGTTCCTCAGGCGTTGCCTCGCGCACATCGTGAATGGCCACAGAAAAACACAAATCAACGCCAGCCAGCGGATGGTTAGTATCAACATCGACATTAAACTTGCCGGCCTTGACCACTGTGGCATCGCGGGCGCCTTGTTCGGTATTCACTTTGACAAATGCCCCGGCCACCAGTTTTTTGGGTTTGGCCAGCAGGTGCTTTATAGGCACCCGTTGCACCCTATCGTTCAACCTTGGCCCATAAGCCTGGTTAGCGGTTAAATTGACTTCTAGCTTATCGCCAGTTTCGCTGCCTTCGAGCGCTTTCTCGAGGCCATCGATAATATTGCCATGACCATGCAAATACGCCATTGGATCATCGGGCTCTGCTCTATCAACCTCTTCGCCTGATGTTTTTTTCAGCACATAACTAAAAGTGACAACAGCATCTTTTGCAATTTTCATAGTTTCCTCATGGGCGCTTCTTTTGTTATTAAAATCGAGATTATAAGCAACACTGACCAGACGCAAATTGCGTCGGGCACGATTATATTAAAAAGGTTTAACCCCTGGCAAAATAATGATCGTCAACAATAGCTGTTAATTTCACAAGGTCTATTTTTCTTGTCAGCGGTGCCAGTACGCCATAAGGATTCCATTCATGTCTCGATATATACCCACCTGCAAAACACTGTATCGAAATCACTTTGCTCTTCACGCGCCGCTAATAAGCACGCTAATACTTGCGTTGGTACAACTGATCTTTTCGCCACAGTTGCTGGCGCATACGGATCATCACAACGATGTCAAACCGGATGTCAACAAACTCAGTAGCGAAACTCGCGGCAAGCTTGATGATGCCTGGCAATCGCTAATGGACGGCCTGGCAAAAGCCAAAACCGCATTGGAAGATCCCGAGCACTATCCACCCCAACCTACCGATCGAGTGCTGGCTGAGGGTTATCGTTATTTAATGGCGCACTTAAATCGAGCGATTGAATTTGAAATGCGCGCCGACCCTATGTTTCCTGAATTTTATCGGTCGATGGACATGCTGCGTAAATGGACCGGAGAGAACCCGGACACCATGTATTTAAAAGCGCCAATTGACGCTACCGGTTATTACAAAATTACAGGTACTGCAGCCAACACCAAAGAATGGAGAAAATCGGTGCGCGGCGTTAAAGGTCCGAAAGCGCCCCGACTGGTTACCTTTCAAACCATCTCTGATGTTCCCGGTCACACTGGTGAGCTTGCTGAAATGCATCAATGTAAAAGCCAGACCCTGGATTTTATTAATGGCTTGAGTATGCAAGTTGACCGTAAGGGTGGTTTTGAAATATTAATTGGCCCGGAAAAACCGCAAGACTACCGGGGTGACTTTCTATTATCCAAAAAGCTGATGCAATGTGAGAGCGCCGGTACTGAAGCGGTACGAGAGGCACAATGGGTAGCGGTGCGGGAGATATTCTCCGACTGGGAAAACGAAATACCTCTGGATATGGATATTGTTCGGGTTGATGCTATTGGCGCGAACCGTCCGCCGATTACCGTTGATGATATTACTCACAAGCTCAATCGTATTGCGGTTGAAGTGCCTAATCAAATTCGTTTTTGGAATTTGCTAATGGAATTTCCATTAGAGGTTGCCCGCGATGCCAACCGTGATGGCAAGCGTAACTTACCGGTTAATGGCATTAACAAACCGGCACCGCCATTTACTGCTGGCGGTGTTGCGGGGGCAAAACAAATTTACTCATCGGGTGTGTTTGATTTTGCTGATGATGAAGCGCTGGTATTAAAGATTACTGCGCCGGCTGAGCCGCATTATATTGGGTTTCAATTGAATAATTTATGGATGGAGGGGCCGGATCAGCAGAACTATGTGAGTAGTTTAACCGGGCATCAACTGCCGGTGGCGAGTGATGGGTCGCGGTATTATATTATTGCGCATAAGGACCCCGGGGTGCAGGGGTGGGTTGATACTACCGGGATTCGGCATGGTTTTTTTGCGATGCGGTTTGTTTTTGCTGAGGAGCTGGAGGAAGAGAGGTTGCCTACTGCGGAGGCGATGCTGGTGAAGCTTGATGATTTGGCTGGGGTGATTCCTGAGGATACACCGGTGGTGAGTGCTGAACAGAGGAAGGATGAGATTGCGGTGCGGCAGAGGCATATTAAGAGGAGATGGAGGGGGTTTTAGTTTTTTTTGGGGAGTTTGAGGGGAGATCTTGCTGCTATTCTTAGTGTATAAGTGAATTCAAAGGGGGGGGTTGTCCTGAAGGGAAGTCGCGTGGTGGGGCTTTGTTCTTAGTTGATCTTTTACCATAGCCGTGTTTTTGTCCTGCAGGCCAGTCACTTTTTTTGCTTGCACAAAAAAAGTAACCAAAACCTCTTTATAAAACAACAGGGCAAAAACGTACCGCCGTTTTATCACTTGTCACGTCCACACTATTTTTCGGCACCACCTTCATCTGATTTACGGCAAAGCCTTTTAATAAAGCCAGCGCACTGCGTTGTAGTATCGCATTAGCGAAATGCATAGATCGTGGGCTTGTAGTGGTCAGGGTCATTGCTATTGCACTCTACCCTTACCAATACGTTCTGCTCCGAATAAGCTATCCACAGTTGTACTTGGTTTTAAGGTCGGCCTTCCGTTTTTTATCTACACCGCGTGATACGAAAACCCCAAGACGGGTTTTGTCTTTTGAACAGAATAAAGATCTCTCCGAACTGAGCGAAGCGGATAGAGGTGTCATTGAGAAGTAGTCGGTACCGAAAAGCCAATGGGTTGTCAGATATTGTGTAATATTCGGTGGTGAGTTCGACGGGGCTTTACTGCCATGTGGGACTCCCTTCTTTTCTCCGGGATTAAACGTCGGGTCGTTTACGGCATTCTTTTTAAAACAAGAGGTTGGTTACTTTTTTTTGCTACTGAAAAAAAGTGACTGACCAGCAGGGCATGCCGTGCAGAGAACGCTGTAAGCAATCCAGAAAAATAGTGAATTGCTACTTTCCCTACCAGCCAAAAGAAAAACAAACCCTGTAAGCAATCCAAAAAAATAGCACTCTCCCCAACTCAATCCCCTTACCCAAAAAACAAAAAAGGCGACTATAAAAGCCGCCCTCTCTGCACTAAAAACCCCCCTACATCACTTAATCTTCTCAACCCACTTATTCGACAACGTCGAAGCCGCTTCCTTACCACCCAAACCAAACGCCAACGCAACAGTATCAAACCTAAAATGGCAAAACGTGCAATATTAGCCAGTCTGCTATTGTTTATATTAGCGGGTAACTTTTCGCACGCGATGGTTGCCGGAAAATAACACTCCAGTAAGTCCGTCATCATATAAACAATAAACTTACCCAAAAATTACGCTACCGCTAGTATTAAATCCGCAGCAATAACGTTCGGCACCGCACTGAAAAATTAATATCAATGTCACTCAGTTTGTCCTGCTTCGTTTGTCAGCTGCAGGGGTAGCACAACTATCGGCATTGAGTCGACTTTTTTGCCACAGCCTGTAAAACCACATAAAAGCAAAACGCATTGTTTATCTTTTAAAAGATGTTAAGCGCATGGTCTGCTTTATAAAAGTACTCGTTGCTTACAGTTTTTTGTCAAGCTGCCGGTACGCCAGGGCCTCCTTAAAATGATCCGTTTTAACCGGCGCATTATCAAATGACGTTTGCTCGCAATAATCAAGGTCGGCAATTGTTCTTCCTATGCGCAACAGCCGATGAAAAGCGCGTGCCGATAAGCCCAGCGCTTCAATCGCATCGCTCAACCAGTTGATAGCTTCAGGTTCAATCCATTGATTGTCAATTAATTCACGCGCGCTTAGCTTGGCATTAATTTTTCCGCGGGCCCGGGCCTGGCGTTTTTGTGCCGCTACCACCCTGGCTCGAATTGCCGCACTGTTTTCATTAGACACTGCGCTTTGCGAAATCATATAGGCAGGCATGCGGGTAACGCTGACGTGCAAATCTATGCGGTCGAGCAGCGGCCCCGACAGTTTGGCGCGATAGCGCTGGATCTGTGCCGTTGAACATGTGCAGTCCTGACGCACATCGCCGTAAAAACCACAGGGGCAGGGGTTCATTGCGGCAATTAACTGAAACTGGGCTGGGTACTCAACCTGTTGGGTTGCGCGTGAAATAGTAATCTTGCCGGACTCAATAGGTTCACGCAGCACCTCCAGCACCTTGCGATCGAACTCCGGCAACTCATCTAAAAATAATACCCCTTTATGCGACAACGATATTTCGCCGGGTTTGGGGTTGCTGCCACCACCAACCATCGCCGCTGCCGATGCGCTGTGATGCGGGTTTCTAAATGGACGTTGCCGCCAATTATCTAACGTGGTTGCCTTACCGGTCAGCGACTGTATCGCAGCGACTTCAATGGCCGATTCTTCACTTAATAACGGCGATATTCCGATAATTCGTGATGCCAGCATGGTTTTACCAGTGCCGGGTGGGCCGACAAATATTAGGTTGTGTCCACCAGCGGCAGCTATCTCCAACGCCCGGCGCGCCTGTGGTTGGCCGCTGATATCGGCCATATCAGCACCTAAAGACGGGTTGAGTACCGGCGCTATTTTACTTATCGGCGTTAGTTTTTGATTGCGGTTTAAATGCGCGCAAACCTCCAGCAGATGGCTGGCCGTCAGTGTGCTGGCTCTTATGGGTAACGATGCCTCGTCGCGATTGGCTTCGGATACCAGTACTGTTCGTGCGCTGTCGGCGGCAATAAGCGCAGGGATTAAACCGGTGACATAGCGCAGCTCGCCCGATAGCGCCAGCTCACCGATAAATTCATAGTCTTGCAAATGGTCGGTGTGCAGTTGCTCCGAGGCGGCCAAAATACCCAGCGCAATGGCTAGGTCAAAGCGGCTGCCTTCTTTGGGTAAATCGGCAGGTGCAAGGTTGACGGTAATGCGCCGCGATGGAAAATCAAAATGACTGTTGATAATGGCGCTACGTACCCTATCGCGGCTTTCTTTTACCGCAGCTTCGGGCAGGCCAACAATGGTAAAGGCCGGCAAGCCATTAGAGAGGTGCGTTTCAACGCTAACCAGAGGTGCTTCGATACCGCGGTTGGCGCGTGAGAGAGTCAGGGCAAGTGCCATAGGTTTTCATCCTTGAAAAGTGGTTTAAACAGATTGCAAAAGTGTCTTGCATGGCTCCATGCTAGCAATTAAAAGCTTACTGCAATCTCAAGACAATTTCACGTCTGGTTGCCGGTAAGCGTGCAATTATTTATCGGTGGCCTTAATGGCATCCAGTTCTGCCTGTAGCGCGGCAGTTTTTTCTTGCAGTCTTTCGAGTAGCGCCAAGTGGCGGTCGAACTCTTCGCGAGTGACCAGATCCATTTTTGCAAAGCTGGCTTCTACCAGTGGGCGAAGGTTTTCTTCAAATTCAGCGCGAAAATTGGCCGCGCTGTCGGGCAGCAAACCCGCCGCCTGTTTTAATAAATCACTGATGGCCAGTTTTTCTGTCATATAAACTCCGCGGTATTTTGGGTTCCGTTTTGTTTGCTTACTGTTGAATTGGCGGCAATACACACTGTCAATCGCGCTGCATAGTAGTGCGCATTGCACTACGTTGAAACATCAAAATCACCAATACGCTTATTAAGTGTGCGGCAATGGTTGTTACAAATGTTGCTCTCTATGCTAACCGATTGATTTACCAAAATAAAATTTAACTGGCATGGCTGCTGCAAAGGAATACAACGTTATCAGTGTGTAATAGCAAAATATCATAACTCAATTTTGATTGACAACAGGAGAGCAACAAATGAAGACTATCCAGAAACTGGGAGTGGCTTCGGCCCTGCTTGGCTTTAGCATTCCCTTACTTGCCGAGGTAGAAGCAAACGTTGGTGTGACAAGTAATTACTTATGGCGTGGTGTCACGCAGTCTGATTCAGCCGCATCAGTGAGTGGTGGCCTGGACTACAGCAGTGATAGCGGTTTTTACGCCGGTACCTGGGTGGGCAGCCTCGCAGATGGTGATAATGGTTTTGATGGCTCAGAAACCGATATTTACTTTGGTTTTGGTGGCGATATTTCCGAGGGTGTTGGTTACGATGTGGGGTATATCTATTACCACTACTCAACCCAGGAAGATGCAGACTTTTCTGAAATCTACGCCAGCGTCAGTGCCAGTGTGGTCACAGTTGGTGCGGCTTATACCGTCGATAGTCAGGTGGATGATGCTGTCGGTACTGGTGAAGGCTTTATCGAGGGTGATGTTTACATCTACGGTTCCGTGGGTTTTGACCTAAGTGACGAGTTCTCGCTGGGTGCAACCATAGGTAACTATGCTTTTGATGATGACGGCGAAGGCGGAGCAGAACTCGACTATACCCACTATCAAGTCGATTTAACCAAATCGACAGAGTCTATGGGTGACTTCACCTTTACTATTTCAAGTACGGATGTTGATGGTGCGGATACCGATGTTGTTGTGTCATGGGGTATTGCTCTTTAAATAAACCCTTGCTAGCGCTCGCGTTATCGCAATAACGCCAGGCCATAAAAAAAGCCCCATGCGGGGCTTTTTTTATGGCCTGGCGTTTTGTCCCTGGCGGGCCACAGGCATTGTGCCATTCACTGCACTAATAAAGTAGTGCGCTGCACCTGCGTGGTGCATATCTTGAAAATTTTCTCGAATTAATGGAAATTTTTCTATGCACTCTTTTATAAGCTTTTGTTTTTATTTTGAAATTACGAACTGGCACAGCTAGTGCAAATGCAAGGGCAACGAATTTATTTTTTCGCACTAAAAATAGGTCGCGTAAGACTCAATTCAGGATTCGTTTAAAAAAGTGGGGAACTCACATGAAGTTGATTACTGCAATTGTTAAGCCTTTCAAGCTCGATGACGTTAGGCAGGCATTGTCGGATATTGGTGTTCAAGGTATTACGGTAACCGAAGTTAAAGGTTTTGGCCGACAGAAAGGTCACACCGAATTGTATCGTGGCGCTGAGTATGTTGTGGACTTTTTGCCGAAAGTCAAAATTGAAGCAGCGATATCTGACTCAATCGCCGACCAGGCGATTGAAGCCATATCCAAGGCAGCTAACACCGGCAAAATCGGTGATGGCAAAATTTTCTTATCCAGTATCGAACAGGCAATACGCATTCGTACCGGTGAAACAGGAGACGAAGCGCTGTAGCTATTGGAGCGTAAGCTTCGCATTGCTATTAGCTGATCGGACCAAACGTTAGCGAGAGGTAAATCAAAGTGGAAAACAATATTTTTGAACTCCAGTATGCAATGGACACATTCTATTTCTTAGTTTGTGGCGCGCTGGTTATGTGGATGGCGGCAGGCTTTGCGATGTTAGAAGCAGGCTTGGTGCGCTCTAAAAATACAACTGAAATTCTCACCAAAAACGTCGCGCTGTTTGCGATTGCGTCCACCATGTACTTAATTTGCGGTTATGAATTTATGTACGGCGGTGGTTTCTTTTTAAGTGGTACAGCAGGACCTACCGATGCAGCGGCAGTACTTGCGGCATCAGCAGAAGCCGGTTTTGCCGATATGGGTGAATACTCAGGTGCTTCGGACTTCTTCTTCCAGGTAGTGTTTGTTGCAACGGCCATGTCGATTGTATCGGGCGCAGTTGCCGAGCGTATGAAATTGTGGGCGTTCCTAGCGTTTGCAGTAATCATGACCGGTTTTATTTACCCAATTGAAGGTAGCTGGACCTGGAACGGTGATGCCGTTCCATTTATTGGCGAGCTGTCTTACTCTGATTATGCAGGTTCGGGTATTGTGCATATGGCCGGTGCAGCGGCTGCATTAGCGGGTGTATTAGTTCTTGGCGCTCGTAAAGGCAAGTATGCTGCCGATGGTAGTGTACAGGCGATTCCTGGTGCCAACTTACCCCTGGCGACATTGGGTACTTTTATCCTTTGGATGGGCTGGTTTGGTTTCAACGGCGGTTCAACGCTGAAACTGGGCGGTATTGATGTAGCCAACGAAGTTGCAAACGTATTTTTAAATACTAATGCAGCGGCTTCAGGGGGCTTAATTGCAGCCTTAATTGTTGCACGTATTCTGTTTGGTAAAGCTGACCTCACCATGGCACTCAACGGTGCTCTGGCAGGCCTGGTGGCGATTACTGCAGAACCGGCTGACCCAACGCCACTGATGGCAACGATTATCGGCGCAATTGGTGGCATCATTGTGGTGTTCAGTATCGTTACGTTGGACAAGATTAAAATTGATGATCCTGTTGGTGCTATCTCGGTGCATGGTGTGGTCGGTATTTGGGGTATCTTTGCGGTACTGTTATCCGATGCCGATGCGACGTTTATGGGCCAGCTAGTGGGTATGTTAGTGATCTTCGTATGGGTATTTGTCACCAGCCTGATTGCCTGGTTTGCCATTAAGGCAATTATCGGCGTGCGGGTCAGTGAAGAGGAAGAGTACGAAGGTGTGGATATCTCTGAATGTGGTATGGAAGCCTACCCAGAATTTACATCCGGCAAATAGCTACGATCGTATTGTTATGTAAGTCAACGATTTTAGAACGTCGTTAATTAAAGCAAGGTTAGGGGCGCGTAAGCGCCCCTTTTTTGTGCACGAATTAAATAATATGGTGCAAAACGGTGGTTAAATGATGCAAATTGAATCAAAACGCTTTTCTGCGAGAAAAATGCAGCCCCTTTTTGCGCACTGCTATTGCCATTGTTTCTATGAAACAGTACCTTATTGGCTTTAATCGCGTAGCTCAAATGAGCGACAGACCAATGAGCGACAGATAAAAACAGCCTTCAGGAGCTTAGAACTATGAAACTGGTTACCGCCATAGTGAAACCATTTAAACTTGATAACGTAAGGAGTGCCTTATCCGATGTGGGTGTGCAAGGTGTGACTGTCACTGAGGTCAAGGGGTTTGGTCGCCAAAAGGGTCATACCGAGCTTTATCGAGGTGCAGAGTACGTGGTCGATTTTGTACCAAAAGTGAAGCTCGAAGTGGCGGTTGGCGATGAGCTAGTTGACACGGTGATTGAAGCTATTACCGAGTCTGCTAAAACGGGCAAAATTGGTGACGGTAAAATCTTTGTTTCGAACCTAGAACAGATTATTCGTATTCGCACCGGTGAGACTGGTAACGACGCGGTGTAATGCTTAGTGTTTTTACCGCATTGAATGTAATAAAAAAGGCCGCATTAGCGGCCTTTTTTATTACAGGCTGTTCCTGCTATACGGTGTCTTGTTAAGCCAGCCCGCTAAAATTTTGGCCGTAGCCAAGGCTGGCTAAATTCCCAATTTATTTAACCTAAAATATTACCGCGCCAATTTTAGTGGCGCCAAATTCGGCTCTCCACTATATCTTGTGGTGGTGAAATATCACCCAGTGGATAATGCCAATTTCTCGGGCTTTCGCTGTAAATTGCGTGGCGCTTTTTATTTTCTTGTCTATAACTAAACATACTCTGAATTTCGGCTCTGCCATTGCCGAACGTTTTTTAAAGATGTGAGTTACCTGCCATGACACGACCAACTGCTAAAAAAGAGTCCGCTTTGCAAAAAGCGACAGCCAAAAAATCCGCGCAGAAAAAACCGCTCGGTAAAAGCGCTTCTGCGAAAAAAAGCGCTGCAGCGAAAACAACAACCGCCGTAAAAAAAGCAGCTGCAACAAAAAAAACGACAGCAAAAAAATCGGCAGCTAAACCCGCGGCGAAAAAAACAGCGGTAAAAAAATCAGCAAGTAAACCAGAAAGTAAACAAGCGGCGGCAAAAAAAGTGGTATCGAGTAAAGCAGTAGCAAGTCAGCAAAAACCAGTAGCAAAACCTGCTGCAAAAAAAGCGGTTGCGAAGAAAGCCGGTGCTAAAAAAACAGCGGCTAAAAAATCAATCGCAAAGAAAGCGCAAGATGAAGCGCATACAATTGTCGATTTTTCAGCGAAAAAGACTTTGGATGTTGATTTATCTTTTGTTGGATCAAAAGATGAGGCGGCCGAGTCACGCAACATTGCCAGTCGGGAGCGTGTCAGGTCGACTATGGAGTCCGAGATCGAAGCGTTTCTTAATAACGGTGGGAAAATCGATAATATCGAACCGAACGTAATGGGTGACCCACCACGCAAGCCCGAAAGTAATTACGGTAGCCGACCTATTTAATTTAAAAAACGCTACGCTCGATAATTGTATATAGCCTTAGCGCAGCTACTGTGCACTAAGGCTTGCCAATGCGGCAGGTAACTCGTTAATATTTTTAATTATCGCGTCAGCTTCAATATCAGCATCGATTGATGGCTCGTTCTCGTAACCAGTTATTCCCGCTACTTTATCACTCTCACTCACGTCGTCCTTGTCGTCAAGCCAAATTGCTTTAAAGTCAGCGCGTTTGGCGCCAATAATATCGCAGTGAAAATCGTCGCCAACATGTACAATTTGTCGAGTGGTAATGGCGGCTCCCAGCTTGTCTTCTATATGGCGATGGGCGTGATTAAATATTTTTTCATCGGGCTTGCTGGCGTTGAGCTGCTCGGCCGATAGCGCAAATGAAAAATATTTTCCGATAACTGTTTTGTTAACATCTGCATTGCCATTGCTAATTGCTCCCAGCACAAAACTATCACTAAGTTTTTCTAGCAGTTCTTCAACGCCCTCAAAGCAGTTAACCTGTTGCCTGAGCGCATAATGAACTTCAAATGATTGTTCGGCCAATGCTTGCGCGTCTTGTTCGGAATACTCGCTTAACAGCGCAAGCTCTTTGATAGTTGCGATGCGAACCTTGCTAATTTGATTATGAAACTGCGGTTTATTGCGAAATAACTGATAGCGAAACTCGGCAATATCCCGAATTGAATAATTATCAGTAAGCGGTTTGGCGTTTTTAGTCAGCCAGTTATAGGTTTCCTTTTCGGCGCGTATTAACGTTGGTTTTAATGGCCAAAGGGTATCGTCTAGGTCAAAGGTAATGGCTTTAACACTCATGTCGGCTCTTTATTTTTTTGGCTTTAGATGGCTGTTGGTCTTTTTGCGTTTTACTCGTATCTGTATTCTTTTTTGAATTACCGCCTATATTGCTCTCTGCGCTGAACTTATCGTGACTATCAACTTTTTGTGCGCGTGGGTGCGCTTGATCGTAAACTTGCGCCAGGTGCTGAAAATCGAGATGGGTATAGATTTGCGTAGTAGACAGATTGGCATGGCCAAGCAGTTCCTGTACGGCGCGTAAGTCACCGCTGGATTCAAGCATATGGCTGGCAAAGGAGTGGCGTAGCATATGGGGGTGCAGGTTTTGCTGGTATTCCAGATGCTGGGTGGCGAGCTTTAAACGTTGCTGTATTGCGCGGTGCGATAGCCGCGACCCGTGTCGGCTCACAAACACCGCCGTTTCGTTATCAATGGCGAGTATTGCTCTTGCCTGCAACCAGTTTTTCAGCGCTTCGATTGCAGCACTACCCAAAGGCAGTATGCGCTGCTTATTGCCCTTGCCTGTCACGGTTAGCATCGCATCGTCAAGATCAATATCATGGATATCCAACGCTGCCAGCTCTGCTAGTCGCAGGCCGGCGGCATAAAAGATTTCCATTAAGGCTTTGTCGCGAAGCGCCAGTGTTTTATCGTTATCGGTTTTGTCGACGCAATTATCCAGCAGGCTTTTTACCTGGTCGACGTCGAGCGTACTGGGTAGTTTTTTGTTTGCCTTAGGGGCCTTAACATCATCGGCAGGGTTATAGTCGCCGCGGTTACCGGGTGTGGCATGCAGATTGGTAAAATTAAAAAAGCTCCGCAAGCTCGACAGCATGCGCTGAATTGATCGAGGTGACATACCATCGCGATGTTGTCGCGCGGCGTACTGCCGCACGAGGTCGGTGTCAATAAGTGCTATTGCCGTGACTTGCAGCTGTTCGCAATGGTTTAAAAACTTGTTTAAATCGGTTTGGTAGGCGGTAATAGTATGACGTGAGAGCCGGCGAATAACGCTGAGGTGTTCAATAAAAAGCGCGATTGCATCGGCAATACTATTGGCGCTGTTGCTGGTATCGGCATTAATATCGTCCGAGTCCGCCTCGCTGAGCGCACTGTCAGCTGCTGTGCTAAGCACTGGTTGGGGTTTAGCCTTGGGGTGGCTCATCTTTTTTCATCGTTGTTTACGCTAGCCTGGCTCCTGTGAGTTTTGTACTAACACACTAATAATATCGCAAAGGTAGTCGAGAAACAGGGTGCCGGTTTCGCTACTGTAGTGTGAGGGGTCATGATGCGCTACTGCCAACATTACCATTGCCTGCTGTCCGTCAGGGCCAATAGTGATACTGCGTGATGCTATGGCTGCCGAGCCAATGGCGCGCTTGGCGTGAGCAAAAATAAATGCAGACTCATGTTCGCGCAAGGTGCCGCATAGCGAGCGACTATTATCGATTAACGCGGTAATTTGATTCTTTGCATCAGCCAGGCTTCGCGCGAAATGCGTATCGGCCAGGGTGTTGGCATAGGTGGTTGCAGCGGTGTTGGACGAGTCGCTGAGCAGTAAAATGCTGGCGGACTCTACCGAAAACTGCTGCAGTAATTGTTGCTCCATAGTAGTAAATAGGCTATGCAGCGATTTGGCTTTTAGCAATTCAAGCACCAATGCCTGAGTGGTGTTAAACAGTGCGTCGTTGTCTTTGGCCGCTTCAATTAATTCGCCCAGCTTATGTCGCGTTTGCATGCTGCGTTCACGCAGTATCGCAACCTGCCGCTCAATCAGCGAGGTGGCGTTGCCGCTGTGATGCGGCAGTGCCATATCTGATAGCACACCGGGGTGGCGACGGAAAAAGTCCGGATTGGCAACCAAGTAGTCGGCAACCGACTGTTCGCTAATCACAGTTTGCGCAGGGCTTAATGTTGCTGAACTCATAGTTTTATTTTCCCATCAAAGACTTTTTTTGCATCGCCGGTCATCACCAGCGATGCGTTTTTACCTTGCCATTCTATGGTTAAATTGCCACCACGTAGCGCCACCTCAACCCGCGGGTCGAGGTGGCCGTTATTAATACCTGCCGCGACTGCGGCACAAGCGCCACTGCCGCAGGCACAGGTTTCGCCAACGCCACGCTCAAACACCCGTAGCTTGATTTTACTGCGTGATTCAATTTGCATAAAGCCGATGTTGGCCCGCTCAGGAAAGCGCTCATGGGCTTCGAGTATGGGCCCGAGGGTTTGTACTGCTGCGGTGTCAACAGCGTCAACCAGCAGTATTGCGTGCGGGTTGCCCATAGAGACTACGCTGATATCACTTTCGCCCTGGCTATGTGCAATGCGATAGCTTTTGGCTTTAGCCTCTGCATTAAAGGGAATATTGGCCGGGTCGAATTGGGGTACGCCCATATCGACGCGCACGGTATCGCGGTCGAGAATGTCAATACGGATTAGGCCGCCTTTGGTTGAGACATTGAGCGTTTTTTTACCGCTGAGTTTTTTGTCGGTAATAAATTTGCCAAAGCAGCGCGCGCCATTGCCACATTGTTCTACTTCATTACCATCGCAATTAAAAATGCGGTAGTGAAAATCGGTGTCGGCGGTATGGGGGGGTTCAATCAGTAATACTTGGTCGCAGCCAATGCCGCGATGGCGGTCGGCGATAAAGCGGATATGGTCGGCACTTAGCTTGGCGTTTTGCGACACCAGGTCAATCACGACAAAATCATTTCCAAGGCCGTGCATTTTTGAAAATCGTAACTGCATTTAGTGACCGCTAGGTTTTAATTCTTGTTGCTCATTTTGTTTTCGTGCCGCTGCCTGGTGCGCAATGGCTAACTGTTGATAACTGTTTCGCCACGTACCAGGTCTTCGAGTGTTTCGCGCTTACGTACTATATGAAACTGCTCGCCATCGACAATCACTTCGGCGGCCCTGCCACGGCTATTATAGTTGGATGCCATCACAAAACCATAAGCGCCTGCCGAGCATACGGCTAACAAGTCGTTTTCAGCAATGGCCATTTCGCGGCCCTTACCCATAAAGTCACCGGTTTCACACACGGGCCCCACAATATCATAAACTGCCAAGGGGCTGTCGGCATTGCGACTTAGTGGCAGGATATTTAACCAGGCATCGTATAGCGCCGGCCTAATCATATCGTTCATAGCCGCATCGACAATGGCAAAGCGCTTTTGCGAATTGTGCTTTATCGTATCGACACGCGTTAGCAACACGCCGGCATTGGCGGCGATAGAGCGGCCTGGCTCCATAACAAGCGTTTGCTTGCGATCGCTGAGTGTCTGCAACAAGCTGGCCACGTAGTCGCCGGGTTGCGGCGGCTGTTCGTCTTGATAGCAAACGCCCAGCCCGCCACCGACATCGATATGCGCAAGTTCAATACCCAGTGTGGCCAGCTTATCGACCAGTTCGAGCACGCGCTCTAACGCATCGCTGAAGGGGGCTAGCGAGGTAAGTTGCGAACCAATATGGCAGTCAATGCCTTTAATGGCAAGTGACGGTAGTGATTGCGCATGTTGGTAGACGCGCGGCGCTTCATCGATATCGATACCGAATTTATTTTCTTTTAGGCCGGTAGAAATATAGGGGTGTGTTTGTGCATCGACATCGGGGTTAACGCGAATGGATATTGGCGCAATGCAATTTTTCGTCTGGGCAATAGCGGCAATACGATTTAATTCTGTTTCGGACTCAACATTAAAGCAATGCACACCTACATCCAGCGCCCGCGCAATTTCCTGTTCGGTTTTGGCTACACCAGAGAATACAATTTTATTCGGGTCGCCACCGGCCAGTAGTACTCGCTCCAGTTCACCCACCGAAACAATATCAAAACCGCTGCCCAGTTTGGCCAATAGGCTTAATACGCCAAGATTAGAGTTGGCTTTAACCGCATAGCACACCAGGTGCTGGTTAGCTCCGGCGGCATCCAGCGCGTTTCGATAGGCCATGTAGTTGGCCTCTAACGCCTGCCTGGAATAAACATAGGTGGGTGTGCCCAGTTGCTCGGCAATCGCGCTGAGTGAGCATTGCTCGGCCATGAGCTGGTCGTTGTGATAATTAAATTCAGACATAATTTCAGATAGTGTTGGGTTTATACCAAGGCTGCAAGCATTGCTGTGTCGCGTGCAGGTATCGAGTTTAGGCTTGATACTTTGATCTTAAAAGATCATTGGGTTTTATTGTTGGTGCCGAATGGCCTGCGCCCAGCAGATGCCGCGATAATTTGGCTTCCGACAATGTGGCTTCGCCAGGTTCATTATCTTGCGGCAGGTACAACGCGCCTTTTTGACCACAGCCCAGCAGCGCGGCTAACAACAATGTTAACAGCAGCGTTGCAGCGGTTGTGCGTAGTAGGCGGCCTAAATACATGCTTGGCTCCGCAGTTGTTCGGGCTTGGTGTTGATTAAGTAGTTCGCCCAATAAATGTCGGCGATCCAATGATTATAACTGGCCCAATAGGATTTACCCACCCGGCTCTGTGGGGCGGCATTGGTATTTTGACGGCTAGAGAAGGTGATTAGTGCGATTTGCAAACCGTTGGCGCTTAAAAAACGTTGAGAAAAGACTTGTGCGAATCAGTCTTCGAGTTGCGTAAACGCGTCGTTGATTGCGGTTTCAAGCTGCAACTTATAGTGCAGTTCGTATGCCAGTGTGGGGTTGTCTAGCCAGTCGCTGATATCGATATCGGTGATATAGCAGCGGTAGCGATTTTGGCCATCGCGACGGTGTGCTTTGATGGCCTGGGCCACCTGTTGATATAGTGTGGTGCCCAGTTCGGCTGCGGAAAATTCTTGCGCTTGAAAGGCAATGCGCCATTCAATATCGCCAAGCAGGCTGCGTTTGCCAATGGCCTTAATGGGCAGGTACTGGGCGCTAATTTCGGATTCGGTGGGTACCTGGCGACAGCTATAACCGTGGCTGCCAGGATTTAGCGCGTAGAATTCAACAATGGCGCTGTTGGCGTTGCTGTTGTACGGTTGATAATCGTGACTGTTACCCGCGTTAGTATCGGCTAATGTGGTTTTTGCATGGGCATGGGTAAGCCGGCGCATTACACTTCGCTGAATAAACTGGCCGAGCGGAAGAATAAGCGAGCGGGTGCTTTCAAATGGAATGGTATAAATCGATAACGCTTGCCGACTATCTAGTATATACGTATAGGCCATTTGGTTGCGCACTTCATAAAACACGCGGGTAATATTGCCATAGCACAATTGTGATGAGTTGCCTGTAAGCTTGGCATTGGCCGCTTCGGCAGTGCGATACACGGTATGCAGTGGATGCTGTGTTAACGCAAAGCGGTCGATAGCCAGCGGCCCCACAGTGGCAGGTTTAGATAAATTAGCAAGCAAATCCTGGTCGCAGGTTACTTGCTGAATAATAGGATTCTGGTCTTCCCAGCGCATCACGTGATAGGCTTGGGCCGACTCGAAAATATAACGCTTGCTAGGATCAAAGTTCTCTGGTTTTTGGAAATAGCAGCTTTCAATATCGTCAAACAGCGTTTCAATTCGTTCGTTAATTGCGGTCGGTCGAGTGGGGCAGGCGCAGGCAATTTTGCGCGCGGGCAGGGCCATGGCTTGATCGGGTTTGGCGTAACTGAAGTAATGCGTTAGGCAGTCATCAATTGCATTAGCACCGCTAAAATGATAACAAAAAGTCTCGCCCCAATTGTTAATTGCGATATGGGTAATGTTGGCAATTAAGTTTTCCTGTATGCCACTAAATGCCAGTGGGTCGGTTTTATCGCTAATGCGATGAATGCCAGCATCTTTTTGCTCTTTTAACGGGTCAACGCCGGCATTAACGACAAATAAGCATTGGTTGATGCGTGCCGGTTTGGCAAAGCGACTACTGGCTGGTGCATTAGCGGAATGTAGGTTTTGCGCTGTGAGTGTTTGCAGCAGCGTGCTTTGCAATTGGCGCACTTCGTAATCATTAAGATCGTGCTCGCCCGGCTCAATGTGAATGCGTGTGTCGGCGTTAACAATATCATTGACAATGCACCAACAAAGCAGTTCGACAGGGTTGTCGGCCGTTTTAATGGCCGTCGTTTGTTGTCTTTTTTGCCCTCGCTGCGTTTGCTGTGTTGCAGCGCCTGGCTGGGAATGTATATAACGCGTATTGGTAGTATCAAGCTGGTTGTGCTGCACCGACCAAAGCGTTTGCCCGTGCTCATCGCGTTGAGCACTAAAACTAATATGTGCCTGCGCAAGTGTATTGACAATACCGCATTGTATTCGATTGATCTTTGCTGTTTTGCGTTCAAAGGCAGCGTATAGCTGGCGTCCGAGCAGGGTGAGTTCGCGTGAGTTGTGTCGGCCTCGCAGCTGCCGGGGGTTATCCTGCACTGCTGGTTCGGCGGATGGGTTAGTGAGTGCAGAAAAAAGCCGGTAGCACTGGGTAAGCTGGCGGGTTAGACGATTTTGTTCGGCGCGTAATTGATCCAGCGGCCAGTGCTGGCGTTGATCAAGATGATGAATGTGTTTACGCGTCCAACCCCATTCTTTTGTTAGCTTGTTGATCAGTTGCCGTTGCCAGCGCCGGTGATCGGTTTCGCTCTCTGTTGCCGCGCTATCTGACAGTGCTTTATCAGTAGCAGTGGTTTTTTTGACTGACGTTGGCAGCTGCGTAATGCCAGCGTTTGGTTCAGGCTTGTGTCGTTCAGAATTGTTTGATCCAGTATTACCGCGGTCTATGGTGTCGGCCATGCTCTTACTGAGCGATACGCCAACTTTAAAATAAAAGCAGCGACGAATCAGTTCGAGTCGATCGTAATCATTATTGTTGAGCAAATACGTTTCAATTTTACGATAAATCAGTAAATAGGGGTCAAGTTCATCGTGATCGTAATTACCGGAGTAAATGCGCTGCTTATACTCGCTGCTAAGGTTATTCGTATGCGGGTGTTCACTGGCATAAACTTCAATTAACAGTAATTTAAGCGCGGCTTTATACGGTGATGCCAGGCTTTTGTACAAATGCCAGATACCAGCGCTTAAGTACTCTTGGTTGGGTATGGTTTTTGCCGAGCCATAGTCGATATAGGTGTTAGCATCGACAAAACGTTTTTCTTTGAGTGTGTCGACATAATGTTGATATTCGCCTTCAAAAACATCGGGTGTTAACCACCAAATAGGCATACAGCCCGCGAGTAAGATACTGGTACGATAAAATTCATCGAGCAACAGGTAGTGTTGGGTATTACCGCAGTCTTCAGTATCCATTTCAGCACGCTGTTTTTGTTTAAACTCGGCGTCATCCATAATAAAAAAGTGCGTTTCCAGCCTTAGACTAGTAGCCCACTGCTCTATTAGCCGACACTTTTCCTTAAGTGATGCTTTTTGTGTTGGTGAAAGATTGGGTGCCGGGCAAATCCAAATATCGATATCGCTATTGCTGCTATGGGCAATTGTGCCGCAACTGCCCATCAGGTAGATTGCGCAAATATCCTGGCTGGCGTTGAGCTCGCGCTTAAGTGCAAACGACCGAGATAATTGCCGAGCGCTTTTGATACTTTCACGCGTTGGCTTAAAGTTGCGTAAACCAGTGGGTGTGCCAGTCGGCATATAGCCGGGAAGTACCGGGTGGTTAATGTGAAAGAGTAATGGCAGCAGGTCTAGAAACATTTGCTGTTGGCTGTTGAAAGCGCTGTGCAGACGGGCTAGCCGCAGCTGGTTGATTTGCAGGAACCGCTGGGTAATCTGTTTGAGATTGATTCGGTCGACGCCCTTATCGACATGCTGGATATCAACGGGTCGCAAGTTGCTTACGGCCTCAGATAATGGATTTGGCATGGGGTTTTCAGGCGACATCTTCTGAGTATAGCCAGTATGGTGATTGTTGCTTGGTCATTTCGATTGTAATTCAATCATTTATGGCCATGCTGAGCCGCTTTGAGGTAGGGTTTTTGGCGGTTACTTGAAAATGCGCTCAAAAGCGCTTTTTACCGTTATTTGGCGGTAGATGTCATTATTTAAGCCCTATTACTAAGCTTTTTACGTGAGTTAGCCATTCGGTATTCAGTGTCGGCGACGGCTTAGCGCTGTTCCAGCCCAGCCCTGGCCCTGGCTGCTGCCTGCGTGACCTGCGCCGGTGCGGTGCCGCCAAGGTGGTCGCGGCTGGCAACGGAGCCCTCCAGCGTCAGTATTGCGAAGACATCATTATCGATCTCGCTGCTAAAGGCTTGGAGTGCGGCCAGTGGCAGTTCACTTAAATCGCAGTTCTCGTCTATGCATTTAGCCACCGCTTTGCCGACGATTTCGTGAGAGTCCCTAAATGGAATACCCTTGCGCACTAGGTAGTCAGCTAGGTCGGTTGCGGTAGAAAACCCCTTGGCTGCCGCCGCGCGCATATTGTCTTCTTTGGGGGTAATGGCAGGCACCATATCGGCGTAGGCATTTAAGCAGTCGAGCAAGGTATCAACAGTATCGAATAACGGTTCTTTGTCTTCCTGGTTGTCTTTATTGTAAGCCAGCGGCTGCGATTTCATTAGCGTTAGTAGACTAATTAAATGCCCGTTAACGCGGCCGCTTTTACCGCGCACTAGCTCAGGCACGTCGGGGTTTTTTTTCTGCGGCATAATTGAAGAGCCGGTACAAAAACGGTCTGGCAGATCGATAAAATCGAATTGGCCTGATGTCCATAACACCAGTTCTTCGGAGCAGCGCGACAAGTGCATCATAATTAAACTGGCACAGGCGCAAAATTCAATGGCAAAGTCGCGGTCACTGACCGAGTCCAGCGAATTGTCGGTGGGTTTGTTAAAGCCCAATTGCTGTGCGGTCATCTCACGGTCGATAGGAAAGGTCGTGCCGGCCAGTGCTGCAGCACCCAGTGGACACTCGTTGAGCCTGTTTTTACAGTCTAACAGCCGTGTATAGTCGCGCTCTAGCATGGCGTTCCAGGCTAGCATGTGATGGCCAAAGGTTACCGGTTGTGCGGTTTGCAAATGGGTAAAACCCGGCATTATGGTATCAGTGTATCGCTCCGCGAGGCCAACCAAGCCGAGTTGCAAGCGGGTTAACTGCGCTGCTATAGCGTCAATGGCATCGCGCAAATAGAGCCGCACATCGGTGGCGACCTGGTCGTTGCGGGAGCGGCCGGTATGCAGCTTTTTACCGACGCTGCCAATTTTATCGGTGAGCGCCGCTTCGATATTCATATGCACATCTTCGCGTGCAATCGACCAATTGAAATTACCTTGGCTAATATCCTCGGCAATGGCATTGAGTCCGTCGATAATTTGTTTGGCTTCGTCTTCGCTCAGCACCTTCACTTTCGCCAGCATCGACGCGTGCGCAATCGAGCCGCGAATGTCCTGCTGGTAAAGTCGCTGGTCGAATTGTACCGATGCGGTAAAGCGCTCGACAAAGGCATCGGTTGGCTCCTGGAAACGGCCTCCCCACATGGTGTTGCTATCAGAACTCATGGTCAATCCTGTTATTCGTTTGACGGTTACCGCGGTGGTCGCGGGCAGGCGCAGTATATCTTAGCGCCAGTCGCTATGGAGTAGCGCCATAGTGTGAACTATGGCCATAAGCTGGCCATCGCAGCGATCCCCCCCGCGTTGACAAACAACTACACTTATACGGGCGTTGCCAAATGCCTGCCCGATAACCTCTTGACGTGTATCTATTGACTGATGACATCAAATCCGCTTTTGCCAGATTTATGCCGATTGCCAGTAATGCTGGCGGTCTTACTGGTGACCGAATTGGTGGTGATTGTCTATGTGCTTAGCCTGAGCCCGCTGGGCAGCTACCGCTGGGAAACCCTGGCCTTGCTATCACTGTACGCGCAATGGGTGGCGTTACTATCAGCCGCTGGGCTGTGTCGATTGCGGCCACTGCTTAACCGGCAGTCGTCTGCAATCGCTGCGCTCATTTGTTTTTGCTGGATATTAGTGGTTACCGTGGTTGCCAACGTCGCCGCGCAATGGATTGCGCCAAGTAGCCCTATGAATGGATTTTCGTTGTCCTGGCTGTTGCGCGATGTCATCATTGTTGCGGTGTTAGCCGCCATCAGTTTGCGTTATCTCTACATTCAGCAGGGTTTGCGAGTAGAGCAGCGGGCCAGTCATAAGGCCAATATCGATGCATTGCATGCGCGGATTCGGCCACACTTCTTATTTAACAGTATGAACACGATTGCAAGCCTAATCAGTTACGCACCAGAGGAGGCGGAAAAATCGGTAGAAGATTTGGCCGCGATGTTTCGCGCGGCGTTGTCGCAAAATGACGTACTGGTTGACTGGGAGCATGAGCGCGGCATCTGCGAAGCCTATTTGAGACTAGAAAAACAGCGCCTTGGCGCGAGGTTAAATATCAGCTGGCAAATTGATGCGCTGCCAGAAAACTTTCAGTTGCCGCCGCTAAGCGTGCAGCCGCTAATAGAAAATGCGATTTATCACGGTATAGAGCGCATTACCGATGGCGGTACGCTTGCGATTAACGCGCAGCTATACGATGGTTTGGTCACGATTACCATTGAGAATCCGTTGGCAAGCGATATGGATTTATTGGTTAATAGCCATGCCGATGATAATAACGGTATGGCTGTGGAGAATATACGCGCGCGGTTAGCAGCGATATACAAATTGCCAGACGATGCGTCGCCGACATTATTTCATTCGGTAGCACAGGCGGGCTTGAAGCTAAGTAGTGATGCCGATGTTTATACGGCTAAATTATTGCTACCAACGGCGAGACTGAGGGTTGATTCTTAATAAGTCTGGTTGCACGTTTGCTAATACCGTATGCGAAAACTGTATGCCAAGGCCATATACGAATACGTGCACGAGACAAAATTTCATGAGCGCGACAACGATGATAAGCCATAACGATGACAAATAGCACGGCGGCCAACTCGCCATTGCAGCGCCCGCTTAAGGTACTGGTTGTCGATGATGAGCCCCCGGCGCGGATGCGCTTATCGGCCATGGTCGACGCTTTGCCGGGCTATTGCGTGGTGGGCGATGCCGACAATGGGCAGCGCGCATTGCAGGCCAACGATCTGTTGGTACCGGATATTATTTTGCTGGATATTCGCATGCCAGGTATGGACGGCCTGGTCGTTGCGCGACATCTCTCCGAGCAAGCCAAGCCACCGGCGGTGATTTTTTCTACCGCTTTCGATGAGCATGCACTGGCCGCCTTTGATGCTAATGCCGTGGGCTATCTACTAAAGCCAGTTGCCGCCGAGCAGTTGTCTGCCGCGTTGCAAAAGGCTCAAGCCGTTAATCGTTCTCAGCTGGTCAGTTTGCACAGCGAAAACAGCCTGCCTGAAGACTGTATCTCAGCACGTACCCATAACGGCTATAAACTGATTCCAGTGGAGCAGATTCGAGCTTTTATAGCTGACAGCAAGTATGTGAGTGCTTACATATCAGGAAGGGAGGTGGTACTGGACCAAAGCCTGAAGGAGCTGGAAGCGCGGTTTGCCGGGCGTTTTATTCGGGTGCATCGTAATGCGCTGGTTGCCTGTGAGTATATTCGTGGATTAGAGAAAAGCCCGCGTGATCCTGGTGATGACCTCACTGCGGTGTCAGCCGAGCAATTACTCATTCGGCTCGCAGGTGTTGATATTACTCCGACTGTCAGCCGACGTCATTTACCCGAGGTCCGGCGCTTGTTGAAATCGCGTTAGCGCGATTTTGCCGCTATTGCCCCCTATTTTTTACTGTCAATTTGCATATCATAGACGCCAACATATCGTTGCCACCTTGCATTAACCTGGCCGACTAAACTGGTTGGCTGTGTCGTGGTTGCAGCTGTTTAATTTTGCACAATTGCTCACCTTGAGCTGTTAAGCCGTGATAAACCACCGTTAAGGAATACCTGTTGACTCAACACACTAAACCGACAATCACCATTGCTACGCGTAAAAGCCCTTTGGCACTTTGGCAGGCCGAGGCAATTCGAGATGCACTACTGGCACTGCATCAGGGCATCAGTGTTGAGCTATTGCCGCTGTCCACGCGCGGCGACAAAATTCTCGATGCACCGCTGGCAAAAGTGGGTGGTAAAGGTTTATTTGTTAAAGAGCTCGAAGCGGCTTTGATTGAAGGACGCGCCGATATCGCCGTGCATTCAACCAAAGATGTCCCTATGGAACTTCCTGCCGGGCTTGAGTTGGGGGTGATTTGCGCGCGCGAAGACCCATTAGATGCATTGGTGCTGCCAGTAAACGCTGAGCATAAACTCACCAGCATTGACGACTTGCCCAGCGGTGCATTGGTGGGTACTTCCAGCTTACGCCGCCAGTGCCAGTTAATGCAGCGTCGGCCTGATATACGCTTTGAGTCGCTCAGGGGTAATGTAAACACTCGACTGGCCAAGCTCGACGCTGGCGAATTTGACGCCATTATCCTAGCCGCAGCCGGTTTGCGCCGACTCGGTTTTGCCGACCGTATCAGTGTGTCAATTGCCCCTGATGCGTTGCTACCGGCGGTAGGTCAGGGCGCGCTTTCCATTGAATTGCGCAGCGACGACCGTGTTATGAGTGAACTGCTGCGCCCCTTACATGATGGTGCGACGGCGCTATGCGTGCGCGCCGAGCGGGCAATGAATTATCGGCTAAACGGTGGATGCCAGGTGCCTATTGCGGGTTTTGCGCAACTATTGCCTGTAGCTTCTGGTGGTATTGAGCTTCAGTTCGAGGGCCGCGTCGGTGCTATTGATGGCAGTGAATTGCTCTGTGAATCGGGGCAAATTGCCATTGCAGGGGCTGCCGAAGCGACACCTGACAGTCTGCAGGCTGCAGAGCAACTGGGTGAATCGGTTGCCGATCGCCTGTTGGCGCGCGGCGCGCGCGAACTGTTACAACAAGCCTATGATAATCAATAACTTAAAGATTTATGTGCAGCACGTCCTGAGCGGGATGCTGGTATGACTGACGGGTCTGGCAAACGGCCCGGTCAAGGGGTATTAATTACCCGACCCGAGGGCCAGCGCGACCGCTTGGCCACGGTACTGGCCGATGCAGGTATTGCCAGTCGGTTTTTGCCCCTGTTGTCGTTGCGCGCGGTAACCGAGCCTGCACAAGTAGAGTCTGTAAAAACTCAAATTAGCGCCATTTCGACCAGTGATTTGGCGATTTTTATTAGTACCAATGCAGTAAACTATGCGGGTCACTTTTTTGAATCATGTGTTTGCGAGCAAGGTGCCGGGTTGGAGGATACACAGCAATGGCCTGCTTCTGTGCCTTGTGTACCGATTGGCCAGGCAACGGCAAAGGCGCTGGCGCTTCGGGGCTGGCCTACAGTCAGTGATTCGGTTGATGGCCTGGCCGCGCAAACCACAGAGCGATTGTTAGCAACGCCGGCGTTGCAAAATGTAGCTGACAAAAAAATCACCATTTTTCGTGGTGTTGGTGGCCGCGAGGTATTGGCCGAAGCGCTGCGTAGCAGAGGCGCCAGCGTGGATTACTGTGAACTTTATATTCGCGATTATCCACAATACGATTACGCTACGGTGAGTAGCGCGTTGGGCTTACAAGACAATACACAACCTGCTGCAATACTCTTCGCCAGTGGCGAGACGCTGGCGAATTTTTATCGGCATCTGCAACGCTACCAGCGTGATGGCAAGCTAGATGCCAGGCTTAATACACAGCTAATGGCAATGCCGGTATTGGTGCCATCGGCGCGGGTAAAGGCGCAGGCCGAAGCCTTTGGGGCTAAAACCGTTTGGCTGGCAGCCAATGCCAGTGCAGAGGGCTTTTTGCAGGCATTGAAACATCATTGTCCTGAAATTTTGTCCTGAAGCCTTATCCTAAAATAGCGACCTGAAACTTAAGCAAGCATATTAAACAAAGTCGATTTTTGACTCGCGGTTGGAACAAAACTTATGACAAAAAAAGATAGCGCTTCAAAAGACAGTGCATCATCCGATAACGGCGAGCAGCCCGCAGAAAAAGAACTAAGTGGTGAAGTCATCAACGATGGTATAGATGATATAAATGCCGTTAATGAAAAGTCTTCGCTTGATACTGAGCAGGCTGCCAGTGCGCAAGTTGATAAGACTGGGCAAAAATACGACGCCAGCCACAAAGAAAATGCCGCTATCCCAACATTAAGTAGCCCTATTGTTAATGCACCTGCAGCCGCAAAAAAGGGAAATAGTGTGGCGTTTTTTGCATTTTTGCTGGCACTCATTGCAGTCGCAGGCAGTGGTTATATTGGTTGGATGCTATACCAGCAGACCGACCAATTGCATGCACTGCAAACGGTTTCTGATGGCCATCGCCAGCAATCGCAGAGTTTGCAGCAAAGCATCGCTAGCAGCAAAGATAGCACGACTCGTTCTTTTGCTGTCAGCGATAAAAAAATTGCGGCACTAAGCGCCGCGCTGCAAGAATCTAACGCGATCATTGAAGGCCACAGTCGTCGTTTATTATCGCTAACAGCAACCACCACCGATGACTGGCGACTGGCTGAAGTTGAGTATTTATTGCGGCTTGCCAACCAGCGTATCCTGACGTCTAAAGATGGTGAGTCGGCGCTTAATTTACTGCGCGCCTCAGACCAAATTCTACTTGAGCTTAACGACCCGCGATTATTTAGTGTGCGCGAATCGATTGCGCAAGACCGCGCCGCGCTGGCGATTGTTGGCCAGCAGGATTTAGACGGAGTGTTTTTGCAATTATCGGCGCTGGCGCGTGTAATTGACCAGTTGCCTTTGCTGGTAGTGCCAGAATTTACTACTGAGCGTGAAAACGTGGTCGCGGCAACGGCGATCAGTGAAACTGAAGGCTGGCAGCAGAAGTTGCAGGCGATTGGTCTGTCGACCTGGCGCGAATTAAAAAGCCTGTTGGTTATTCAGTCGCGCGACGTAGACATTAAACCGCTGCTACCACCCGAGCAGCAATACTATTTGCGCAATAATCTTCGCTTGCTTATAAGTCAGGCGCAACTTGCCTTGCTCGATGGTCGCCAAACAGCTTACGCCGATAGTCTTTCCAATGCCAGCCAGTGGTTAAACGATTACTTTCCGGTTGATGAGGCTGTGATTCAAGCGGTAATTGCCGAACTTGAACAATTGCAGAGCTTGCAGGTTGAAGTGGAATTGCCCGATGTTTCCAACTCCTTATTAGCAATTAAGGCTTTTATTGCTGACCAGCATCGAATCAGTAATGGTGATGTCAAGGCTGATCACTCGCGCGATGCGCCAGCCGAAAGTAGTGTAGGTGAGTTAGCTGGCGAGGCAGTCACCGAAGAGGCGGCATTATGAGAAAGTTGTTTTTTATCTTACTGCTGATGCTGGTATTGCCAGCGTTGTTGTTTTCGTCGCAAGAGGTAGGTAGTGGCTACGTGCTTATTGCCGTGGGTGATAAAACCATTGAAATGGGCTTTTTGGTTGCGCTGGTGCTCAATACGCTGATTTTTATAACGCTCTATTTCGCCATTGTTTTATTGCGCAGTTTATTTAGCACCCGAAGGGGTGTGTTGGGTTGGGCGAAAAACCAGCGCCAGCAGCGCGGCTTAAATAGAACCACGCAGGGTTTAATTGCCTTTGTTGAGGGTCGCTACGACTACGCGAGAAAGTCATTGGATAAAGCCGCGAGCAATGCATCGACACCGTTGGTGAATTATTTATTTGCCGCGCGGGCCAGTTCAGCCATGGGTGATGCCAAAGCGGTTGATACTTATTTAAAGCAGGCGGAGCTTTCTACCGAAGGTGCGGATGTGGCTATTGGCCTAACCCAGGCCGAGTTGCAAATTCATAATGGGCAATACGAGCAGGCGCTTGCCACCTTGCTGCGGGCCAAAAAACAAATCAATAATCACCCGGTGGTATTAGGTTTACTCTCCCAGGTGTATCGTCAGTTAAGTGATTGGGATAGTTTGCAAAAACTTTTGCCAATTATGCGCAAGGCGAAAGCAATGCCGGTTGAAGCGTTGATTGCCATTGAGCGCGAGCTATATTGTTCCAGGTTAAGTTTGGCCGCCGCCGATCAACAGCGTGATGCACTAATTGGCTGCTGGAAACATTTACCGGGTGAGCTAAAAAAAGATATAGCCGTGATTGCCTGTTATGCAGAACAGTTAATTGCTATTAATGAGCTGGATGAAGCAGAGCGCATATTGAGAAGCCAGTTGCATCGTGAATACCATACCGGCCTGGTACGGCTTTACGGTTTGGCGGCGATATCCAGTGATAAGCAGATGGCGTTTGCGAAAAAATTATTAAAAACTAATACCGACGATCCCGAGTTATTATTGGCCTTGGCGCGTATTGCGTTACAGCAAAACCAGGTTGATGAGGCCAAGGCCTATTTGCATCAATGCGTTGAGCTTGGCGGGGTTGCTGGTGCGTATGCGCAGTTAGGCGCGGTTTATGCGCAGCAGGGCGATTATCGTCAAAGTGCCGACTACTATGCGCAAGAGTTGGTGTCGCGCCCAGCAACGATAGCCGAGCCATTGGCTTTGGGTGTAGAGCGCAATAAGGCGGCGCCGTTATTGCACACGGCGGGTGCTGCGGCGGCCAGCGCCAATCAGGAGCAGCCGGTTTTTAACTCTACCGATAGCCTTTCGGCCATTAATATGCGCTAGCTGCTTTTTTTATTTATCTTCATAAGTGCATAAATAAGCACTGGCAACAGCGACTTGTAGTTGGAATTTTTCGCCTGCGTTTAC
This sequence comes from Pseudomonadales bacterium, assembly GCA_965659815.1. GTDB lineage: Bacteria > Pseudomonadota > Gammaproteobacteria > Pseudomonadales > UBA7434 > UBA7434. The sequence continues at coordinate 45,933 of CBFHXO010000008.1, forward strand.
TGTAAATTGGTCACCGGCGTTAAAGGTTTTCCAGGTATCGCTGCCGGGCAATTTAACGCTTAGGGCGCCGCTAATTACCGTCATGGTTTCAAACTGGCTGGTACCAAATTCGTAATCACCTGGTGCCATTACGCCAACCGAGCTGGGTAGTGTTTCACTCTCAAAGCCGATTGATTTTACCTTACCATCAAAATATTCATTAACATTCAACATTATTTTTTTCCTGCATTGGGTGGGCTAAGTAAAAGCCATGATACTTTTATTTTTTTGGTTTTTTCTTTTTAGAAGATTTGCTCTTGGGTTTACCTATGGGTTTTTTGGCACTTTTTTTCAGGTTCGATTTCGCGTTCGGCTTGGTTCTGGGTTTGCGTTTTGCTGTGGGTTTATGGTCGCTGGTTTTTTTCTTTTTGCCGGTGGATTTTGCCGCGCCAATTTTACTTATGCGCATGGGCTGGCCTTTGACTCTAACTTTTTGCAGTAGCTGGAAAATCTCTTTAGGCATACCGGGTGGCAGGCCTACAGTACTGTATTGTTCATTTAACTCAATGCGGCCTATATAGTCGCGTTCAAGCCCTGCTTCGTTTGCTAATGCGCCAACAATATCTTTTGCTTGTACCTCGTGATCGGTACCCGCCTCAATGCGATACTGCTCAAACGGAATGCTGTCTTTATTGCTGCGTTCGCGTCTTGGTTTATCTTGCTCAAATCTTTTGTTATCAAAGCTATTGTTATCAAAATTGTTGTGATCGTGCTTACTATGATTTTTTCTGTCGCGCTCTCTGCGAGGTTTTTTGCTCTCTTCGGGCGGTGCGAGTTGTTCCAGTGAAAATTTATCGGCCAGCAGTGCAGCGGCAATTTGCTCGGCGGGTTGGCCGAGTGACTCGCATAGTTCTTCAATCATCTGGTGGTAGATATTGGCAACGTTATTTTCCAGTCTGCTTGCAATATCTTCGGTCAGTCGCAGTTTTCGTTGTTGCGCCAACTCTTGTGCGGTAGGTTTTTGCCAGGGGGTTAATTTTTGTTTGGTAGCCTTTTCAATAATGCCGAGCAGGCGGCGTTCACGCGGCTGGACAAACAGCAGGGCTTTGCCTTTGCGGCCTGCGCGGCCAGTGCGTCCGATACGGTGCACATAGGCCTCGCTATCGTAGGGTATATCGTAATTGATGACATGACTGATACGGTCGACATCGATACCGCGGGCGGCGACATCGGTGGCCACCAGTACATCCATATTACCTTTTTTAAATCGGGCGATGGTTTTTTCGCGAATGGGTTGGCTCATATCGCCATTAATAGCGGCGGCGCCGTAGCCTCGTGCGTTGAGTCGTTCGGCGACTGTAACGGTAGCTTCGCGGGTGCGAACAAAAATGATAATGCCTTCGCTATCTTCAACCTCGAGGTAGCGGGTTAAGGCGTCGAGTTTATCGCCTTGGTTAACAATTAAAAACGACTGGTCGATGGTGTCGACGGTGGCAGTCTTTGCGGCGATTTTAATCATCACCGGGTCTTGCACGTGTCGTTTAGCGATTTGGCGAATGCGGTCGGGCATTGTTGCTGAAAACAGTGCGGTTTGTCGCGAGTCGGGAGTTTCGGCGAGTATGGCATCGACATCGTCGATAAAGCCCATGCGAAGCATTTCGTCGGCTTCGTCGAGTACAACGGTTTTCAGTTCGTCGAGTTTGAGGCTTTTGCGGCCCAGGTGATCGAGTATTCTGCCTGGGGTGCCGACCACGACATGGGTGCCACGTTTTAGGGCGCGGAGTTGTGAGCGCATATCGGCGCCGCCGTAAATGGGTAGCACGTGGAAGTTTTTCAAGTAGCGTGCGTAAACCTGAAAGGCCTCGGCGACCTGAATTGCGAGTTCACGGGTGGGGGCTAACACCAGAGCTTGTGGGTTGGTTTGTTTCAGGTCGATATTGGCCAGGATTGGCAGGGCGAAGGCGGCGGTTTTGCCGGTGCCGGTTTGGGCCTGGCCGATGATGTTGTTGCCCTGCATCACGGCGGGGATGCTTTGCGCCTGGATGGGGGAGGGGGTTTCATAGCCCAGTTGCTTAAGCGAACGCAGTATCGGGTCGGGAAGACCAAGCTCGGTAAACTGGGGGGTG
>CBFHXO010000009.1:0-44925 GCA_965659815.1 Pseudomonadales bacterium
CCGTAGCTCAGTTGGTTAGAGCACCACCTTGACATGGTGGGGGTCGGTGGTTCGAATCCACTCGGTCGTACCAAATACGAGAAAGTCCGCCTTTGTTGCGGGCTTTTTTATTGGTAAGATCTATCGCATGAGAACCACCGTGGTTCGACAAAATGCGTAAGCATTTTGGACGCGTGAGCGCAGCGAGGGCGCCGCGAAGCGGTAAAAACAGCCCTTAGGCTGTTTTTATCAATCCACTCGGTCGTACAAAATATCGTATCAGCCCAAACACCGCCAATAAAAGCAATGCCACCCCAGCGGGCACCATGGGCACTGGATAACTTACCTGTACAGTACTATTAACCATAACCAAATGCTTACTCCAGTCTACCGGATCATCAAAGGGCGTATTGCGAACCGGCATGGCAGTACCAATTGCAGTACCAGTATTGATGACCGGTAGAGCCGCGATGGCATCAACAACATCCATGCCTTTAATTACACTGCCAAATACCGTAAACCCACCATTTTGAAAGTCTAAATTAGCGGAGTTATCGGCCTGGTTAATAAACCATTGGCTGGTCGCGCTATTCGGGTCACTGCCAACTTTGGCCATGGCTATTGTGCCGCGCACATTCGACAAGGCAAATTCATTAGTTATTGGCGTGTCAACGGGAACAAAGTCAAAGATACCGTCAATATAATTAAACCCACCACCCTGAATAATAAAGCCGTTAATACTGCGGTGAATAAAGTTATTATCGTAGTCGCCATCGTTAACGTAGTTTAAAAAGTTTTGTACATGCCCAGGCGCGACATCAGGACGCAGCTCTATTTGAATTAAGCCTAAGCTGGTTTCTAGGTTAACAATATTATTGTTTTGCGCAGCAGCACTCACTGCAATTACGCATGCCAGCAGAGGACAAACAAAACCAGGTAAAAAGCCAGGTAAATTGAGTTTTAAAAAGCGGTAACAGCGCAAAAACATGGCAAAAGTGTTAGGTGATTTTTATTATTGCCAGTCAGGTTATCAGTTGATTGATAAATGATCAACCAATAAAAATATTTGATGTATTTCAGGTGTTTAGCTGATTCTTATTGATGGTTTTGGCTATGAGAGTGCAGGGCGTAGCTACCATTGGGCTGGGTCGAGTTGATAGAACTGTTGCAGCTGTTGATGCAGAGCTGGCAGGCGCTCGTGCATAAGTTGCGGTTGTTCAAAAAACGACTCGGCAATCGCAGCAAAAAAATTAATCGGCGATTCGGCACCATAAGCATCAATCACTTTGTTTTTTCTCTCTTCAACGCGCTGCAAAAATGCTTGGTATTCTTTGTTAAGCACCTGCGGCCATTATTTGTAATGCTCTACCTGATTTAAAATTGGCAGGCCATCTATGACCGTATTTGCTTCATCGAGCTTATGCGAAAACTCATGCAGCACTACATAAAACCACTATCGGCAGCTTTTGAATCCAGAATCACATCTCCTCAAGAGAGCCCAATCGGCCCTCGATGTCAGGACTCACCGCGCGGTGGCTTTGATGCTGCGATTCTGTCAGCCTTTGGCGAATCACTGCATTGGCAACATAGGTATCGGGGTAAACCATAATGGTTTTAAAGTCAGAAAAAATTCTTGTTTCACGATGAATAACCAACATGCAGGCATGATCAGCAATAGTTAATCGTATTTAATCATTAATGGTTTGGCCGCCGCCAACAAAATTTTTTATCTTAGAAAAAGCACTAGATACTACCGTGTAGCTGCGCTTGATACTCTGCCGGCAGTCGCGAATACAGTGGCACGTTAGCCGTTAATGTATCAGACTACGCCTGCTTAAATGGGCGTTGATAAATACTTTTATGATAGGCTTTGCGAGCCAACACCCTTAACCAGGCGAGCTATATAAGACCAGCAAGGCCTGCAATGTATTGAGTAACAGTCATACCTGCTGATTAAAGAATTTTGCGACAGCATATCGTGGCAGCAAAGCATAAAGGGTATACTGACATTCAGGCCATATTAGAGAAAAAGGCTAATAAAATTTATGGATCCAGTCACTCAAGGCGTGTTAGGCGCAAGTCTGCCGCAAGCACTCACCGGTAAAAAACGCTCAATTGCGATTGCCGGTTTGTTCGGTGTGGCAGGGGGCATGGCACCCGACCTGGATGTGCTGATTCGCTCGACCACGGACCCGCTTCTGTTTCTTGAATATCATCGTCAGTTTACCCACTCGCTGTTTTTTATTCCCTTTGGCGGTGTAATTGTCGGCCTGCTTATGTATTACTTATTGGGCAGGCGGCTTGGTCTAACGCTGTATCTTAGCTGTTTATATTGTGCTTTGGGTTATGCCACGCATGCCTTGCTTGATGCCTGTACCAGTTACGGAACCTTGCTGCTATGGCCGCTGAGTGTAGAGCGCTTTGCCTGGAATACATTATCGGTGATAGATCCGTTATATACGTTACCCCTTTTGGCCGGCGTATTAATGGCGACAATAAAAAACAATCCTCGTTTTGCCCAGCTGGTGTTGGTTTGGGCTTTGATCTATCCAATGTTGGGTTTGCTGCAGCGCGACCGGGCAGAAGCTGCAGGCTGGGAGCTGGCTAATGCACGTGGTCACCAGCCGGTTCGTCTCGCTGCCAAGCCCAGTTTTGGCAATATTGTTTTGTGGAAAGTAGTTTATGAAACCAAGCAGCATTTTTACGTCGATGCCATGCATGTACCCATAGGCGGTTCGCGTATAAAACATTACCCGGGTGAGCGGGCCGAAAAGCTCAATATCGCGCGTGACTTTAGCTGGTTAGCTCCGCAGTCACAGCAAGCGCGTGACATTGAACGTTTTCGCTGGTTCTCGAATAACTATATTGCCAAAGACCCTGCTAACCCCAATCGTATCATTGATATACGCTATTCGCTGGTGCCCAATGAAATAGCCGCACTCTGGGGTATTGAGCTATCGACCCAGGCTGATAATAATAGCCACGTTGTCTATACGGTGGCGCGCAATTTAAGTGCAAATCAGCGACAGGTATTTTTAAATCAGCTGTTGGGGCGTTAACCGTTATCCTTTTGCGATAAATGAGCGTTTGCCAGAATCACTATGAAATCAGAATCACTATGAAAACAGCAAATATGTCCGGGCTTGAGCTTATTCAGGCAATGATTCGCGGTGAGATTCCGCGCCCATCCATGGCAACTACCATGTCAATGCGCCTGGTTGAGGCGGATTTGGGTCGGGTGATGTTTCATGCTACTGCGACTGACCGGCATCTTAACCCTTTGGGTATGGTTCATGGCGGTTTCCTGGCCACAGTGATGGACTCGGCAACAGGTGCGGCCGTTCATACCATGCTTGAGCCCGGTGATAGTTACGGCACGATTGACCTCAACGTAAAGATGTTACGACCGGTTGCTGTGGGTGAGCCACTGTTTGCCGAGGGTAAGGTGCTCAACGTATCGCGGTCTTTGGGTGTATCCGAGGCTACATTAAAAAACGCCGAGGGCAAATTATTTGCCACCGCAACGGCTAGCTGTATGATCAAGCGGTCTGGATAAGGAGCAGCCTATGAATATTGAGCAAATTTATAACGCGGTAGCAGTCGAAGACTCGGTACTCACCGCAGGGTTGCTAAATGAAGTGCAATTGGCTGAGTTAGGCGCTGCGGGTATTGAACTGGTCATTAACCTGTTGCCAGACTGGCATGACTATGCGGTTAAAAACGAAGCCCATATTGTGGGTGAACAAGGTATTGCCTACCACTATATTCCTATTGAGTTTGATGCGCCCAAGCCTGTTGAATATGAGGAGTTTGAGCGTTTGATGCTGGCCAACAAAGGCAAAAAAATGCTGGTGCATTGTGCGGCCAATTATCGTGTGTCGGCGTTTTATTCTATTTACGCATATCGGCATTTGGGTTGGTCGGAACAGCGTTGCCAGCAGCATGTGAGCACCATAATAGGGGATATGAGTGAGTACCCCGCCTGGCAAGTGTTTTTGGCTAATTATATTTCTGCATAGTTCGCCTTTGCTCGCTATGTGTTCACTATCACTATTGCCGAGTCATGAGGTTGATATGAAGATATTAACTGTAGTGCTGTTAATGGTTGCGGGTTTAATTAATCTTTATCCGTTAATTGGTGTTATTTCTGTTGACCAGCTTAATGCGCTGTGCAGCCTTGAATTCTTATCTTCCGACCATATTATTTTAATGCGTCACCGTGCGGTCCTATTTGGTTTGTTGGGTGGTTTAATACTTTATTCCATTTGGCAGCCGCGCTTGCGCTTTTTAGCTTGCGTGTATGGCCTTATCAGTATGATAGCCTTTGTCGTATTGGCGTTTGCGCATCCATCATATGGCCAGGCGTTACATAAGGTTGTTATTGCCGATATTGTCGCCTCTGCTGGTTTAGTGGCGGTGTTGATGCTAGCACTTGGGCTATCGCGTAAAGCATTATAATTGTTATAACAAGAGCAAGAAAATGATTGTACCTACTCCTCCCTCATTGTCGCTTGCGATGAGTGATCTACCCCGTTCTGGTTTGGATATTTTTCGCCTGACAACACGATTAAGCGGTTTGGTGCGCGAGGCGAAGCAGGGTGATGGTCATCCGGTTTTAACCTTGCCCGGTTACGGCGGTGGTGATGCCTCTATGTTGGCTATGCGACATTTTTTTAACCGTATTGGTTACAACAGTTTTGCGTTAGGGCTTGGCATAAACTTTGAGCCTGAGGAAGACCGCATTCGCTGTATTGAAGATGCCTGTGCGTTTCGCGAGAAAATGGCCGATAAAGTACAGCAGCGTGTCGATGAAATTTATCAGCAAACCGGTGAGCCTGTGACCTTGGTGGGTTGGAGTATGGGTGGTTTATATGCGTTTGACGTAGCACAGCAATCGCCACAGCAAGTCCGCCAGCTCATTACATTGGGTTCGCCGTTTGGTGACCCGCGTGGTACGTCGATGTTTAATTTAATGCGAACTATTAATCGCAGTGATGTGCCGGTTGAGGAGCAGGACTTTTCGTTATGGAGCGATAAGGCAGTTATTAAAACCCGGGATGTGCCGATGAAAATTGTGTTTAGTCAGGCCGATGGTTTTGTTGCGCCGCAAATCGCCATGTTGGCCGATCATGACTGTGTTGAGCATATAGAGATTTCTGCTGCGCATGCGGGGTTTACCCATAACCCACAGGTTTTTTCCTTGCTGGCAGAGCTGTTGTCTGAGTCGTAGTGGCTTTAGACAACGCCGTTGGCCGAAAAAGGTTACCAAGCGGAAAGCTTGCCATGATTTTGTCTTAGCCTATGAGATCATGTAACTAATATAGCGTTAATTATTGAGAGCGATATTTTATGGCTGAAGAAATCAAACCATTTACGCCGCGGCAAGAGAAGTTTGGTCGGTTTTTTATTAAAAATTTGGGCAACTGGCAGGTTCGGGTTTATGAATGGACAAATGGCAAGTTGTGGAACAAGTTTTTGGGTGCGCCGGTGGCGATCTTTACTATAAAGGGGCGAAAGACCGGTATCCCGCGTAAGATACCGCTATTGTACCTGGAGGATGGTGAGAATGTCGTTTGTGTGGCCACGCAAGGTGGTATGTCGACATATCCCATTTGGTATAAAAACATGGTGGCGAATCCGGATGTGGATTGTCAGATTGGCGCAGTGAAAAAGTCTTATGCTGTGCGTAGAGCAACGCAGGAGGAGGAAGATCGTTTATGGCCTTCGTTGGATGCGATGTATGCGGGGTATGCCGAGTATAAGGAGAGGATTGGTGAGAGAAGGGAAGTGCCTGTGATGATTTTGGAGCCGGTTAAGTAAATTAACCGACTCTTTAATTTCAAAATTGCTTTTATAGGATTTATTGATAGGGTCTTTTGGGCAATTATTCGTTTACCTGAATATTGCCCGACGCATCGATAACAGCTTTTTCACCTACCAGATTTCTCGCCTCGGCAGCGGCAATGCTCGCGGCTTGCTCGCTAAAACAAACTGTTCTCTCGCCACTTTCGTATTCGCAAACACAGACTAACCGCTTGGCCACGCCGAACTCATACAATACTGTTGCCGCAATAATATCAATATCGCCATTTCTTGGCTGCACTAATGGCTTGGCAATTTCATTTGCGGCAACTTGAGCTGAAACATCTTCAAAGACAAATGGCTGTTGGTATTCACCCGCAGACCAAACCCCATAGCCCTGCTTGGTAAACATACCACTTACACAACTTACCAGCCCTAAACTGCCAGGTTGGCCCCGCAAAGTCTGCGCCATTTTCACCGTAGCCTGCAACTGAAAATTATTTAACGGCCCACCACCAAAAGGCATTGCGCCGGTCAAGGTGAGATCGCGATTCTCAGGAATCGCTAACGCCTGCACAAATAAATTCACCGCCGCAGGAAAACAACTATACAATTCAATAAAATCAATATCACCAATCGAAACCCCCGCAATTTCTAACGCGCGCTGGCCAGCAATTTCTGCCGCCACAGAGTGGCCTAAGTCCGGGCGCTGCGATACATTGAGAATCTGGTTCGACTCAGTACTGGCTAACGGAAATACCCACTGCGATTGCGGAATCCCTAACGCACGCGCCTTACCCGCCGAACAAAACAACAAGGCACAAGCCTGGTCTACATTCCATTGACTGTTATGGTATTTGGCATAAGGAAACGACAACATCTTGTTTTTGTCACCGGCATTGCGAATAGTGTCGGCATTGATCGCCTGGTCTACCCAGCCATCAGGATTAGCTGCACCAATTTCACTAAACCGCTCGTACATGCTGGCAATTGCATCGCGATGCGTATCCATAGTTAAACCACGCCGCGCACAGATCGCACTTTCTAATAAGGCGTAATAACCCACCGGCATGCCAAGCCCCGCATTCGATTCGACCTCCGACCATAACTCTGTCTCAGGCTGCAAAAACTCATCCGGAACTGAATCCGTTTGCGCGGTCTCAGCAACTTCAATGCCCTGCTTATGACCCAGCAGCTGCCGATACTTGGCTTCACCACCTACGACCATTGCAACTTCCATTTCACCAGCAGCAATACGCTGGCAAGCAACGCCTAAATTGCTTTGCTGTAAAATACCAAAATCACAAAACTCGGTTTTAGCTTTGCCAGCACCAATGGCATCGGCAATTAACGCCGCTGGGTTTGAGTAAGACCACATGCCCTTAGGGACCGTAATACACTCAATGTCGGCAGCCAGCTGCGGTGCCTGCGAGTCTTGCAGCGCAGCATTAACCGCGTCAATCATTAACGCAATGGGCTCTTTTGAAATAGTAATATCGGTTTCTTTTTGCTGGATAGCGCCAACGCCAACCAAAACGGGCGCGTTATCAGGTATAGACATAAATTATTCTCAAACAGTTAGGTATTGTGTAATTCAGTAGTGAGCTGCGACATGGCTTCGTTGTTCTGAGTGATCCAGGTGCATTCCCAATTATCAATTAAATCGCCATAACGGGCCTGCAATTGTTGGGCAAGCTCTACCGGCGATTCGCTAACCACCGCAAAGGTATTGAGCATCTCATCGGTAATCAGATTTCCCATGGCCTGCCACTCACCGCGTTTAGACATGGCGGTAGCTTCGGGTTGTATATCTTCCCAACCGTGGCTGGCCAGTACATCGCGATAGGCAGGTGTAGAGGCGTAAAAGGCAACTTGAATTCTGACGGTTTCAAGGTTTTGCTTAAACTGCTCTTCTGTGTCGCCGCACACTGTCATCACCGGGCAGGTAATATCAACGGCACTGCGATCACGCCCGCTTTTGGCCAGGCCCTTTTCGATATTGGGTATAGAAACTTCGCGCAAGTATTTTGCCGTGGTAAAACCGTGAGCAATTAAACCATCGGCTACCTCACCCGCGACCTGCGTCATTAGCGGGCCAACCGCTGCCAACTTTACTTTTGGTGCAGGATAATTTTTTACCGTAGGCACGAAGTTAGGCGTCATTAATGTGTGTTGATAAAACTCACCGTCAAAATTAAGTGGCTCGTCGTTAAGCCAGCACTGCCATATGGCTTGCATGGCCAGAATGAACTCACGCATACGCGCAGCAGGTTTTGACCAGGGCATGCTTAGCCTGCGGGTAATATGCGGTTTTATTTGCGAGCCAATACCCAGTACAAAACGACCCTGGCTGTATTGATTTAAATCGTGCGCCAAATTGGCCAGCGTCATTGGGTTGCGGGCAAAAGCCACCGCAATAGAGGTCATTAACTCAATGTTTTTTGAATGCTCGGCTGCGATCAAGAGCGGAAAGAAAGGATCGTTATTGATTTCGGCGCTATAAACCGCATCAAAACCCATGGCTTCGGAGGCTTTAATCGCTTGGGGTATTTCCGCTAGCGGCTGAAACAGGGGGCCAATAACACGCATAACTTAAGCATACTCCGCGGCAATTTGATTACCCAGTTGTTCCAGTGCTTGTGCGCTGGAACCCAACGATAACTCTAGCTGCTTGCTCCACAGGCAATAACGGTGCAATGGGTAGTCGCGGTCTACACCAATACCACCGTGCAAATGCTGCGCCGACTGGCTTAAGCGGTGGCAGACATCGCCACACCAGATATTGGCGATGGTGATTGCTTCATCAATGATTAATGGCTCAGCCGACTGGCTTAGCAGCGAAATTGCCTCTTGCGCACAAAGCCGTAAACATTCGATCTCAATAAAGCCATCGGCTGCACGCTGGCCTACCGCTTGAAAGGTGGCAATCGGCCGACCAAACTGTTCTCGCTGTGAGGTGTAGCCAGCCGTCAGGCGCAACATTTTATCGCTTACGCCGGTGGCCATGGCGCATTGCGCAGCAATCGTGATTTGTCTTGCCCATTTAAGGCAGGCGAGGGCATCGTCGCCACTGGCAATCACGCGGTCGGCCGCGATTGTATGCTGGTTAAAATGCACTTCGCTCCATGGCTCACAAGCGGTGGACTGTTGCTCTAATAATGTGGCAGCTTCGGTATCGGCTAATACCATGACCAAGCCTTGCTCGCTGTTTGCGGCAAGTAATATCGACTGCGCATAAGCGGCATAGGGAACGCAGCTTGCAAATCCATTGATGCTTAAGCTGCCGTCGCTGTTATGGCTCGCTTCAATATTAACGGGTTCGGCAAGCGCTGCGGTAACAAGGGTTTTGCCGTTGGCGATGTTGCCAAGTACCGCCGCTTTTACCTCGTGGCTGGCGTAGTGCTGCAATGGCAATGCAGCGCTGACCAAACTGGGGATAACCGGTACCGGTGCAACAAAACGCCCAACTTCTTCAACTAACAGGCACAGCGATTCAAAATCAAAACCCATACCGCCATAGCTATTGTCGATAGCGATGCCCAGTAAGCCTGACTCACCTAATTGCTCCCATAGTTCAGCGTCAAAGCGCACACCGCTTTGGTCAACCAGCTTTTGTCGCTCGTCATCGGCCAGCTCCGACAAAATTTTTGCGGCCAGATCTTTAATTTCGTTTTGATTGTCATCGTAGGAAAAATTCATCTTAGCGTCCTCTTGGCATCCACAGACCGGCGCCGGCAATAATTTCGCGCTGCACTTCATTGCAACCGCCACCAAAGGTTAATATTGAACCCACGCGGTAGCGATGCTCTAATTTGCCTTGAAGAATCGCACCGGGCGAGTCTTGCTGTAGCAAACCATTGTGACCAAGAATCTCCAGCAGCAGTCGATAAGCCTCAACAAAAAACTCGGTGCCGTAAACCTTGGCCGCCGATGCCTGCTCCATAGTGAGCGTGCCAGTCTCCATTGCCCAGGCCTGCTTTAAACAAATTAATCGCAAAGCCTGCAAACCAGTTTTTACTTTTGCCAGATTGCCGCGCACCCAGGCTTTATCGATTAAGCGCTGGCCATCGCTATCGCTATTGTCAGCAGCCCAGCTAGCGACTTCGTCAAATAAGTTGTAAACCGGGCCATGATTGACCAGGCTGAGTCGTTCGCGATTGAGTTGGCCGGTAACCAGGTTCCAGCCTTTGTTGATTTCGCCTACGCGCCAGTCATCGCTGAGTTTTAAATCCTGATAGTAAGTGGCATTGGTTCTAACACCTAAGGTATGTATGGGCGTATGGCTAAAGCCGGGATTATCAGCAGGAACCAAAAACATGCTAATACCCTTATGTGGTTTGGCAGCATCGGGGTCGGTTCTGGCGGCGACCCAAATATAATCGGCAAAGTTGGCCAGACTGGTCCAGATTTTTTGGCCGTTAATAAGCCAGCTGCCATCGGCCTGTTGTTCGGCTTTGGTTTTTAATGCCGCAAGGTCGGTGCCAGCATCGGGTTCGGAGTAACCAATGGCAATAACGACTTCGCCATCGAGAATCCCTTGCACTACGGTTTTTCTGATTTGCTCATCGCCGTGTTCGGCCAGCACCGGGCCAATCGCTTCGGTGGTAAGAAACGGGTAAGGGAAGCCTGCCTTCATCACCTCTTCGGTAAAAATATACTGCTCAATGGGTGAGGCCTCGCGACCGCCGTATTCTTTTGGCCAGCTTAATGAGATCCAGCCGTCTTTACCCATTTGTTTCATTAAGCGTCGAAACTCCGGGCCACCACCTTCGAAATAATCAGGGTTTTTCATTTCTTCGCGCATGGTATCGGTCATTAAGTTGGCCATATACTCGCGCACTTCGAGCTGTAGTGTTTTTTGTTCGGGCGTAAATGCGATATTCATGAATGATTGACTTAACCTGTTTTGCTTAATTTAATTTTTTTACAAAAGGCATGGCTTAGAGTGCCGTGTCCTGATTTTTCCAGTAGTGATCGCGCAATGCCTTGCGCTGCACTTTGCCCGCTTCGCTACGCGGCAATTGCTCAACAAAGTCTATTGAGCGCGGGGTTTTTTGTTTGGCCAGATATTGCGCCGCATACTCAATTAAATCCTGCTCCAGTGAATCATCGGCAACGCGATTGCTTTGCAGTTGCACCACGGCTTTCACTTCTTCACCCCACTCGGTATTGGGTACGCCAACGCAGCCAACATCGGCCACCATGGGGTGCTTAATTAAAATATCATCGATTTCCTGTGGGTAGATATTCACGCCGCCACTAATAATGACCTCAGCGCTGCGGCCGGTTAAGAATAAATAGCCTTCTTCGTCGATATAGCCAATATCACCCGCGGTAAAGTAACCGTCTTTCTGCGCACGCTCGGTTTTGCTTTGGTCTTTATAATAATTAAAAGTGCTGTCGGGCGGGTTGATTAAATAGATTTGTCCGCTTTGTCCGGCCGCGAGTATATTGCCATCATCGTCCAGTACTCGAATCTGGTCTGGCCCAGGTTTGCCAACCGTGCCAGGTTTGTCAAGCCATTCCTGTGGGCTAACAATGGTGCCCGGGCCTTCGGTGCCGGCAAACATTTCCCAGATAACCGGGCCAAACCAGTCGAGCATGGCTTGCTTGGTTTCTTTGGCGCAGGGCGCCGCACCGTGAATCACAAATTTGATCGAGTCTACCGAATATTGCGACCTTACCCGTTCATCGAGCTTAAGCATACGGACAAACATCGTGGGTACAAAAAAGGTGTGAGTGATTTTATGCTCGTCAATTAGCTGCAGCGTTTGTTCCGGGTCCCATTTATCCATTACCACTACGCCAATACCTGATGTGAGCGGCGTAGTCATACATAAATTAAATGGGCCCGAGTGGTACATCGGCCCTGTGGTCAGCGCTTTGTCGGTACCGCTGTCGGGGTCAAACTGAAAAACAGCGGTCAGTATGGCTTGCATATCGGCGGCTTTGGCGGGGTCGGGTTGTTTGCGGTAAACGCCTTTGGGTCTGCCTGTGGTGCCGGAGGTGTAGAGCATGGTGGTGCCCAGCGATGGCTGTTCAATATTGTCGGCAGACTCGGATGCGAGATTATCCCAGGGTTCAAAGCCTTCAATCGCATCGCCAATCGCAATTTTTACCGTTAGCATTTTGCTGGTATTGGCGGCAACCCTGGCGGCTTCGCTTACCCTGGCATCGGCAAACAGTGCTTTGGCATCACAGTTATCAATAATATAGGCGGCCTCTTCAGGTGCTAAATGCCAGTTTACCGGTGTGAGTCGTATTCCCATTCGGTGGCAGGCAAAACGCACGGCAATAAACTCGGGCCGATTTGAACATAGCAGTGCCACTGCATCACCTGCCGTTATGCCTGACGCCAATAAGCGATGGGCAATACGATTAGCCTGGGCATTGAGTTCTGCGTAGCTTAAATTGCCCTGCGCGGATTCCACGGCAATGCGCTCAGGTGCCATCGCAGCAACAGCGGCGATTTCCATACCCACGCTGGCATTAGCGCAGGCGGTTTCGTATATTGATTCGTTTGCGTTATTTGCAAGCGGGTCGTAAGGGGTTGCCACCGTGAGTTACCTCGGTTTTATTATTGTTACTAAAAAATTCAAGCGCGCTTATTCACCTTTAAATACGGGTTTGCGTTTTTCTTTAAACGCTTTATTACCTTCGCGCGCGTCTTTTGACATGGTGGTGAGCGCCGACTGCTCCATTTCAAAATGGTAGGCGTCCTCCCACGACAGGGTATGCGTAGCCAGTGCTGTGCGCTTAATCGCCTGGGTGGCCAGCGGGGCGAGCGAGGCAATTTGTGCGGCTGTTTGTTCGGCACGTTCTTGCAGGTTTGCTGCGGGTACAACCTCGCTGATTAAGCCGTACTCCAGCGCTAGCTGTGCTGAGATGGGTTCGCCGCAAAGTAAAATTTTCATTGCATGAGCCCAGGGTAGTTGCCTTGCCAGTCTTACTGTCGAACCACCGCCGGGAATTAACCCCAGTTTGGGTTCGGGTAGCCCAAAACTTGCGTGTTCGGCTGCAATGCGCACATCGGTAGCCTGTAAAATTTCACAACCGCCACCTAGTGCGCGGCCGTTAATCGCGGCGACCACTGGCTTGTCGAATGGTTCGTGTTTGAGCAGCGTTTTATCAACAATATGTGGGTCGGCCTTAAGTTTCTTTTCGATATCGGTTTCTGCTTCTTTGGTGCCCATCCAAATTGGGATAACGCTAGTTAAATCGCCACCGCAACAAAAGTCTTCATCGCCGGCTGCGGTTAATACCGCAACGCGAATATGATTGTCGTCTTTAATTTCCTGCCAGGCTTCTGAGAGCATAACAAAGACATCGGCGTTAAGCGTATTTTTGGCTTCGGGTCGATTGATGGTTAGCCATGCGACATGATCGCGTTTTTCAAACAGTACAGCTGACATAAAAGTTTCCGCGGTTAAGTTGTTGTGTAAATCGCAACGCTAGTCAAATGCGCGTGGCATTTTCATGTTGAGCGAGTTCAAACCACCGTTAACCTGAATAATATCGCCAGTTAAATACGCCGAAGCGGGCGAGGCTAAATACAGTGCGCAAGCCGAGATATCTTCAACTTCACCCAGCCTTGCCATTGGGGTAAGGTCTACCATGGTTTTCTCAACTTCGTCGTTTAGCACGGTTTTTAGTGCCTCAGTTTTTGTGGAACCCACACCAATGGCATTAACGCGAATTTTTGGTGCAAACTCCTGGGCCAGCTCTTTGGTTAAAAAGCTTAAACTCGACTTTGCTACGCCGTAAGCGGCAAACTGCGAACAGGGCTCTTGCCCGGCGATTGATGAAATATTAATAATCGAACCCTCACCGGCGGTTTCGATCATTTTTGGAATCGCGAGCTGCGAGCAGGCCAGCGCGGTGCTGACGTTAAATCGAAACGCTGCTTCAAATTCGTCTAGCGAAGTTTTTAATGCCGGCTTGGGTGGAAAGCCACCGGCGTTATTAACCAGAATATCGATGCGGCCGAAAGTCTCCACCGCTGCATTAATCAGGTTTTCTCTATCGTTTTGGTCGAGGACATTGAGCTTAACGATTTTAGCCTTTTGACCCTTTGCCTCAATATCTGCTGCAACGGCTTCAAGCTCGCTCATTGTTCGCGCACCAATCACAACATCGGCACCGGCATCGGCAAATGCCTTTGCGCAAGCCGCGCCAATGCCACGGCCGGCACCAGTGATAACGGCGACTTTGCCGTCGAGTCGAAATTTATCGAGAATGCTCATAATTTATGCCTATGGTTAGTTGTATGACAAAATCTCGCTACAGCTAATGGTGTTAAAGGTTACCGCTGCCAAAGATTAAAGCTGTCAAAGATTAATGCTGTCAAAGATAGTCACGAATAAATGAATAAAATGGGTTATATTGTCGGCTCTGCTGACTGACGGTTTTGATTCGGCCATTTTACGGTTTTTCGCCAGAGGTAATGGCGTTAGTCTATTACAAAATGCATAAGTGCTCATCCCGCTGCGCGCCTGATTGGGCTAATAAGGTCTGGCTCCGTCATGGCAATGGCACAAAGCGATACCATATCGACGTAAGTTGTCATAGCCGGTGAGTTGATTTGCTAGTCGGCGCTTTGCATCATGCCGTGTTTGCACTGGCGTTCGGTGTAATCGCTATTTACAGGGTTATTATTTTTGGCTAGTCGAAAAATTATCGTTATTGTCTTTGTTGCGCTGCTCGTGCTGGCGGTAGGCGTTTTTTATGCGCAACCGACACTTTTTCAACCGCCTTCGAATCAGTCACCGTTACCGACGGTTGACGACAAGGCTGAATTTGTTGGTAGCCAGCAGTGCGCCCAGTGTCATCAACAACAATACCAGCGCTGGCAACAATCGCATCATCGTCACGCTTTTGCAAAGGCCAATGCCAGTACCGTTTTGGGCAACTTTGATTCGGTACAGGTCGCCTATAGTGATGGCACCGCTGTTTTTGAGCGTCAGTCAATCGATAGGGGCAGCCGCTTTCAAATTCGTTTACAAACCGACCATAAAAGTGAGGTTTATCCGGTAAATTATACTTTGGGTCATTACCCGTTACAGCAATACCTGCTCGAAACCGAGCCGGGTAACTTTCAGGTGTTTGCATTGGCCTGGGATGCTCGCGCTGAGCAAGACGGTGGTCAGCGCTGGATAGAAGTGCAACCGGGGGAATCAGACGACCCGGGTAACGCATTTCATTGGAAACGCTATTTTCAAAACTGGAATAGCCAGTGCGCCGACTGCCATACCACAAACTTTAGTAAAGGCTATCAGAGCGCAACTCAAACCAGCGCTGCACAGTACCATTCGCAATGGTCCGAAGCCGGGGTAGGATGTGAGGCTTGCCATGGTCCTGCAAGCCAGCATTTGCAATGGGCGAATGGCGAGTTGGGCGGCGCTGTAGTTAACGAAAGTGCGGTGAGCAAAAGTTCCTTGAATAAAAGTACCGGGAACGAGCGTATCCAGAACAAAGGCTTAATACGAACACTGAATTCAGTCTCGCAATGGCAATTTGAGAATGGGCAGTCGATTGCATCGAATAAAAGCCCCGTGCCCGGTCATGCTAAAGCAAGCGCCGGCATCGATAGTTGTGCCAGCTGCCATAGCTTAAGGCATCCGCTTGATGATCGTTCGTTTCACGGTATGAATAAACCTTTTGCAAATCAGTATAGCCCGCGCCTGGTAGGCGAGCCTGTGTACTTTATTGACGGGCAGATTCGTGAAGAGGTGTTTGTTTATGGTTCGTTTACGCAAAGCAAAATGCATCGCGCCGGGGTAAGCTGTAATAATTGTCACGATGCGCATAGCGGTTTGGTCAAGGGTTTTAATCCCGGTCAGATTGCAGCGCCAGGCAATGATGCAGTTTGCGCCCAATGTCACCGGGCGGATATTTACGCGAGTGAAAGCCACCATCATCATCGGGTTGATACCGACGCGGCGCGCTGCGTGACCTGCCATATGCCAGAGCGAACCTATATGTTGGTTGACCCACGGCGTGATCACGGTTTTCATATTCCTTCGCCCGCGCTTAGCGAACTGGCGGGTACCCCTAATGTCTGCACTGATTGTCATAGCGATCAAACCAATGGCTGGGCTGCGGCGGCAATTGCCGGCTGGGTGGCTAATGCATCGCAAGAAAGCGCTAATCAAACCGGCGATAGTGAAAACAAAGCTGACTTTGCCAGCTGGCAACTGGAGCAACAGCGACTTTTTTCATCTATAGCAAACCCGTCGACACGCGCAGCAATTCAAGGCAATAAAGCATTACAGGCTAATGAGCGCCAGCGCTATGAATTGATATTGTCAGAGCAAACACCGGTAATGAAAAAAGCCATGTTGTTAAGCGCAATGCCGGTTGTTAATGCCGAGGCCTACCAGACTTTGCAAGCTGGATTGCAAAGCGAAGAGGCTTTGCTGCGTTTAGCTGCGGTTGAGCGCGCCAGTGAATTTGATCTTGCGACGCGCGAAGCTCTGCTAATGCCATTGCTCAACGATTCCATGCAATCGGTACGGCTGGCGGCAACGTTGGGCGTTGCCGATTTACTATTGCAGCCAGATTTTACCCAGCAGCCATTGCTTGCCCGGCGTGTTGGGCAGTTTGTTGACAGTTATAAAAAACACGAAGATTTACTGGCATCGCAATTAGCGCTGGCAAATATCTATAGCCGCACGGAGCAGTGGTCTTTGGCTATTAATGCCTATGAGAAAGCACTGACACTGGTACCCAATTCAATGTCTTCGATGATTAACCTTGCCGATATATACCGGCAACAAAATCGCGACAGCGAAGGTGAACAGGTGTTACAGCGGGCAATTGCGGTTGCCAAGCGCGAGGCCAGCTATCTGCAATCAAACTCAACCCCATTAGCGAGTGAAGGCTATCGGATGATACTGTCGCAGCAGGCGACCGCAGAATATGCGCTTGGGCTGTTATATATACGCGCCAGGAACTACCCCCTGGCTTTACAAATTCTCCGCTCTGCAACCCAGTCCGATAGTGAAAATCCGCAGATATTTTACGCTTATCTATTGGCACTCGATGCCATGGGTCAGCGCCCGCAAGCCTTGCAATTGTTGCACAGTTCCGCACTTAGACATCAGTCTGAGGCGCTGCAGCAGCTGTTTAACCATTGGCAAAATGGTTAGCTGATGCGATCGGGTATTGGCCCCGCAGGCTTATAAAACCACTGAAAAGCTGTGTTACACTGCCGAGCCGAACAGCTAAGCTGTTGTATTTATCATAACCTTGCTGACCAAGCAGAATTATTTTTATGACTGAAAAAACGAATCCTTCCTCTGGGCAGTCGGTGTCAACCGGGGTATCCAAAGACGCCAATACCATTGTTAGCGACGCCATTGCGGCCAGCGCACTGGCCTATCAGGCCGATGGTTATTCAGGCTCAGCAGAAGATATTGTTAAGCGCCATATTTATGAACCCGCGCCACCGAGTTATACCGAGGCGGAGTACCAGGCAGCGCTGGAAAAAATTTCAGCGCTGTTAGAGCAGCATAACGCAACCATTGTGGCGCACTACTATACCGACCCGGCAATTCAGGCGCTGGCAGAGGCCACCGGTGGGGTGGTGTCCGACTCTTTAGAGATGGCCCGCTTTGGTGCTGAGCATCCTGCCGATACCTTAATTGTTGCCGGCGTAAAGTTTATGGGCGAGACGGCAAAAATCCTGAGCCCCGAAAAGCGAGTGTTAATGCCAACCTTAGAGGCAACCTGTTCGCTCGACCTGGGTTGCCCCATAGAGACGTTTTCAGCTTTTTGTGATAAACACCCTGACCGAACCGTTGTTGTATATGCCAATACCTCAGCGGCAGTCAAAGCCCGTTCCGATTGGGTGGTGACATCCAGTATTGCATTGGATGTGGTTGACTATCTCGATAGCCAGGGCGAAAAAATTATCTGGGCGCCCGATAAACATTTAGGTGCTTATGTACAAGAGCGCACCGGTGCCGATATGCTGCTGTGGGACAGCGCCTGCATTGTGCATGAAGAATTTAAAGCCAAAGGCATTCACGATTTAAAAGCCATTTATCCCGATGCTGCGGTATTAGCCCACCCCGAATCACCTGCGTCGGTATTGGCACTGGCTGATCGTATTGGTTCGACCACGCAAATTATTAACGCTGCCAGTGAACTACCGAATGAGCAGTTTATTGTTGCCACCGACCAGGGTATTTTTTACAAGCTCACGCAATCGGTGCCCGATAAGCAGTTTTTAATTGCGCCCACTGGCGGTTCGGGAGCAACGTGCAGAAGTTGCGCCAATTGCCCGTGGATGGCAATGAACGGCCTGGATAATCTTGCCGAGTGCTTAGAGCAGGGCAGTAACGAAATTTTTGTCGATAAGGTTTTAGCCCAGCGTGCATTGGTGCCACTACAGCGAATGCTCGACTTTAATAAAAATAGCCATACCATTGCTGAGGCGGATTAAACCAGCTGCTTTTGCTTGACGTGTTTATGCTCGCCTGGTTTGCATTGGTTAAAGATTCTCGGTAATACGCTGTAATTCGTTTAAATCAAGTATACGCTGTTTGACCCGCGCAACCGTTTGGTAATTGTTGCGGCTGAGTTTTAATGCGAGGTTTAAATGTTGCCTGGCTTGTGGGAAGTTGCCGCGCAGTAAAAAGAATTCTGCTCGTGCCTGGTGCAAATTAAGTATATCGCCGGCAAGGCCATGCGTTTCCGCCAGTATGTACCAGATATCGGCCTGCTGTGGTCGCGTTTTTGCCAATGATATAAGCACTTGCTGCGCACTGTCATAGGCCTTATTTGCCAACAAGGTTCGCGCCAGCAACATACTAATAGCATAGTTGTTGGGAATCAGCGCGTTCATATCGCGCAGTCGTTGCTCGGCCTGTTTGAGTTTGCCCAGCTCAATATCAATTTCTATATCCAATAGCGAATAGGCAATTTTGCCCGGCACCTGTTTTAGCAGTGGTGCAATCACTGTGCGCGCTTTATCAGGCCGTCGGTCGCGCTTGTACGATATGGCCAGCCCATATCGCGCGGCATCCACGGCCAGTGCTTTCTCGCCGTTATCTGTGCTGTCTATTGCGCCATTGCCAAGTGCTTCAAGTGCTTTTTCTAAAGCAAGTTCAAAGCGTTTAATACTTGCTTTACTCGACGCTTCGCCCAGCACGGTAATACGGGTTTTAACAATTTGATAATTGATATCGGGCGTGTGTGCAGTTTCTGGATTTTGCTCGCTGTACTGTCTGGCCCGGTTGGTGGCATCGGCAATACGGGATTCGGTTATTGGGTGGGTAAGCAAAAATTCGGGTACACGATTGCCGTATAGCCGCGCTGCATCTTGCATTTGCTTAAACATATCGGCGGGTGCTTTGGCGGAGTAACCGGCGCGTACCAGCGTTTTCATGCCCAGCCGGTCAGCCTCGCGTTCATGTAATCGGCTATAGCGCAGTTGTGAGTCCAGTGCTGCGGCTTGTGAGCCAATAATGGCAGCCTGTGCGGCATCGCCTTCGCTGGCAACCGCCAGTGCGATACCCGCCAGCAGCCCGGCAATAGTGGCAAAGCTGGCGCGTTTTGATGCCTCAACACTGCGGGCAAAATGACGCTGGGATAAATGTGCCAGTTCGTGAGTTAAAACCGAAGCCAGTTGCGCTTCGTTTTCGGCGTAAAGCAGTAGCCCAGTGTTAACCCCAATAACGCCGCCCGGCACCGCAAAAGCGTTAATGCTGGGGTTTTTAACCATTACCAGGTTCAGGGTTTTATCCTCAAGTTCACTATAGCTGGCCAGTTCCAGTAATAGATTTTCGACATATTCAAACAGTAGCGGGTCGCTTTCGAGCGGCACGCTAGCGCGAAACGAACGTAGCCAGGCCTGCCCCAGCGCACGTTCTTGCGCTGGGGCCATTAAGCCAGCCGCACTATCGCCCAGCTCAGGCAGCTTAAGCTCATCGTCGTTGGCAGTCAGGGGGGCAGAAAATAGTACCAGCAGCATTAGCGCTAAGACAGCGGCAAAGGTCGTTTGGTGGCTATTATTTGATCGGTATGTCAGTAGCATTGGTTTCGATACAGTTTGTTGCTGTTATCCAGCTATTACCGTTAGTAGGACGCAGCTTTGGCCTCGGCAAAGTGAGGCAGGCCATAGCTTTGTTTATGCGGTTAGCCTGCATCGCGCAATCACGCTATAAATTACACAATAAATCACACCATAAATTGTACGCGCTTTCCGGTTGAGTCGGCGCATTTTTGTCAGGGTAACTATTATGCTGCATTATTGTGATTAAATAATGCAGTATTTACAGGCTATTAGATAGCGACAATGGCAGTATTACAGTCTTCAGCCCCTGCGGCACTAGTGTGTGCAGGAATAGATATTTAATCGTGCGGTAAGTTCCGGTTTTTAGCAGGCTTTATTGATTTATGTTTAATGTATTAAAAAAATGGTACGACCGAAACTTTCACGACGAAGAGGCCGTGGTACTGTTGCTGCTGCTGGTTGTTGGCGTTGGCGTGGTTATCGGGTTTGGCAGCATTCTCACCCCGGTTATTGCTGCATTGGTGCTGGCGTTTTTATTGCAGGGTGTAGTTAGCCAGTTGGAGCGATTACGATTGCCGCATTTGGCAGCCGTTTCTATTAGCTCGGCTATGCTGGTGGTGATTCTGGTGGTTGGCTTAATCGTGTTATTGCCGTTGGCGCTGGATCAATCATCGAATTTGGTACAGGAATTGCCGGGCCTTATTGCATTAATTCGCGAGCGCCTGGTGCTATTGCAGGAGCTGTATCCTGGCTTTGTTACCCAGCAACAAATTGCCGAATGGACCGAATTACTTAACAAGGAATTGGGCGCCATTGGCCAAGAAGTATTGTCATTTTCGGTGGCGAATATTCCCAACCTGCTGGGCTTTATGGTGTATTTAATTCTGGTACCCATTATGGTGTTTTTCTTTTTAAAAGATAAAGCCCTGTTACTCGACTGGTTTGGCCAGATGCTTCCCAGCGAGCGTCCGCTGCTTACCCGCATTTATGTTGAAATGAATGACCAGATGGCCAATTACGTGCGTGGTAAAGCCATAGAGATGTTTATTGTTGGCGGTGCCTCGTTTATTGTCTTTGCCTGGTTTGGCCTTAACTACTCCGCACTGTTGGCAATTCTGGTTGGGCTATCGGTTATTATTCCTTACATCGGCGCTTTTTTAGTGACTATCCCTGTGCTGTTGGTAGCGTTTTTACAATGGGGTTGGGGCGGCGATTTTATGTGGTTGGCTATTGCCTACTTTATTATCCAGGCCCTGGATGGCAACGCGCTGGTGCCGCTGTTATTTTCTGAGGCGGTAAACCTTCACCCCGTAGCAATACTGTTAGCAATCCTGTTTTTTGGTGGCATCTGGGGGTTGTGGGGCGTATTTTTTGCGATTCCACTGGCGACTTTGATAAAGGCAGTGTTAAACGCCTGGCCCAAGGTCGCGCTCGAACTTCCGTCAGGCGATGTTGACGCGCAAGACTAAAAGTCTCTCGCCCGTGGGTTACTGTCATTTATCCAATAATTTTACGCCCGGTCGCCTGTGCGTACATGGTTATGCTGCCATTTTGTCATCGCCGTGGTCTATACGCTTATGACTAATTTTTTCTCGGGGCTAATGCCTGCCAAAGCCATAAGCCAAATCGCCATTGTGCCAAGCGCGATACTATTGTTGTTGATTACATCCGCTTGCTCGTTCACAAATGTTGGTTCGAATGTCAATTCGCCGACAATTATTAAGAGCGCCAACGACGCCAGGCAGTACCGTTATCTGGTGCTCGATAATCAGCTACAGGTTCTGCTGGTAGCTGATCGCGATGCTGAAAAAGCTGCCGCTGCGCTGGACGTTTACGTGGGTTCGCGGCAAGACCCGGACAATCGCCAGGGCCTGGCGCACTTTCTCGAACATATGATTTTTTTGGGGACAAAAAACTACCCCGAGGCCGGTAGCTACCAGCAATTTATCAGTGCTAATGGTGGTAGTCATAATGCTTATACCAGCTTTGAACACACCAACTACTATTTTGATATTGATAATGAAGCATTGCCGCAGGCGCTCGATCGCTTTGCCGATTTTTTTGTCGCGCCGCTATTTACGGCTCAATACGTTGAGCGCGAAGTCAATGCAGTAGAGTCGGAGTACCGGGCGCGTTTTAAAGACGAGCAACGTCGGGTGCTCGATGCGACTCAGCAAATATTTAACCCTCGCCATCCTTATAACAAGTTCACGGTAGGCAGTCTTGGCACCTTGCTCAATGACTCAGCCGAAGCTGTGCGCGAAGATATGATGGCGTTTTACCAGCGTTACTATTCGGCCAATCGTATGAGCCTAGTGGTGGTGGGCGACTATTCGCTGGAGCAACTGGCTGCGCTGGTTGAACATCGTTTTACCAAGGTAAAAAATAATGCGCAGCCAGTTGAAGCCATTACCGAGCCATTATTTGCAAGCGCTGAGCGCGAATCAACCGCCTATTCATTGCCGCTGTTTTTGGCTGTTGAGGCAGAAAAACCGCTGCGCCAATTGCGCTTTATGTTTCCCATGCCGGATTTGCAGCCGATCTACCAAAGCAAACCGCTAAGTTTTATTGGCAATATCCTGGGTCATGAAGGCGAAGGCAGTTTGCTATCGCTGTTAAAACGCAAGGGTTTGGTTGAGGCGTTAAGTACGGGTACGGCGGTCAATTATAACGGCGGTTCCAGCTTTCAGATTTCTATTGCTCTTACCGATCAGGGTATTGAACAACTGGCTGATATCTACCGCGTGGTCTTTGATGCAATAGCGCATTTACAGGCAGCGCATCAAAACGAGCCGCAAAAAACTGCGGCTTTATATCGCGAGCAACAGCGGCTGGCGGCTATGGATTTTCGTTTTTTCCAGCAGGGTTCCGAAAAGGCCACTGCAACACGCGCAGCATCGAATCTGCATTTTTATCCGCCGCAATCGGTATTGTTTGGCGACTATGATTTCAGTGACTATCGCCCAGATATTGTTGCCGATTATTTGGCGCGTTTGAATCGCAGCAATGTATTGGTGACCTTGCTGGCCAGTCAGCTACCCCAGCGCTTTGCCGCCCGGCAAGTGAGCCCCTGGTTTAATGCGCCGTATTCAGTAACGCCAATCACTGCCAATACCTTTGGTGTTGATACCAGGCCAGCTGCCGAGAAAACTGCCCAGAGCGGTGGTGAAAAAACTGCCGAGAGCGGTAGTGAAAAAACTGCTCAGAGCGGTAGTGAAAAAACTGCCCAGAGCAAGCCCAAGAAAACTGACAGCAACAAATGGGTTGCACGCTATTTCCATTTACCTGCGCCCAATCCCTTTATTCCCAGACAATTTGATTTAGTGTCTGCAAAGTCGAATCAAGTGTTTGCCGACAACGCGATTCCAACGCTGTTGGAAACAGTGCCCGGGCGTCGTTTATGGTTTAAGACCGACGATGATTTTGAGATTCCAAAAGCCGATGCCTACTTTGCTTTTTTGACTGACTACCCGCGTCGGTCGCCACGCCATGCGGCGTTGTCGCGGTTATACAGCCGCGTGCTTAACGAGCAGCTAAATGAATTTATCTATCCTGCCTACCTGGCAGGTATGGATTATGCGTTTTATCCGCAGCGACGCGGTTTTACTCTGCGTCTGGGTGGTTACAGTGACAGTCTTGAAACGCTGGCCGAAAAAATTATTCCAGCACTGCGCGACGTGCAGGTATCGCCACAGCGTTTTGAGGGTATTAAAGCTGAGCTGGCCCGCTCCTGGACATTAGGTGCCGATAGCACACCTTATCGACGTCTCTCTGTGACCTTATCGAGGGCGTTATACGCTAACAGTTATTCTGAGGAGCAACTGATTGCCGCGCTTAATTCGCTTAGCGTAGAGGATTTACACGAATATATCGACGGTTTATGGCCCACGGTATATATCGACAGCCTGGTACATGGTAATGCTGATACTGCATTGGCGCAGCGTTTGTTTGCCAGGCTTAGCCAGCTTGGCAGTTGTGACTGCCGCCTGGATCAGCGCCAGCATATTGGTATTGTGCAGGTGCCAAAAGGCCGTTGGCAGCAGCAGCAATCGCTGACCCATGGTGACGCCGCACTGTTATGGTATTTTCAGGCTGGCGACGATAGCCTGGCTACCACTGCGTTGAGTATGCTAACCGCGGCAATGATAAAGCCACGGATCTTTAACCAACTGCGTACCGAAGCGCAGCTGGGTTATGTTGTGGGCGCGGAGTTTTTCAGCTTAATGCACTGGCCTGGCCTGGCATTTCAGGTGCAGTCACCAGCTACCAATGAAACTGGTATCTTTGCCGCCCTGCAGCAGTTTATTGAAAGCTATATTGCCGCCAGTCGTGATAATGCAGGCACGGCAGACTGGGACTTGCAGGTTGATTTTAAGCAGCACCAAGTGGCGCTGGCTACGCGGCTGCGCGAACGCGATAGCAATTTAAGAGCTCGCAGTAACCGGTTTTGGCATGCCTTGGCGCTGGGCGACCTGGACTTTAACCGTCGTGAGCGGCTGGCTGATCGGGTAGCGACGATTGATTACAAGACCTGGCAGCAGTTTGTTCAGCACCTCCTTATTGGTGAGGAGGCATCGTTAATCCAGCTGACCAGGCCCGCAGCTGGCCCTGCTGGCGGCATAGGCGAAGCGCAGATCTGGCCGGACCACAGTAGCCGCAAACAGCAGCAGCTGCCGGTTATCTATTACCCTTAATCGCTAATTGCCTGCTCTTTTATCTTTTGCACTGCCGAACAGCGCAATCCGCATGAGTTAATTTGTCTTATATAACAATAAGATGGTCAGTATCTGTCGTACCTGCCGCAAAAATTAAGTCGGTTATCGAATAATTAAGACAGTTGTATTATTTATGATGGTGGCTCTGCTGCAGTTGCACTAGACTCCGTATCAAAGAGTGTTTTGCGAATTTTACGGCCTTGCGCCTTCTGCGCTTGGCCACTTTTGCTACCCGCTATACCGCAACACAACAGCAGCACAACAACAGAACAACAACAGAACAACAACAGAACAACAACTTTCAATATAGATGATCGACAGAATCAGGGTTTTTCGCGATGAATGAGCAGGATAAAGATCCGTTAGAAACGCAAGAGTGGGTGGATTCGCTGGAATCCGTTATCCATCACACGGGCCGTGGCCGTGCTGCCTATCTGTTGCAGCAACTATTTGATCGTGCCGTAGACGCCGATATTAATATGCCGCCGGCAATTACAACGCCGTATCGTAATACCATTGCGCCGGTAAATGAAAAGCATATGCCCGGCGATTTATTTATGGAGCGCCGAATCCGCTCAATTATGCGCTGGAATGCGTTGGCCATGGTCATGCGCGCTAACGATAACGATGAGGGGTTGGGTGGACATATCTCCAGTTTTTCGTCGGCCGCCATGCTTTACGATATTGGCTACAACCATTTCTTTCGCGGCCCAACCGATGCGCAAGAAGGCGACCTGATTTATTACCAGGGTCATATTTCACCGGGTATTTATGCGCGCTCCTATTTAGAGGGGCGAATTTCCGAAGAGCAGTTAGATAACTTTAGGCGTGAAGTCGACGGCAATGGTTTGTCGTCTTATCCGCACCCCTGGCTAATGCCCGATTACTGGCAGTTTCCTACTGTATCGATGGGGCTTGGGCCGATTCAGGCCATTTACCAGGCGCACGTGATGAAGTATCTCGACAAGCGCGAGATGGCAACCCGTGGCGATCGCAAGGTGTGGTGCTTTTTGGGTGATGGCGAGTGTGATGAGCCAGAATCGCTGGGTTCAATCGCGATGGCCGGTCGCGAAAAACTCGACAACCTGATTTTTGTCATTAACTGTAACTTGCAGCGCCTCGACGGCCCTGTGCGCGGTAACGGCAAAATTGTTCAGGAGCTTGAAGGCGTATTTCGTGGTGCGGGCTGGAATGTATTAAAAGTATTATGGGGCCGCCACTGGGACCCGCTGTTAGAGCGCGACACCACGGGCCTGTTGCAAAAGCGTATGGATGAAGTGTGCGATGGCGAACTGCAAAACTATAAATTTAATGGCGGCGCTTATACGCGTGCACATTTCTTCGGCAAATACCCAGAGCTGTTAGAGCTGGTAAAAGACCTCTCTGACGATGACATTATGAATTTAAATCGTGGTGGCCACGACCCTTATAAAGTCTACGCTGCCTATGCGCAGGCGGTAGAACACACCGGCCAGCCCACAGTGATTCTTGCGCAAACCGTTAAAGGTTACGGTACCGGTGAGGCGGGCGAGGCTAATAACGAAACGCACTCGCTGAAAAAACTCGATACCGAGAGCTTAAAGCAGTTTCGCGATCGCTTTAATATTCCACTATCGGATAAAGAACTCGAAACGGTGCCGTACTACCGCCCATCGCCCGATAGCCCTGAAATGGTGTATATGCGCGATCGTCGTGAGCAGTTGGGCGGGTTTATTCCGCGCCGCCGCACAGCCTTTGATGCACTGCAAACACCAGCGCTGGATGATTTTTCTGCGCAGCTTAAAGGTTCGGGCAAGCGCGAAATTTCCAGCACCATGGCCTTTGTACGGATTCTTTCAACGCTGGTAAAAGATAAAGCTATTGGTGATCGCATTGTGCCGATAGTACCCGATGAAGCGCGTACCTTTGGCATGGAAGGCATGTTCAGGCAACTAGGTATTTACTCTTCGCAAGGACAGACTTATACCCCGCATGATGCCGGCGGCATTATGTATTACAAAGAAGACGAAAAAGGCCAGATTCTGGAAGAGGGCATTAACGAAAGCGGTGCAATGTCGGCATGGCTCGCAGCGGCAACCTCCTACAGCACCAATAATGCGCCACTGGTACCGTTTTATATTTTCTATTCGATGTTTGGCTTTCAGCGCGTGGGTGATCTGGCCTGGGCCGCTGGTGATAGCCAGGCGCGTGGATTCTTAATTGGTGCAACCGCTGGCCGCACTACGTTAAATGGTGAGGGCCTGCAACACCAGGATGGCCATAGCCATATTCTCGCGTCCACCATTCCTAACTGTGTGTCTTACGACCCTACGTACAGTTATGAGCTGGCGGTAATTATTCAAGACGGCTTAAAGCGAATGTACGAACAACAGGAAAACAAGTTCTACTACATTACCGCGATGAACGAAAACTATGCCCACCCTGAAATGCCGGTTGGTGTTGAAGAAGGCATTATCAAAGGTATTTACCCGCTACAAAAAAGCAAATCGAAAAGTAAAAAGCGCGTGCAGTTAATGGGCTCGGGTACGATTTTACGCGAGGTCGAAGCGGCCGTTGATTTACTTAATGATGATTGGGGTGTGGCGGCCGATGTCTGGAGCATTACCAGCGCTAATGAACTGCGCAGGGATGGCTTGGCCTGTGAACGCTGGAACTTGTTGCATCCGGGCGAGGCGCCAAAAGTGCCGTATATCACCGAGCAACTGCAAGGCAGTGATGGGCCGTTTATTGCCGCTACCGATTATATGAAATTGTATTCCGATCAGTTGCGACCGTATATCCCCGGCTCATTTAAAGTGTTAGGTACCGATGGCTTTGGCCGCAGCGATACCCGCGCCAAGCTGCGGCACTTTTTTGAAGTTAATCGCTACTTTGTTGTGATCGCAGCGTTAAGCGCTTTGGTTGAGCAAGGCACGCTTAAGGCACAGGTGGTTGGCGAAGCAATGAAAAAATACGGTATCTCGCCAGACAAACTTGACCCAACCACGGTTTAACCGCAAGCGCAGATATAAATAAAGGGCTATTAAACGTGAGCAAGCAAACAGTTAAAGTACCTGATCTTGGTGGCGCTTCTGAAGTAGAGGCAATAGAGATTTGCGTTGCCGTGGGCGATGCGGTAACCGAAGAGCAATCATTGATTGTGGTGGAATCCGATAAGGCATCGATGGATATCCCCAGCCCATTTGCGGGTGTGGTGACATCGATATCGGTCGCTGAAGGTGCAACCGTCTCTGAAGGTGATGTGATTTTGGAGTTGGAGATTGAAGGCGCCAATTCTGAAGCCGTCGAAACAGAAGCCACCGATACTGGCGCCACCAATGCTGAAGTAAGCAATACTGGTTCAGACAATACGGCTGTGGCAGTAGAAGAAAGCTCTGTGGAGTCAGAGGCTGCCGCACCAGCTGCCGAGCCTGCTGCGGCAACAGTGCAAACCGTTGTTGTTCCCGATTTAGGTGGCGCCGATGCGGTTGAACTAATAGAGGTGCTGGTTGGCCCTGGTGACACCATTAATGAAGGTGATGGCATTGTTGTTATGGAGTCTGACAAGGCATCAATGGAATTACCTTCGCCGGTTAGTGGCGTGATTGTGAGTTTGCATATTAACGAAGGTGACTCGCTGTCCGAAGGCGATCCTGTGGCCGAAGTTGAAGTGCAAGCACAAGTACAAGTACAGGCACAGGCACAGGCTCAAGCACCTGAACAGCCAGCAGCAGCACCTGCTGCTGCTCGTGAAGAAAAACCAGCGGCTAAACCGGCGCCCGCCGCGCCAGTACCCGCTGCCGCTAATTCCGGTAATGCAAATGCTGCTGGCGATAGACGGCGTAAAACCGATGTCTATGCAGGCCCTGCGGTACGAAAGTTGGCGCGAGAGTTAGGCGTTGATTTAAGCCGGGTCACTGGCACAGGCCCGCGTGGTCGACTGGCAAAAGAAGACCTGCACGCCTTTGTTAAAAAAGCAGTTAACGAACCACAAGGCGTTGGCGGCGCAATACCCGCAGTGCCCGAGGTCGACTTCTCGCAATTTGGTGAAGTCGATATTCAGCCCATGAGCAAATTGCACAAAGTGACTGCGGCAAATATGCATCTCAGCTGGTTAAACGTGCCACATGTGACGCAATTTGATGAAGCCGATATCACCGAGCTGGAATTATTTAGAAGCTCGCTAAAACCCGAAATGGAAAAGCGCGGTATTAAAATTACGCCATTGCCGTTTTTGATGAAAGCGATTGCCGCTGCATTGCGCGCCAACCCGGCCTTTAACGCATCGCTGGGTAGCGATGGCGAATCGATTGTTTATAAAAACTATGTTCACGTTGGTATGGCAGTGGATACGCCAGCCGGTTTAATGGTGCCAGTTATTCGCGATGTCGACAGCAAAGGCATTTGGGATTTATCGGTAGAGATTTTAGAGCTGGCAACCAAGGCTAAAGAGCGCAAGTTAAAACCTAATGAAATGCAGGGCGGTTGTTTTACCATTTCAAGCCTGGGCGGTATTGGTGGTACCGGTTTTACGCCCATTGTTAATACCCCTGAGGTAGGCATTTTGGGTGTATCAAAGCTGCAGATAAAACCCGTTTATGTGGGCGACAAACTCGAGCCCCGAAAAATGTTGCCGCTGTCGCTCTCGTACGATCATAGAGCGGTTAATGGTGGCGATGCCGGACGCTTTTTTACTTTTCTCTCAGCGGTACTTGCCGATGTTCGTCGGCTGGTGCTGTAGTAGTAACGATAAGTTATTGATATTTAAAACCACCTTCGCATTTCTCAATCATTACCGCCGCTACTGCCTGGCCTTACGAATTAACTTAGTTGGGCTGGCGGTGACTGCTGCCATGCCATCTTAGGTCAATGGAAATAACTTTTGGTTATTGTGCCTTGTTCTTTAGAACGATTTCTTTCTAACCCCTCTATTTACTGTCATATTTCTTTTGTTCAATAATTCAGCGGTCTATGCTTAAGAGGTACCGCTGTTGTGCGTATTCGATATGCCTGGCTGATTTGTCGGGTATTAACAGGCAATTTTGAATTTGATTTGAGATTGAGTTTTCGCTTTGCGTTTTGATTTACCCATAATTAATGACATTAAAAGAGGGTTTAGGGCATGGCTGGACAAGCAAATAACAGACAAAAAACGTTTTCCAATACATCCGGTGCAGATCAGGCCAATGAATTAAGCATGGCGCTTGATGATGGTCTGGTTGATGGCGCTGAATTGGTCACCGATCAAGTAGACGACGAGACAGACGATGCGAAGAGTACGGGAAAGGTGATTTTTGCCAAGTCGACCGATATTCGTCGCAAGCTTGAAGAAAAGCTTGAGGTGCAATTGCTAAAAGACCAATTGGGTATGGACGATTTAGGTTTTTAGCATTTAGTCTTTTCCCTGGTATCACAGTTTTTACAGCGGCCGATTAACGCAGCTTAATCGGCCGTTTGTCGTTTTGGCGGTGAGTCCCGCTATTGTGGTTTTCGTATGTTGTTCGCGTGTCGTTCGGCACTGGTGTATAGTCTCGGTTTGTGCGTTTCTTTTTCACAGGTTCGTCATAGCCGTGACAGCAATTCTAAAAACGACCGGTGCCCCGGCATTTTATCTGGCGATATTTCTAAATGCGCTAATTGACCTGGGCCATAAAATCACCATTCAAAATACGGTCTTTAAAATTCATGATGGTTCTCAGCAAATTATCCTTATTGCCATTATTAATGGCTTAATACTGCTGCCTTATATTTTATTAGTTGTGCCTATAGGTCGTGTTGCTAATCGCACCGCCAAGCCGACAATGATTAAATTTACCGCCTGGTGTTCGCTGGCTTTAACCCTCATTATTACCTTGTTTTATTGGCTTGGCTGGTTTTGGCCGGCCTTTGCGATGACATTGCTTATGGCGGTGCAGTCAGCTTTTTATTCGCCGGCAAAGCTTTCGTATTTAAAAGTGTATTTTGGCGAGCACAGTTTGCCCGAAGCCAATGGTCTGGCCCAGGCGATTGTGATTGCGGGTATATTGCTGGGTACGGTGGTATTTTCACTGGGGTTCGAATATCTGTATCCCGCCGCGCCTGATGATAAATCTGCAGTGACAGCCAGTATGTATCCATTGGGGTTAGTGCTGGTGGGTTTGGCATTGGTACAGTTATACAGCGCGTATCAAATCGCGGTATTGCCTGAGCCGTCCATTGAAAATGCCAACAACACCGTAACCGCTGCACCCAAAATTGTGAATGTACTGGCAAGCCGTGAAGTCTTGATTCCGGTGCTGCTATTGGCTTTGTTCTGGTCGGTGGGGCAGGGCATGCTGGCGGCGTTTCCGGCTTTTGCCAAGGCGCATGCGGGCATTGAAAATGCCGCAGTTATCCAGGGTGTTTTGGCATCGACGGCTATTGGTATTGGGGTAGGTGCTTATTTTGTGGGTCGTTTTTCTAAAGGTGGTATTCTCTTTATGCTGGTGCCGCTGGGGGTGGCGGGTTTGTCGCTGGGGCTATGGTCGCTCACGCTGCTAAGCAGTGCTGCGGCTTTTGCGCTAGCGTATTTTACTATGGGTGTGGCCTCGGCACTGTTGATTGTACCGATGAATGCCTTTATACAATTAAGGGCCAGCGGTGACAAAATTGGTGGGGTGATTGCTGCCAGTAATTTTATCCAGAATATAGGTATGTTGCTGATGCTGGGCCTGACCATTGCCTTTGCTTTGGCAGGCGTAGACAGCGCGCGCTTGCTGCAGATGATGGCCTTGCTGACCACGGTGTTGGGTAGCGGCCTGGCCTGGTTAATCATTGGTTTTAAAGCTGAGGGGAATGAAGAGAAATTGGCCAAGCAGTGACTTTTTCCAACAAATAAGTTTTGCCAACAAATGACTTTGCGCAGTTGTTTATACCAATTTTTAAGCCGACATACCGTATAATTTGCGCTCTTTGATCTCCAATACAGTATTCGTTGCCAATGACCGTAAGAACCCGA
Source organism: Pseudomonadales bacterium (assembly GCA_965659815.1). GTDB lineage: Bacteria > Pseudomonadota > Gammaproteobacteria > Pseudomonadales > UBA7434 > UBA7434. The sequence goes on from CBFHXO010000009.1 coordinate 31,469, forward strand.
ATTGCTCCATCTCCCACCGGTGACCCGCATGTGGGCACCGCCTATATTGCGCTATTTAACCTCTGCTTTGCCCGCCAGCACGGTGGTCAGTTTGTGTTGCGTATCGAAGATACCGACCAGGCGCGCAGCACCGGGCAGTCGGAGCAAATGATTTTTGATTCGCTACGCTGGCTGGGGCTGGACTGGGACGAAGGGCCTGATAAGGGCGGTGAGTTTGGCCCCTATCGGCAAAGCGAGCGCGGCGATATTTACCAGCAGTATGCGCAGCAGCTAATTGATAGCGGCCATGCGTTTAAATGCTACCGTAGCCCCGAAGAGCTGGACCAGTTGCGTGCAGCGATAAAAGCCTCGGGTGAAAACCGTGCCTTAAAACCGGCCGATCTTATTTTAGGTCAAGCAGAGCAGCAGCAGCGTGAGGCCGATGGCAAGCCTTTTGTTGTGCGTATGCAGGTGCCAGATCGTGGCAAATCCATGGTGGCTGATTTATTGCGCGGAGAAATTGAGCTCGACTGGTCAGCAGTTGATGCACAAATTTTGTTGAAGTCTGACGGTATGCCCACCTACCATCTGGCCAACGTGGTTGACGATCACTTAATGGAAATAACGCATGTGCTAAGAGGTGAAGAGTGGATTAACTCAGCACCCAAGCATCAGTTATTGTATGAATACTTTGGCTGGGATATGCCGGTGCTCTGCCATTTGCCATTGTTGCGCAACCCCGATAAAAGCAAGCTAAGCAAGCGTAAAAACCCTACCAGTATTTTGTACTACCAGCGTATGGGTTATTTGCCCGAAGCGGTGGTAAATTATTTGGGTCGTATGGGCTGGTCTATGCCCGATGAGCGCGAGAAGTTTTCGCTAACAGAGATGTTAGCTGCCTTTGATATTCAGCGGGTATCATTGGGTGGGCCGATTTTCGATTTGGAAAAACTCAGCTGGTTAAACGGTTTGTGGATTCGCGAGTCGTTAAGCACAGAGCAGCTAGCCGATAAATTGATTGAGTGGGGCTTAAATCGCGAAATGCTTTTAAATGTATTGCCGCATGTGCAGCAGCGTATGGACACCTTGAGTGATTTTATTCCCAAAACTGCGTTTTTAGGTTCGGGGGTGTTGGACATTAAAGCCGCGCATTTTGCTGAGTTAAAGTTAGAAAGTGCCGAGCAGCTAAAGGTGCTGCAATTTGCGTTATGGCGCCTGGAGGCGCTGGCAGATTGGCAGCGTGATAATCTATTTGCCGAGTTAAAGTCGCTTGCCGATGGATTAGATATAAAGTTAAAAGACTTTTTGGCGCCGTTATTTATTGCGGTATCTGGCAGTACCGCGTCGTTTTCGGTGATGGATGCGATGGCCTTGCTGGGTTCGGATATGACTCGGGCGCGGTTGCGAAATGGTATAGAGGTGCTGGGTGGTGTGTCTAAAAAGCAGGCCAAAAGTCTTGAAAAAGCGTATCGGGCGCTAAATTGAGATAAATTGAAATGATTCGGTCAAAAGCCCGTGCTTGGGGCTTGACTGGCGGGGCGGCATCGCTAAAATGGCCGTCCGTTTCCATGATAGCCCGCCCGGGTTATCGACTGGTTTATCAGTAAAGGTTATGGGGCTATAGCTCAGCTGGGAGAGCGCAACACTGGCAGTGTTGAGGTCAGCGGTTCGATCCCGCTTAGCTCCACCAATTTCTATTTCACGTCGATTTCCTGACTTTTATTTTTTCTGAATGCACATTGGCATTAACGGCTTACTCGCCGCTTATCCAACCTTGATATCGACTACCCTAAATCCCTTTCACGTATTATTGAGTGCCTTGAAGGACCGCGCGCCTTTTGGCGCAATCTATAGCGCTTACGGGCTAAGCGAAGCCGAAGTGATTGCGCTGATACGCCGCGGGTTAAAGCCAACCAGTTTTAAAAGCTGGAGTGAGCAGGTAGGCGGGCTTAAAATCAAGCATAACGCTTTAAAAGACAAGGGTATCACTCACAGTCACTGCCTAATTCAGTATAAGCAGCGCTAGTGCGGCTGGGGTATGTGTTCTTTCTGCTGGCGTTCACGCCCTAAATCATACAAAATCAAAGAATAAGGAAAGTGTTACGGTAGTTTTCGAGAAGAACCCAAGTTGGATAAGGCGTGCGCGCTCTTTATGGTACGAGGGAATGAAGCAAATCGAAAATAACCATTTAAAACAGTCAGTTAAGGTCGTTTATATTTTGTGCTGGGCGGCAAAACGCGCATGCGCTATTTACAAATGTTATGCGACCAGTCAGGTATAGAGCTATGGCTAGAGACTTTTCAAAATTACAGAGAGATAGGCACCCCATGCCTTCTTTCGTGAAAGCAGCATTAGAAGATCATGCTTTAATGCAAGATTATCTCGAACGACCTGCTTATCAGCAAAACGATTACATTGGCTGGATTAATCAGGCAAAGCAAAAAGCAACAAAACAAAAGCGGCTAAACCAGATGCTAGCCGAACTTAAACAAGGTGGTGTTTATATGAAAATGGCGCACCCAGCTTCAGCTAAAAGGTAATGCCAGTGAAAACGGATCAAAAATCGCATAACAAAGCAATGGTGTGGGACTGCCTACACGCCGTTTCGCTCTGTTTCGGCCGCCCCACATCGCGGCGTTAGGCATACGTAGACCTTTATCGTGATCAAGCTATACCAGTATGAGTTATCCGCGTTTTGTACTAAAGTTGCGCTCATCCTGAAGATAAAGAATGTGCCGTACAAAATTGTTGAGGTCCCACTATCAAAAGCAAATACTGTGAAGCAATACTCGACAACCTCGAAACTTCCGATAATTGAGCATGAAGGGATATTTATCGATGATTCCACTGAGATTGCTTATTACTTGGAAGAAAAATTTCCTGAGCCCCCTTTAATTCCGCAAGAACCAAAATTGTTTTCTAAATGTCACTTGTATGAAGACTGGGCGGATGAAAGCTTGAACTTCTATATGATGAAGCTTCGCTGGTTACCTCATAACAAGCATTATTGGGCCAATGAATTAGCGAAAAATGATAGAGGTTTATGGCGTTGGATAATCTCAAAATTTGTTGCTAAATCGACGTTGAAGATATTGGATAAACAAGGTGTAGGTCGGAAGTCGGAGAAGGCGGCATTAAAAGACATAGATCGTCATATGCAAGCAATATCTGCGGACCTGGAAGGAAAAGCTTTCTTGCTTGGCGATTATTTGTCACTAGCCGATATAAGTGTATTCTCGCAGGTGAAGTGGATTTATCAAAACAGCGAGGGCAAGGCAATTATTGATAAGTACCCCTCCATAAATGAGTGGCGAGAGCGCGTTGAGATCGCTTCGAAAGGGCGAGCCTAACAGGTGACTATGGTGTCAAGCTCTAAAATTTAAGCCGTAGTTTCATCTCAGTAAGTATTGTCTTTGACCATGGTATTGCGGATAGTGATCTGTTCCCGTATGCCGGCAACGATCGCAACCTTCTTAGTTTTTTCGGCAGCAACCATGTGTTCGTATGTGGGCTTGGGTTTAGGCTGGCACAGGATCGCCAGCAAACATTGCCTGACGTGCCGGAACGGCCTTTGTGCCGCCTTTAATTGCTGACTCCTCAAATGACTGACTCCTCAAATGACTGACCCCTTTTGTTAAATGAGATTATCCTGCTCGTATTAAGCGGATTTGCTGTCAAAAAATTTAGCCTTCTTTGCGATCGTTGAGAGATAATTACCGATCACAGAGATGGCTTATTTTGCAATACAGGTAATGCACTGATGGCAGTAGAACCACACGATGCGCTGCGTGAGCGTTTACAACAATTAATTGGTACGCCGATAGCAAGCGCAGGTCGTTCGGTAAATGAAGTTAACAGGCCGATGATTGCTCATTGGGTCGACGCGTTTTGCGATTTTAACCCTCTTTACCAAGATGAAGCCTTTGCAAGGTCAACACGGCATGGCGATATTATTGCGCCGCCAGCGATGATGCCGGTATGGACTATGCCGCGGCCAAAGCTGGATGCCGAATCGGTACGCGGTGGCTACACCACAGAAGTCGAAACCCATGGTCCGCTCGCCTTACTTGATGAGGGAGGGTATATCGGTAACGTAATGACAAATTCTGAAATGGAATTTGAACGCGAGTTACGGCTGGGTGACCAAGTGAATTCCAACGCGCACCTCGAATCGGTTTCAGCGCGCAAAAAAACCAGCCTGGGCCCAGGTTACTTTATTAGCTTTGTTGCAACGTTTACTAACCAGCATGGCAATTTGGTGGGTCGACAACGCTCCACGCTGTTTAAGTTTAATCCTGTATCAACCGTAGAGCCGACAGAATCGGCGGCAGGAGCAGCCCCATGAGTGCAACCGCAGTTTTACAGGCAGCCGATATAAACGTAGGTGATGAAATTACCCCGCTGGATATTGATGTGACAACGACAGCGATAGTGTCAGGCGCGCTAGCCACCCACGACTGGATGCCAATGCATCACGACCGGGACTTCGCCCAGGCACAGGGTGCGCCGGATATCTTTTTTAATATATTTTCAACCAACGCCTATGTAGGCCGTTTTGTTTCAGAATGGGCGGGGCCAGAGGCGGTACTTAAGAATATCAAGATTCGCCTGGGTGTGCAGGCAGTACCTGGCCATGTGATGCAAATGCGCGGCACCGTTACCGGTAAAGAAACGGTTGGCGATGAATGTCTTATACAGGTTGATATTACCGCTGCAGTTGCAACCGGTAATCACGCGATGGGTAGCGTTGCGTTTACCTTGCCGATGATTCAGTAACGCTTAGCATTTAATCCAATGCAGACCAGACCCTGTCTGGATACAGCCGTGTCACAGGCCAGTGCAGCCATTCATCTCTATAGGCCTTGCGCGCTAAATACGGTATCAGTGCTTTATCGTCCAGCCGCTCTGCCAGTATCGCATCGTTAAGTTGCTTTAACGCAGAATTAAAATCGTTAATCTGCGTATCGAGTAGTTGCGATATTTCTTGGCATTCAATGGATTTTAATTGGTCGCCAAAGCGTTGTTGCCTCTCCATGCACTCAATTAAAATGACTATATCGTCTGCGCGCGACTGCGCAATTGGAGTATCAACTGCAGGCATAATATCGCTGTGTATATGCGCGACAGCCGCTCTCGATATCACGCTTTTTTTACTATCGTCCGGCATGCTTGGGCGCTCAATGGCAATGTCCATGGCATCGGCCAGGGCTTCGCAGGTGGTGCGATCACCGAGGTAACGGTAGCAAAGATACCAGGCATAAGATTGGCCGGGTGGCATGTGCTTACAGGCCGCGTGAATTGGAATCATGCCGCGCACATTTTGTTGAATGCGATAATACTGGGCGGCAAAGCGGTTATAGGGAATGCCCGATGCTTGTTCATAGCGTTTAAATAAACCGGTTAAACCCCCACTTGGGTTCCACAGCTCCCGAACGCAAATATTGCCAAGGTCTTCCATGGGATCTCCCCAATGTCCCCATTCCCAATCGACAATAGCAGTAACCTTGTTGCCCTCAAACATAAAGTTAACCGGGCCGGTGTCGCCCTGCACAAGACAAACCCGGTCGACCTGTTTGGGTACATGGCGGCGTAGCCATTGCACCGAATAAGTCATTAGTGGGTCGACATAATGTTCAACAAAAGAGGCAAAAGATGAAAGCTGGCGGTCAAGGTCATCTAATGCGCAGCGAGCGGGGGTATCGGGTTTGTCGCCAAGATGCTCATCGATACCTAAACTGCCAGCATCAATTTGATGTAGGCGAGCAATGATGTCGATAAAGTCTTCCATGACTTTGCGCTGTTGTTCGGTATCTTTCAGGTTGTGTATATCAGCGCGCCCCTGTACGCGGCTAAACAGTGCGGCGTGGTGGGGTTCGTTCCAGCCCAGTAGGGCGGGCACCGGAATGCCCAGTTCGGGCAGTACTCGGCAGATTTCGGCTTCACGACGAAGTGATACGGTTGAGTTCTCGCGTGGCGCACGATCGATGCGTAAAAACCCTTCAATTACTGAACCATCGGATTGGGTGATATCAACAACCCAGGCCTCGCGGCGCGCCACATGCCGTTCCATTCGGGTGATATTGCCTGAAAATTCTTCGCTTAGCCAGGCCAGTAGTCCGGCGGGCAGATCAGCATTATCTTGCGCTTCGTTTTGTGGCGAATCTGACATACTTATTCCTGAGCTCGATGGCGCTTTATCACGAAATATTTTTATTTTGCAATCATGTTTTTTTTAAGAAGTCTGTATTTTTAGAATGATTTCATAGGGGTAGGCATCACTCACGTTAAAAGGAATTAATGTCCTTATAATGCTGTTTTACCGCCACGGCAGTGACAAGGTCGGCGCTAAAGATCTGCTGAAACATATTTTGCGTATATTCTTGAAACTGGAAATCAAGTTTTTCAGCGATAACGATAAGCTCATGAAATCGTCTTTCGAATAATGACTATTGTGGATAAAGTGCCTGTTAAATGACTGCTCTTCATACCCATTGTGCCGAAACCCGCTCCCGGATTATTGAAATGGCCTGGGAGGACCGTACACCGTTTGAGGCCATTAGATCCACATATGGCTTAAGTGAAGCTGAAGTGATTAATCTTATGCGCAGCGAATTAAAGCGCAGTAGTTTTAACAATTGGCGGGCGCGGGTCAGTGGTCGCAAAACCAAACACCTTGCACTGCGGGATAAAAGTGTCAGTCGCAGTCATTGCCCAACGCAATACAAACAGCGGTAGGCTCGCCGCGAATAAAAAGACGGGTATATTGGGCGGCATGTTGGCATTTATCCCCAATAAACTGTAATTCAACCACCTGCCTAATCGGTGATAATGTCTCGCAAAGCTAAGCAAACTGCGAGTCGATTAGAATGCGCTATTGGGTTTCACTGGTTAACACCACCGAAGTTGATCAATTTATCGAAATAGCTAAAAAGGCCGAGGAACTAGGCTTTGAGGGTATTACCGTACCCGATCACCTGATTTACCCCACTAAAATCGAGGCAAAATACCCCTATACTGATGACGGCGATGTCTGGTGGCCCGATACCAACCCCTGGCCTGACCCCTGGGTGACGCTGACCGCTATGGGGGTTGCAACCACTGAGCTGAAACTGGCAACCAATATTTACCTTGCCGCACTGCGTGACCCGTTTACCGTTGCGCGCGCTACCAGCGCGGCCGCTCTGTTTACCAATAACCGTGTGCGCTGTGGCGTATCGGCCGGTTGGGTAAAAGAAGAATTTGATTTATTGGGTATGGATTTTAAATCGCGCGGCCGCCGGCTCGATGAAGTGATTCAATGTATGCATCAATTGCATAGTGGCGAAAAAGTTGCTCATCAAGGTGAGTTCTATCAATATAACGATGTCATTATGTCGCCCAGGCCCACAGAAAAAGTCCCGGTTTGGGTGGGCGGCGCCAGTAAAGCGGCACTGCGGCGCGCCGCGCGCAATGATGGCTGGTTAGGCGTGCCAAAAGATAATAAAGGCATTACTGACATTGTTAATCAGATTTTTGCCTACCGCAAAGAGTACGATTTGTATGACCAGCCCTTTGATTTGGTGTTAAGCCCAATGGAGTTAATTACTCAGGACTTTATTGATTCGTTAGATTCTCATGGCAGTTACCACGCCAGCGTTCTACCGTGGACACCCTCACCCTGGGGCCGTGCTTTTTGGGTAGAAGAGGGTGAAGACCACACCCAGCTCGAAGTAAAATTCAAAGCTATGGAGCGTTACCGCGATATGATGGATAGCTTCGGCGTTTGGGACGATTAGCGTTTGGGGCGACTAACGTTAGGACGAGTAAATAGCGACTACAAATCGAGACGAGTGTTGAACAATGAACTGGAAATGGTTTGGTAAATTGCATGGCTGGTTATATCGGGTGAGCGGTGGGCGCATTTCAGCGCGTATGGGGCCCATTGATATTGCACTAGTAGACACGGTTGGGCGTAAAAGTGGCAAGCTACGCACCGTGCCTATTGCCTGTTACCCTTATAAAGACTCGGTGGTAATTTCGGCGTCGAATAGTGGTCTGGCTACTCGCCCGGCCTGGTACCATAATTTAAAGGCGCGACCTCAGTGCCAGGTGCAACTCGGTCGTGAGCGCTTTGATGCCACAGCCGAAGACCTAACGGTTGAAGAGTGCGAGCAATTGTTGCCGTCTATATATGCCATTAACCCGCATCAACAGCAGTACCGCGCAAAAACCGATAGGCATATTCCCATTGTGTGGTTGCGGCGCGCCAGCAATGCTGAGTAGTTATGGCTAGCTGCGACTTTTTACAATCGCTATTGCTTTGGCTGGTCAGTATTGAGCCCCAGTTTAAGCCCCAGCAAACTAAATAAAATGATAATTGTTAAATCAACAGGAGCCCGTTATGGCATGGGATTTTAGTACCGAACCCGAATTTCAACAAAAGCTCGACTGGGCCAGCGATTTTGTCAATAACGAGCTGATTCCACTAGAACCCATTCAGGCTGAATTTGATGAAACAACCTGGGATAACGAAGTTCTTGCACCGCTAAAGCAAAAGGTGAAAGAAAAGGGGTTGTGGGCTTGCCACTTAGAAAAAGCGCTGGGCGGGCAGGGTTTTGGCCAGTTGCCGCTGGCATTAATGAATCTGGTTACCGGTCGTTGCCCATTTGCGCAAGAGGTATTTGGCAATATGGCGCCAGACTCGGGCAATTCAGAATTGCTGGCTGAGGGCGGTACCGAGGCGCAAAAAGAAAAGTGGCTATGGCCAAACCTGCGCGGCGAAATTCGCAGTGCATTTGCCATTACCGAGCCGTGGGTTGCCGGTACTGACCCCACCCAAATTCAAACCACTGCAGTACTTGATGGTGACGAGTGGGTGATTAATGGCCGCAAATGGATGATAACCAATGCCTCACGCGCTGATTTTATTATTTTTATGTGTGTAACCGACGCCAATGCGCCGGTGCATCAGCGTTGCTCAATGATTATTGTGGAAAAAGGCACGCCAGGCATGGATGTGTTTCGCGACATACCCACTATGCACCATCCCCATTGCGAATTCGGTGCCAACGGTAATCACGCAGAAATTATTCTGGACAATGTGCGCGTGCCAAAAGATAACCTGATTGGCGATGTGGGTGGTGGTTTTATTCTTTCGCAGGTTAGGCTTGGCCCAGGTCGCATTCATCACGCGACCCGCTGGATCGCCGAAGCCGAGCGTGCGTTTGATATGCTCTGTGAGCGAACCCAGTCGCGCTACTCTTTTGGCAAACCGTATGCCAAGCATCAAATGGTGCAAGACTATGTGGCCCAATCGCGTATTGAGCTTGAAACTGCCAAACTACTTACGCTTAAAGCTGCCTGGCAAATGGACCAGGGTGGGCATCACTCTGCACGTACCGAAATTGCGATGGCCAAAGTCTATAACGCCGATGTGCTATATAAGGTGATCGATCGCGCGTTACAGGTGCATGGTTCGCTGGGTTATAGCTCCGATATGCCATTGGAAATGATGTACCGTTCAGCAAGAATGGCGCCGCTGGTTGACGGCGCCAATGAAGTGCATAAGGTTTCTATTGCCAAAGCAGCGCTAAAACACTACGAAGCAGTTGAGGGCTGGCCCTCTGAGCATATCCCCAGTCGCCGTGAGCAGGCGTTAAAACGCTTTGCTCATCTTCTGGAGCTGGGTTAACGCCATTCGACTAGTCGATGGCTTAATCGCCATTGCTGCTATGTGTTACCAGCCTTTAACAGAATTCCGGGCCAAAAACCGGCACCATGCGCAGCTGTAAAGCCTCTATTTTAAATTCAGGACCCGTCTGCACTGATGTTAGAACTTATCACCGACCCGGCCAAAATAACCCCGCAATGGCTAACTCAAGCGCTGAGGTGCTCTGGCCATCTTGCGGCTGGCGAAGTCAGCAGCGCCAGCTACAGCATGATTGGCACCGGTAAAATGGGTGACAACGCGCGCTTTGAATTAACTTACAGTGATGCAAGTGAAGATGCACCGGCAACCGTTATCGCGAAACTGCCAGCGGCGGATGAAACAGCGCGTGCAATGGCCGGCGCGCGCGGCGCCTATTATAGCGAGGTGATGTTTTACCAGCAGCTGGCAGCTAAAACTGCCATGCGCACGCCCGATATTTACGCCAATCTGTTAAGCGAAGACCGCGCCAGTTTTATCCTGTTAATGGAAGATTTAAGCCCCGCTGAACCGGGCAGTCAATTTATCGGTGAGTCACCACAGCGTACCCGATTGGCGATGAGCGAAGTGGCAAAACTTGCAGCTGCATTTTACGGTGATGCCGAGCTTGCCAGAGTTGATTTTATTATGACTGCTGCTCGCGATGATGGCGGCGCTTTTGGGCAGGAGTTGCTGCAGCAAAACTGGCCAATATTTCTTGAGCGTTTTGGTCACGGAATTAACGAGGAATGCCAGCGCTTTGGTGACTACTACGTCAATCACCATAGTGATTTTGTGATGTCATACGCTGGTCCTAAAACGTTGGCACATGGTGATTTTCGTAGCGAGAATATTTTATTTACCGATAATGAGGCGTGGACAGTCGACTGGCAAACCATTACTGCAAGTACGCCGCTCACCGACCTTGCTTATTTTATGGGTGGTAGTGTTGATATCGAAGACCGACGCAAGATTGAGCGCGATTTAGTGGCCGAATACGCCGAGTTGCTGGCCAGCGAAGGCGTTGTCATTGATGCTTCCACCTGCTGGAAGCTCTATTGCGCCCAGGCGATGCATGGGTTAATGATTACCATTTTAGGCGCCTGCTTTTCTGAAGCCGATGAGCGCAGCGATGCAATGTTTTTAACAATGATTCAACGGCATTTGCAACACTGTGTAGACCTGGATGCAAAAGCGTATATTGCTTAGCAGTTTTTATCTGATCACAATAACTAAAGAGAGAGTTTCATGACGTTAACCGCAACGGCCATCAATGAAAAAGTCTTGGAGCTGACTGGCCCCGAAGGTTTTTTTGAAACCGAAGACTACACTATCGATGGTTCTACCTATAAAGCCTATAAGCATGCGCCTAAGAACTCTGTTGAGATTATTCAAAATGGTCGAGGTCATGGCGATGCCGAATTTGTGATTTACGAGGGCAGACGCTATACATACACACAGTTTTACCAGTTGGTAGATGCTTGTGCCGCTGCTTTGCAGGCGCAGGGTATTGCCTTTGGTGATCGGGTCGCTATTGCTCAGCGCAATTGTCCCGAATGGATTATTGGTTTTGCTGCTGCAACATTAATCGGTGCTATTGTTGTACCGATTAATAGCTGGGGTAAAACCGAAGAACTAACCTACGCCATTGATGATTGTGGTGCTAGAGCCCTTTTTTGCGACCCGCAACGATTTGCATTAATCGACGATAAGCTCGATTCGCTGGCGCTAGATTTTATTGTAGTCACCGGTGATGAAAGCGACGCAACTAAAAAGATTATCGGTTTTGATGACCTTCTCGCAGGCGTGACAGACACCGAATATACAGTAGCGGAGCCAAAACCCGAGGACGATTGCTTAATTCTTTATACTTCGGGTAGCACCGGTTTTCCTAAAGGCGTGCGTCATCGGCATATTGCGGTTTGCCAATCGCTATTTAATATGATGTTTACCGGCTTTTTAGTGATGTCTTTTGAAGGTGCACGCGAGTTCAAGGGTGGAGCAACGATTGAAACGCCATTGCTTACCGTACCGCTGTTTCATGCTACCGGTTTATTGAGCGGGTTTCACTTGCCATTATCGACCGGGCAAAAAGTGGTAATGATGTATAAGTGGGATACGCTAAAAGCCATGCAGTTAATTGAGGCGGAGCGCGTAACCAGTTTAAGTTCTGTGCCCGCGATTGTGCAGGATTTACTGAACCACCCCGAGTTTGATAATCACGATACCGATTCATTAATTCGTGTGACCGGTGCTGGCGCGGCTACGCCGTCGGGTTTGCCTGAATTGATTAATGAAAAATGTGGCAACCCCAGTCGCTCTGCTGGTTACGGTATGACTGAGACACTGGCGGTCGCCAGCACCCAAAGCGGTGCGATTTTTGATTATAAGTCGTATGCCTCTGGCCTGTTATCACCCATTATGCAAATGCGTAGCGTTGACCTCGACGGTAATGTATTGCCAAGACCGCAGCCTGGTGAAATAGAGATGTACGGTATTACCTGTACGCCTGGTTACTGGCAAAAGCCCGATGCCAACAAGGCCACCTTTGATGAGGGGCGCTGGATGAAATCGGGCGATATTGGTTACGTCGATGATGAAAACTTTGTCCATATCACCGGCCGTATAAAAGAAATTGTGATTCGCGGGGGTGAAAATATTTACCCTGGTGAAATAGAGCAAGTGGCTTATGACCTCGACCCTGTGCATGAGTGCGTGGTGTTTGGTGAGCCCGATGATGCGCTGGGCGAAGAAATGGTGATGATGGTTTACCTGTTGCCGGAGCACCCCGATAGTGCAAGCACTGGCGAAGCACAGCTGCGCGAATTTTTGCAAAGCCGACTTGCAGGGTACAAAGTACCGCGCAAAATTTTATTTGCCGATGCGCCATTGCCGCGCAACGCCAGTGAAAAGCTGCATAAATTAAAAGTGCGTGAGCATTATTTGAATAGCCTGGAAACCGCTTGATGCGCAGGCTGGTTACCGGCGTTAACGCTGCAGGTGAAGCGGTTTTTCAGTGCGATGATGAATCGCCGCATCGCCTGCAAATGGGCAACTTTGAAATGGGTGAAACCTGGTTTGACCCAGCGCCGGTGATTTCCGATGGTACTGCTGATCTGGCCGAAACTAAATTAGGTTCGGTGCCCGAAGCTGGTGAGGTGTTGGTGCGCTATGTGGTGTTTCCGCCCCAGGCTGAAATGGATGCGATGTTGCAGCGCAATGATATGCAAGAAAGTGATTTGCAAGAAAACGATTTGCAAGAAAATGCAGCTGCTGGGGTTAGCGATAAGTTTCATGTCGAGGAAGATAACCCCGGTATGCATACCACCGAAACCATCGACTACGGTTTTGTGCTAGAAGGGAGTCTGGTGCTTGAGCTGGATAACGGCGCCAAGCGCGTGTTGAATCAGGGTGATACCTATATTCAAAATGGCACGCGTCACGCCTGGTATAATGAAACCGACAAGCCCGCTGTGATTGGCGTTGTGATGCTGGGCGCTAAGCGCCAATAGCCCATTAAGCTGTTAATTCCATACAGCGGCCGGCACGTGTCGACCTCCTGAGATCATTCAGCCTTTGATCTATCAATCTGATTGAGCAATTAGTTTTTAAATTACAATAACCTACCGCCTGTTAGCGCTGCGGGAAGCGGGCGCTGGCCGCAGTTTAACACCCATAGTTATTGAAAAAAACAAATGATAAACATTATCATTTGCGTTAAAGTCATTTTCGACTTTACGTCGTCAAAGATAGTTGGACCGTTCACGGCCTGATTTAAGAGACGGTTTAGCTCATCAGGGTTTGTGTTCGCTG
>CBFHXO010000010.1:0-3256 GCA_965659815.1 Pseudomonadales bacterium
TATACTGACGATGTCAAACACAGCACTCCTTCGGCAACCCCGCTCAGCGACTCTATACAATCGCCCGACAAACAACCAATAAGTTGACTACCCATGCAAGCAAACGGCTTTGATTCACCTAAAGACGATTACAACCACTACCAAAGTCGCGGCACGCTTAGTGTTGCGCCGGTGCTTTGTGGATTAATTGAAAACGAAATCCTGCCCGACCTGGCCATAAACGCCGATGAGTTCTGGCAACTATTCTCTACCGTGGTTGACGAATTCTCGCCGCGTAATGCCACGCTGCTAGCGCGTCGTAGCGAGTTACAACAACACATTGACCAGTGGTTTATCGATCATGCCGATCAATCGTACTCAAGTGATGAGCAGTTACAGTTTTTACGTGATATCGGCTATATCGTTGATGACGTTGAAGACTTTACCATTACAACACACAATGCCGATGACGCGATTGCCCGAATTCCTGGCCCACAACTTGTAGTGCCGGTTAAAAATGCGCGCTACGCATTAAACGCGACGAATGCACGCTGGGGTAGCCTGTACGATGCGTTATATGGTGGCGATGTGATAGAACCACCTACCCCGACCAAGGGCTATGATGCCAGCCGAGGCAACAAAGTTATTGACTATAGTCGTGCGTTTCTCGACCAGGCGGTGCCGCTTGCCAGTGGTAGCCATAAAGATGCAACTGCTTATACCGTTAGCAACAGCCAATTGATGATTACCGATGCTCAACAACAATCGCTGGCTTTGCAAAACACTGCGCAGTTTACTGGCTATCGCGGCGATGCCAACTCACCTAGCGCTATCTTGTTATGCAACAATCAACTTCACATTGAACTGCAATTTGATAAAAACGGAATTATCGGTAAAGACGATGCCGCCAACATTCAGGATATTATTCTTGAGTCGGCCATCACGACTATTCAAGACTGTGAAGATTCAGTAGCCGCTGTTGATGCCGAAGATAAAACATTAGTTTACCGCAACTGGCTTGGACTGATGCGCGGAAACTTGCAAACCAGTTTTAATAAGGGCGGCCAAATTGTCCAGCGCGGCCTTGAAGCCGATCGCGAATACACCGCCCCCAATGGAGAGCCGTTGACACTATCGGGCCGCAGCTTGCTGCTGGTGCGCAATGTCGGGCATTTAATGACGAACGATGCGCTATTAAATAGTTATGGCCAAGCGGTGCCCGAAGGTATTATGGATGCCGTAATCACCGCTACCATAGCCTTATACGATATTAAAAACCTGAACCGGTTGGACAACTCACGTACCGGCAGCATGTATATTGTTAAACCCAAAATGCATGGTCCCGAGGAAGTGGCTTTTACCTGCGATTTATTTTCGCGTATTGAAACCCTGCTCGAATTGCCGGCTAATACCATTAAGCTGGGTATTATGGATGAAGAGCGACGCACCTCGCTTAATTTAAAAGCCTGTATTCACGCAGCGCGAGAGCGGATTATTTTTATTAACACCGGCTTTCTCGATCGCACCGGTGATGAAATACATACGGCAATGGAAGCCGGCCCAATGCTTCCTAAAGGCGCAATTAAAGACGCCGCCTGGATTGAAGCCTATGAGCTTGCCAATGTTGCTATTGGTTTGCAGTGTGGCTTTTCGGGTAAGGCGCAAATTGGCAAAGGTATGTGGGCTATGCCCGATGAAATGAAAGGCATGGTGGAGAAAAAAGGCGCTCACCCGAAAAGCGGTGCTAACTGCGCCTGGGTGCCCTCGCCTACGGCCGCGACCTTGCATGTAATGCACTATCATCAAACAGATGTGTTAGGTGTTCAGCAAAATTTGCTACAAAATCAGGACAACACAGACTATCGACCCACGCTGGTACAAATGCCATTACTTGAAGACCGCAACTCGCTCAGTGACGATGATATTCAAAAGCAGCTGGATAATAATATTCAGGGTATTTTAGGCTATGTTGTGCGTTGGATTAACGATGGTGTAGGCTGTTCGAAAGTACCGGATATTTATAATGTCGGCTTAATGGAAGACCGTGCAACGCTGCGTATTTCAAGCCAACATGTGGCCAACTGGTTACATCATAATATTTGCAGTGATGAACAAGTGCTTACCACGCTTAAGCGCATGGCAGTTGTAGTTGACGAACAAAATAGTAATGACAGCAGTTACCACCCCATGGCACTGGAGCTTGGCAATAGCATCGCGTTTCAGGCAGCCTGTGCGTTAATCTTTAAAGGCAAGCAACAACCCAGCGGTTATACTGAACCACTACTACACCAAATGCGTCGACTTGAAAAACAGCGTATTGCTGGCGGTTAATTCGGTATGGGGTAAGCACCGCTTAGCCCGCGCATTGAATACAACGGAACACAGAAGGGTCAAACTGCAATCTTGCAAAGGCAATGCGTTTATCGCAAGCCTCACAATAACCAAATCAATCATTGCCTGCCACTAGCATACAGCTTGCCACATTGGCAGCGGCTGCTTGCGATTTTTGTCCCCGTCGCTTTAGCTGCGCAAGCCGTGCCATCACCATTTGCTGTTGCTGAATCACATCAATATGCGAGACCCGTCCCACGCTTTGCTGGTTAAAACCACCGGTGCGCTGGCAAGCGATCATTCGACCACATCTTTTTCGGCCTGAGCCATTAGCTGAGACATTTTTTTCATCAACTGTTGCAGCTGCTAACTGTGAAGTGCCTCGCTCATAACACTAGCCAAAAAATGCTTAGCCCTAACGGCTTATTGCGCTGCTGTCATTGCCCGTATGCCAATGGCTTCTCTTACGTGCTGAAGCATAGGTACACTAACAGACCTGGCTTTGTTTGCACCGGCTTGCAGTATATCCTCCATTGCGGCAGGGTTATTCATGTATTCAAGATAGCGCTCGCGCGGCTCAGCAAGTTCGTTATTAATCAACTCAAACAAACGCTTTTTCGCCTCACCCCAGGCAATACCATCAGCAAATTGCTGACGCATTTCAGCCGTTTGTTCAGCTGATGCAAATGCTTGCCAAATCTGAAACACAGTAGAATCGTCAGGGGCTTTAGGGTCACCCGGCTCCAGTAAATTGGTTTTAATCTTGTTAATTGATTTTTTTAATTTTTTCTCGGTATCAAATAACGGAATGGTATTGTTGTAACTCTTACTCATCTTACGACCATCAAGCCCCTGCAATACCGCAACATTATCTTCAACAAAGGCTTCAGGTAATACAAAACACTCACCGTAGTGATGATTAAAACGCTGGGCAATGTCTCGCGCC